>JALRCA010000239.1 GCA_023257515.1 Aeromicrobium sp.
ACTCCACCGACTCGCTGCACTCCGCGGTCGTCGAGATCATCGTCAAGAAGAACGCCCGCGTGCGGTACACGACCATCCAGAACTGGTCGAACAACGTCTACAACCTCGTCACCAAGCGCGCCGTCTGCGAGGAGGGCGCGACGATGGAGTGGGTCGACGGCAACATCGGCTCCAAGGTCACGATGAAGTATCCGGCCGTCTACCTGATGGGTGAGCACGCGCGCGGCGAGACGCTGTCGATCGCCTTCGCCGGCGAGGGCCAGCACCAGGACGCCGGCGCCAAGATGGTGCACGCGGCGCCGCGCACGTCGAGCTCGATCCTGAGCAAGTCGGTCGCCCGTGGCGGTGGCCGCACGTCGTACCGCGGCCTGCTGCAGGTGCTCGAGGGCGCCGAGGGCTCGGCCAGCACGGTCAAGTGCGACGCGCTGCTCGTCGACCAGATCAGCCGGTCCGACACCTACCCCTACGTCGACGTCCGCGAGGACGACGTCACGCTCGGGCACGAGGCCACGGTCTCGAAGGTCAGCGACGACCAGCTCTTCTACTTCATGCAGCGCGGCATGGAGGAGGACGAGGCGATGGCGATGATCGTGCGCGGCTTCGTCGAGCCGATCGCCCGCGAGCTGCCCATGGAGTACGCGCTCGAGCTGAACCGCCTGATCGAGCTGCAGATGGAAGGAGCGGTCGGTTGACCGTCATCGAGAACGCTCTCGAGCACGTCGAGAGCCACCTCCACCCCGAGCCGTCCTACGAGCTCGAGGCGCACCCCGTCCCGAACGGTCTCGAGGAGATCTGGCGCTTCACGCCGCTCAAGCGGCTGCGCGGGCTCCTCGACGGCGAGGCGTCCGACGCGACCCTCACGTGGGAGCAGGAGCTGCCCGAGGCTGCGACGCTGACGACGCTCTCGGCCGACGACGCACGCGACCTGGCCGTCAACGCGCCGTTCGACCGCCTGGCCGCGTTGGCCGCGGCCCAGGCGCCCAGCGCCGTCGTCCTCGACGTGCCGGCGAACGCCGAGCTCGACGAGCCGGTCCGCCTGACGCTGTCGGGCGACTCGCTCGAGCACCCGGTGTGGGGCCACGTCGTGGTCCGTGTCGGCGCCAACGCGCGCGCGAAGATCGTCGTCGAGCACACCGGCAGCGCCGTGTACGACGCGTTCGTGCCCGTCGTCGTCGGCGACGGCGCGCACCTCGACCTGGTCACGATCAACGACTGGGAGGACGACGCCGTCCACGCCGCGCAGTACAACCTGCGCGTCGGACGCGACGCGACCGTCCGGTTCTTCGAGATCAGCCTCGGCGGCGACCTGGTCCGCACCACGGCCAACGTCGACTACGCGGGTCCCGGGGGCAGCGCCGAGCTGTACGGCGTCTACTTCGCCGACGCGGGTCAGCACATCGAGCACCGCCAGTTCGTCGACCACACGGCGCCGCGCACCAGCAGCAACGTGCTCTACAAGGGCGCACTGCAGGGCCAGGACGCCCACACGGTCTGGATCGGCAACGTGCTCATCCGCAAGGTCGCCGAGGGCATCGAGACGTTCGAGCAGAACGACAACCTCGTGCTCACCGACGGCGCCAAGGCCGACTCGGTCCCGAACCTCGAGATCGAGACCGGCGAGATCGCCGGTGCCGGCCACGCGAGCACGACCGGTCGCTTCGACGACAACCACCTGTTCTACCTGCAGTCGCGGGGGATCGAGGAGGGCGAGGCCCGTCGTCTCGTCGTCCACGGCTTCTTCAACGACATCATCCGCCGTATCGGCGTCCCCGAGCTGCAGGAGCGGCTCGTGACGGCGATCGAGGACGAGCTCGCCGAGGCCGACTTCTCTGCCATTCATGGCCGCCCGGAGCCCGGCACCCCCGCCGGGTCCATCGGGGCAGCCGGTGGGAGCGACGCATGAGCGGTCCCGAGTTCGCCGCGCCCCTCGACGTGCTGTCCGAGGGGACGGCCACGGCCGTCACCGTCGGTGGCGTCGACGTGGCGCTGGTGCTCGACGGCGACGAGGTCCTCGCCATCCGCGACGAGTGCTCGCACGCCGCCATCCCGCTCTCCGAGGGCGAGGTCGAGGGCTGCGAGATCGAGTGCTGGCTGCACGGGTCCCGCTTCGACGCCCGCACCGGCAAGGCCCTCAACCTCCCGGCCACCGAGTCGGTCCCCACGTACCCCACGACCATCCAGGACGGTCGCGTCATGGTCGACGTGTCCGCCCCCATCAGGAGCTGAAGAATGAGCAAGCTGGAGATCAAGAACCTGCACGTCTCCGTGAACACGGAGGACGGCGAGAAGGAGATCCTGCGCGGCGTCGACCTGACGGTCAACTCCGGCGAGGTCCACGCGATCATGGGCCCCAACGGCTCGGGCAAGTCGACCCTCGCGTACTCCATCGCGGGTCACCCCAAGTACACCGTCACCGACGGCGAGGTCCTGCTCGACGGCGAGAACATCCTCGAGCTGAGCGTCGACGAGCGCGCCCGCGCCGGCCTGTTCCTCGCGATGCAGTACCCCGTCGAGGTCCCCGGCGTCTCGGTCGCGAACTTCCTGCGCACCGCCAAGACCGCGATCGACGGCGAGGCGCCGAAGCTCCGCACGTGGGTCAAGGACGTCAACGCCGCGCTCGAGCGCGTGACGCTGGATCCGTCCTTCGCGCAGCGCAGCGTCAACGAGGGCTTCTCCGGCGGCGAGAAGAAGCGCCACGAGATCGCGCAGCTCGAGCTGCTCAACCCGAAGTTCGCGGTGCTCGACGAGACCGACTCCGGTCTCGACATCGACGCGCTGCGGGTCGTCTCCGAGGGCGTGAACCGCTACACCGAGCAGCGTGACCGCGGCGTCCTGCTGATCACGCACTACACGCGCATCCTGCAGTACATCAAGCCCGACTTCGTCCACGTCTTCGTCGCGGGCCGCCTCGCCGAGTCCGGCGGTCGTGAGCTGGCCGACCAGCTCGAGGCCCAGGGCTACGACAAGTACGTCAAGGCTGCGGCGGTCTGATCATGAACTCGTTTGACGTGGAGGCGGTCCGCAAGGACTTCCCGATCCTGGAGCGCGAGGTGCCCGGTGGGCGTCTCGTGTACCTCGACAGCGCCAACACGTCGCAGAAGCCGCGACAGGTCGTCGAGGCGATCGAGCGCCACTACCTGGAGCACAACGCCAACGTGGCGCGCGCCATGCACACGCTGGGCGCCGAGGCCACCGAGGCGTTCGAGGACGCCCGCACGCGGCTCGGCCGCTTCATCGGCGCTCCCCGGCGCGAGGAGGTCGTGTTCACCAAGAACGCCTCCGAGGCGCTCAACCTCGTGGCCCGGGTCCTTGCGGACTCCGGTCGCATCGGGCCCGACGCCGAGGTCGTCACGACCGAGATGGAGCACCACTCCAACATCGTGCCGTGGCAGCTCGCGTGCGAGCGGACCGGCGCCACGCTGCGCTGGTTCGGCGTGACCGACGAGGGACGACTCGACCTCGACGACCTCGACTCGCTCGTCACCGAGCGCACCGCGGTCGTCACGGTCACGTGGGTCTCGAACATGCTCGGCACGATCAACCCGCTCGAGCCGATCATCCGCCGCGCCCACGAGGTCGGCGCGCTGGTCGTCGTCGACGCGAGCCAGGCCGTGCCCCAGCTCCCGGTCGACGTCGCGTCCCTCGGGGCCGACTTCGTCGCCTTCACCGGCCACAAGATGGTCGGACCGACCGGTATCGGCGTCCTGTGGGGCAAGCACGAGCTGCTCGCGTCGCTCCCGCCGTTCCTCGGGGGCGGCGAGATGATCGAGACCGTCACGATGGAGCGCTCGACGTTCGCACCGCCGCCGGCCCGGTTCGAGGCCGGCACGCCGCCGATCGCGCAGGCCGTGGGTCTCGCGGCGGCCGCGGACTACCTCGACGCGATCGGCATGGACGCGGTCGCGGCCCACGAGCAGCAGGTCACCGCCTACGCGCTCGAGCGCCTGCAGGAGGTCCCCGGCCTGACGATCGTCGGACCGACCGAGCCGGTCGACCGCGGGGGAGCGATCAGCTTCACCCTCGGGGCCATCCACTCGCACGACGTGGCGCAGGTCCTGGACTCGCGTGGCGTCGCGATCCGGGCCGGCCACCACTGCGCCAAGCCCGCGCACCTGCGCTTCGGCGTGCAGTCGACCGTCCGCGCGTCGTTCTACCTGTACACGACGAACGACGAGATCGACGCGCTCGTCGACGGCCTCGTGGCCACGCGTGAGTATTTCGGAGCGTGAGATGAACCTCGACACGCTGTACCAGGAGATCATCCTGGACCATTACAAGGCGCCGCACGGCGCGGGTCTGCGCGACCCCTTCGAGGCCGAGGTGCACCACGTCAACCCGACGTGCGGCGACGAGATCACGCTGCGCGTCCACCTGGCCGACGACGTCGTGCAGGACGTGTCGTACGACGCCGCCGGCTGCTCGATCAGCCAGGCGTCGGCGTCGGTCCTCAACGATCTCGTCGTCGGCAAGCCCCTCACGGACGCCATGACGGTCCTCGACTCCTTCACCGAGCTCATGCAGGGCAAGGGTCAGGTCGAGGCCGACGAGGACGTCCTCGAGGACGGCGTCGCGTTCGCGGGCGTCGCCCAGTTCCCTGCGCGTATCAAGTGCGCGCTGCTCTCGTGGATGGCGTTCAAGGACGCCGCCAGCCAAGCCGTGGAGGAGTCAGCATGACCGACAACACCGGTACCGAGGCCACCGTCGACCACAGCGACCTGCCTGCCGTCGACACGGCGCCTGCGGGCGCGACGTCCCAAGACGACGTCTACGAGGCCATGAAGGACGTCGTCGATCCCGAGCTCGGGATCAACGTCGTCGACCTTGGCCTCGTCTACGGCGTGCACGTGGACGAGCACAGCAACACGGTTCTCCAGATGACCCTCACGTCCGCGGCCTGCCCGCTGACCGACGTCATCGAGGACCAGACGCGCGCCGCGCTCGACGGCATCGTCAACGACTTCCGGATCGACTGGGTCTGGATGCCGCCGTGGGGCCCCGACAAGATCACGCCCGACGGGCGCGAGCAGCTGCGGGCGCTCGGCTTCAACGTCTGAGCCCTCCCGCGACCCGGTCCGTCGGATGCCCGTCCGACTTCTCGACCGGTTCCTCCTGATCGCGGTCTCCTGACGGGACCGCCGACCTACCGTGCGATGGCCGTCGCGTGGGTGTCGGCGGTCACACATCTCAGGAGGAACGAATGATCCAGTGGCGACCCCGGCTCGGCGCGCTCGGCGCACTGACGCTGGTGATGGGCACAGCGGCCGCGATCGGGACACCGGCCCAGGCGGACACCGGCGCGGCCCCCGCGACCGGCCACGTGATCGGCTGGGCGGACGGCGCCGTGAC
>JALRCA010000259.1 GCA_023257515.1 Aeromicrobium sp.
TGACGATCCCGGGCGCAAACCGCCGATCTGCGCCCGGGATCGTCACGCTCAGGGGGTGGGGGAGGCGGGGGTCGGGTGCGGGGTGGTCGGGTCGCGCGGGAGGGGGTGACGTCGCAGGATGGGGACGAAGTCGATCTCCGAGGAGGAGCGCATGTCCGACCAGGTACCCGGTCCCGGCGACGAGGTCAGGCCCGACGACGCGGGCGTGCCCGAGGACCCGCCCGGCCCCGACGTGCCCGAGGACCCCTCCGGCACGGTCCCGCCGGACGTGCCCACGGATCCGGGCACCGAGCAGCCCGAGGGCACGCAGGGGGTCGAGGGAGCCGACACCGGCGAGGACGACGACGACACCGAGGACGAGCAGCCGGACTGAGCCGACCGCTCAGGCCTCGGGTCGCCGCCGCTGCTGCTTGAGCTCGGAGCGCCGACCCTTCGCGTCCAGCCGCCGCCGGACCGACCCCTTCGTCGGTCTCGTGGCGCGGCGGGGGCGCGGCGGCTCCACCGCCTTGGCCACCAGCTCCTCGAGCCTGACGCGCGCCGCCTCGCGGTTGCGGTGCTGGGAGCGGTACTGCGACGACGTGACCGACAGGACGTCACCGCGCAGCCGGGACGCGAGCCGCTGCCGGGCGCGCTCCTTCTGCTCGGGTCCGAGCACGGCAGTCGCGCCGAGGTCCCAGAGGATCTCGACGCGGCTGTCGGTCGTGTTGACGTGCTGGCCGCCCGGACCGGACGACCGGCTGAACCGGTAGGTCAGCTCGGACTCCGGCACACGGATGCGGTCCACCGTCAGGCGTCCTCGGCGAGGACGCGGTACAGGTCCTTGCGGGCCTGCTGCAGGATAGCCGTGGCCTGCTCCCGCTGGGCGGGCGAGCCGTCCTGGGCGACCTGCTTCCAGGCCCCCAGGAACGACTTGAGCGACGTCGCGTACGCGCGCATCTCGTCACCTCCGCGATCGGCCGGGACCTCCCACGGCGTCCCGAGCTGCTCGCGCTGCTCCTCGACGTGGGCGCGGCCCGTCTCGGTGAGCGAGGCCGTCTTGCGGCCGTCGACGCGCTCGAACTCGACGAGGCCCTCGTCCTCGAGCTGCTGCAGGACCGGGTAGATCGAGCCGGGGCTGGGCGTCCAGGCGCCCTCGGACCGGCGGCCGATCTCCTGGATCAGGTCGTAGCCGTGACGCGGCTGCTCCTCGAGCAGCAGCAGGGCGGCGGCACGCACGTCGCCACCGCGGCCCCGGCGGCCGCGACGGCGGCCCGGATGGCCGAAGGCGGGACCGAAGCCGAAGCCCGGTCCCAGCTCGCGACCGAGGTCCCAGCCCATGTCACGGCCGATGGGTCCGTCGTCGTCGCGACGTGGTCCGCGCCGTCGTGCGTCGCGGCGGGGGTCGGGGCGTCGGCCCCTGGAGCGGAAATCATCGCTGTGCATGACTCCTCCTTTCGTGACACGTCCTGGGTTGCAGCACGTGTCGATACGTTGTCGATATCTAAACGATATATCGGAAACGTATCGAGGACAAGCGCCCGTCAGCCTCCGTGGACGTACGTCGAGAGCTGGTCGCGCTCGAACTCCAGCTGCTCCATCCGGTGCTTGACCGCGTCGCCCACGCTCAGCAGGCCGGCCAGCACCCCGTCCTCGAGCACGGGGACGTGCCGCACCCTCCGGTCGGTCATCGTCGCCATGAGCGAGCCGAAGCTGTCGTCGGGGCCGCACACGTGCACGTCCGTGGACATGATCGAGGACACCGTGGCGGCGCGCGCGTCGTCGACGTGCCGGAGCTTGCGCACGACGTCGCGCTCGGACACGATCCCGAGCAACGCCCGCCCGTCGTCGCTCACGACGAGGGCGCCGACGTCGTGCTCGGCCAGGGCGTCGAGGAGCTCGGCGACGGTCGCCTCGGGCGTGATCGTGAGGACTCGGTCGCTGCCCTTGGACGACAGCACGTCTCGGACCCGCATGGGACACCTCCAGCGTCGGTCCGTCGACTGTAACGCCGATCACACCCGTGGGACCAGGACCGCACGTCGAGACACCTCACGGACCGTCGGGTGCACCCCAGGGGCGATTGAAGTCCAGCACGTTCGAGCGCTCGACGTCGTCCTCCGGCTCGTCCTGCCAGCCCGGCTCGAGAGGCGCGTCGTCCGGGAAGTGCCCCAGGTAGGCCATCGCCGCGTCGTGCAGGCGGCCGTTGGTGGCGAGGGCATTGCCTCCCCACGGTCCGTCGGAGCCGTCGAGCCCCGTGAACCGCCCTCCTGCCTCGCGCACGATCACGTCGACCGCCGCCATGTCCCACAGGTTGAGCTCGGGCTCGGCGGCCAGGTCGACGGCGCCCTCGGCCAGGAGCATGTAGGACCAGAAGTCGCCGTACGCCCGGCTGCGCCACACGCGCCGCACGAGCGCGTCGAACGCCTCGCGCTTGCCGAGGGCGTCCCAGCCCCCGGGCGAGCTGTAGGACAGCGACGCCGACTCCAGCTCGGAGACCCGTGAGACCCGGATCTCGCGAGCCTGCATGAAGGACTTGCCGGTGAACGCCCCCGCGCCCTTCGAGGCCCACCAGCGGCGGCCGAGAGCAGGGGCGGAGACGCAGCCGACGACGACCTCGCCGTCCTCCTCGAGCCCGATGAGCGTGGCCCACACCGGGACCCCGCGCACGAAGTTCGAGGTGCCGTCGATCGGGTCGACGATCCAACGCCGCTCCTGCGAGCCGGTCGAGCCCTGGACCTCGCCCTGCTCCTCGCCCAGCACGACGTCGCGGGTGCGCGCGGCCTTGAGCGTGCGGCGGATGGCGGACTCGACGGCCTCGTCGGACTCGGTCACGTACGTCATGTCCGGCTTGGTCGAGACCTGCAGGTCGATCGCGCCGAAGCGGTCCATCGAGAGGTTGTCGGCCGTGTCCGCGAGGACGTGGGCGAGCCGCACGTCGTCGTTCCAGGAGTGGGACATGGGCACAGGCTATTGCGTGCAGTCCCCGGGGCCCGGGACCCCGGTCGTCACGTGTCGGGTCACCAGGAGTCGAACGCGTCGCGGCTGGCCAGGATGCGGCGTACCGACGCGACGCGGTCGGCGCGCACCACGCCCGCCGCGACGGCGAGGTCGAGCCCGCACTCGGGCTCGCCGTCGAGATGGGTGCAGCCGCGCGGGCAGGCGTCGGTCGCCTCGAGCAGGTCGGGGAAGGCGCCGATGATGCGGTCCACGTCGACGTGGGCGAGGCCGAAGGACCGGAACCCGGGGGTGTCGATGATGCGACCGCCGCCCGGCAGCTCGAGGACCATGGCCGACGTCGAGGTGTGGCGACCGCGGCCCGTCACCTCGTTGACGTGGCTCGTGGCGCGGTCGGCGTCCGGCACGAGGGCGTTGACCAGCGTGGACTTGCCGACGCCGCTGTGACCGATGAAGACGCTCGTGCGTCCGGTGATCTGCTCGCGCAGCGTGTCCAGGCCCGCCTCGTCGCCGCGTCGCGTGACGACGGAGCGGACCTCGAGCGGCTCGAGCTGGGCCAGGACGGGGGCGGGGTCGCCCAGGTCGGACTTGGTCAGGCACACGAGCGGCTCCATCCCGGCGTCGAACGCCGCGACGAGGCAGCGGTCGACGAGTCCCAGCCGCGGAGGCGGGTCGGCGAGCGCCGTGACGACGACGAGCTGGTCGGCGTTGGCGACGACGACGCGCTCGATCGGGTCGTCGTCGTCGGCCGTGCGGCGCAGGACGGTGCGGCGGGGGAGCACCTCGACGACCCGCGCGAGCGACCCCTCGTCGCCACTGGTGTCGCCGACGACGCGCACGTCGTCGCCCACGACGACGCCCTGTCGTCCCAGGGCGCGGGCCTTCATGGCCGTGACGATGCGCGGGCCGTCGCCGTCGTCGACCGTGAGCGTGTAGCGACCGCGGTCGATCGTGACGACGGTCGCGACCTCGGCGGCCGAGTAGTCGGGACGGTCCTTCGTGCGCGGACGAGTGCGCCGGCGGGGTCGCTCGAACGCGGCGTGCTCGTCGTCGTGCCTCACGAGACCAGACGCTCCCAGACCGGAGCGAAGTTCGGGTACGTCTTGACCGTCGTCGACACGTCCTCGACGAACACCTCGGGCACCCGCAGCGCGAGCACGACGGCGGCGTGGGCCATGCGATGGTCGTCGTACGTCTCGAAGATCGCTCCGTGGAGCGGCCTCGGCTCGATCTCGAGGCCGTCGTCGAGCTCGGTCACGTGGCCGCCGAGCCGGTTGATCTCGGTGGCGAGGGCAGCGAGGCGATCGGTCTCGTGCCCCCTCAGGTGCGCGACGCCCGTGAGCCGCGACGGGCCCTCGGCGAGCGCTGCGAGCGCGGCGACGACGGGCGTCAGCTCGCCGACGTCGTGCAGGTCGAGCTCGACGCCTTGCAGGGGGCGGTCGGTGCCGAGGACCAGGTCGGCACCGTCGCGCTCGACGTGGCCGCCGAACGCGACGACGATGTCGCGCCAGGCGTCACCGGCCTGCTGCGTGGTCTCGGGCCACCCGCGGACCCGCACGCGGCCGCGCGTGACGAGGGCCGCCGCGACGAAGACGCCGGCGTTGGACAGGTCCGGTTCGATCTCGACGTCGAGCGCGGCGATCGGGCCCGGGGAGATCTGCCAGCGGTCGGGCCGGCCGTCGTCGACGAGCACGCCGCGGCGGCGCAGCTCGGCGACCGTCATCTCGACGTGGGGGAGCGAGGGCAGCGAGGGGCCGACGTGGCGCAGGTCGAGGCCGGCGCCGAAGCGGGGTGCGGCGAGCAGGAGGGCGGAGACGAACTGGCTCGACGAGCTCGCGTCGAGATCGAGGCCGCCGCCGGCGACCGAGCCGGACCCGTGCACCGTGAACGGCAGGGCACCGCGTCCGTCGTCCTGCACGTCGACACCGAGCCCGCGCAGGGCCGTGATCGTCGTGGCCATGGGACGCTCGCGCGCGCGTGGGTCGCCGTCGAACGTGACCGATCGGTGCGTGAGCGCCGCGAGGGGCGGCACGAAGCGCATGACCGTGCCGGCGAGCCCGCAGTCGACCTGGACAGGGACCTCCCCGGCGTCGGGGACCGGCGTGACGTGCCAGTCGATGCCGTCGCGCTCGATGGTCGCGCCGAGCGCGTTCAGGGCTCCGACCATGAGCGTGGTGTCGCGCGAGACGAGCGCGCGGCGGACCGTCGAAGGGCCCTCGGCAAGGGCCGCGAGCACGAGGGCGCGGTTCGTGAGCGACTTCGAGCTCGGCACCAGCACCTGCGCGTCGATCGGGGTGTCGCGGTAGGGCGCGAGCCACGGCAGCGGAGCGGGGGCGTTCATCCCCGCCACCCTAGTCGACCCCACCGCCCCCTCTGGCAGTGACGTTTCTACCGCGACACGCCGGCGTGTCGCCTCGAATCGTCACGCTCAGCGGGGAGGGCGTCAGTGACGCAGGGAGTCGATCTGGTCGGCCACGTCGTGGGCGGCGTCGACGACCTTGTCCTTCGCGCGGCGCGGCAGGATCTTCTGGTGCGGGTCGGGATCGAGCGTCGACAGCAGCAGACCGCCGATCATCGAGACGTTCTTGAGGAAGTGGATCGTCTGGTTCTGGCGTGCGCCGGGATCCGTCTCGTCCCAGAAGCGGTGCCCCTGGGCGGTCGTGGGCACGAGCGTCCCGGCGAGCACGAGCGCCGAGAGCCGCGGTGCACGTCCGGTGGCGAGCGCCGCACCGGCGGCCACGTGGACGGCGCCGTTGATGCGCACCAGGTTGGCCGGCGAGACCGAGACACCTTGCTTGGCCGCGAGGTCGGCGACCGGCTTCGCCTTGGGTGCCATGGCCGACGCGTGACGCACGGCGTTCACCCCGCCATAGACGAACATCGAGGCGAGCATCGGGCGGGCGAGGGTGCGCAGAACGGTCATGCCCTCATTGTGTGCAGACGTGCGCCACAGCACAACGCGAGCGCGGCGTGGTGGTCGGCTGGGCGATGGTGGGCTGGGCGATGGTGGGCTGGGCGACGGTGGGCTGGCCCCCGGTGTCGGCGGTTCGTGCCAGGCTGTGAGGCATGTGCGGTCGCTACGCCACCTCCAGGACCCCCGTCGATCTCGATCGCGCGTTCGCCGCGCGCCTGGGCGAGGGCGCCGACGAGCTCGAGGCCGACTACAACATGGCGCCGACGAAGCCCGCGCCCATCGTCATCGCCAGGGCGCGCGACGACGAGCCACCGGAGCGCGAGCTGCTGCGCGCCCGCTGGGGACTCGTGCCGTCGTGGGCCAAGGACCCCAAGGTCGGCAACCGCATGATCAACGCGCGGGCCGAGACGGTCGCCGAGAAGCCGTCCTTCAAGCGCGCGTTCGGCCGGCGCCGCGCCCTGGTCCCGGCCGACGGCTACTACGAGTGGTACGCCTCGGAGTCGCCCGACGGCCCCCGCACCAAGGCCGGCAAGCCCCTGAAGCAGCCGTTCTACATCACCCCCAAGGACCGTGAGGTCATGGCGATGGCCGGGCTCTACGAGTTCTGGCGCGCATCGGCCGACGACGCGTGGCTCATCACCTTCACGATCATCACCACGACGGCCGAGGACGAGCTCGGTCACCTGCACGACCGCATGCCGCTGCTCGTCGAGCCGGACGCGCGCGATGCCTGGCTCGACCCCAGTCCGCAGGACCCGGCGACGCTGCTCGACCTGCTCGTGCCGGCGGCGCCCGGACGCCTCGATGCGTTCCCGGTCTCGCGCGAGGTCAACGACGTCAGGAACAACGGTCCGGAGCTCGTCCTGCCGATCGACCCCGAGGCCTGAACGGCCCGCCGGACGACCACCGGAATAGTCGCCACCCCCGCGCCGTTGACGATGGGCGAAGGAGGTACGCCCGTGCTGGCATGTGCCGAGAGGCCCGCGACCGGATCCGCAGTAGGCTGGTCCGTGATGACCGACCCGTCGAAGACTGACGCCACCGACACGCCCGTGGTCGACGTCGCCACCGAGACCCCTGAGCAGCGCCAGGCCCGATTCGAGGCCGAGGCGCTCCCGTTCCTGGACCAGCTCTACTCCGCCGGCCTGCGCATGACCCGCAGCCCGCAGGACGCCGAGGACCTCGTCCAGGAGACCTACGCGAAGGCGTTCAGCGCCTTCCACCAGTACAAGCCCGGCACGAACCTCAAGGCCTGGCTGTACCGCATCCTGACCAACACCTACATCAACTCCTACCGCAAGAAGCAGCGTCAGCCGCAGCAGGTGACGGAGGAGATCGAGGACTGGCAGATCGCCGCCGCGGAGTCGCACTCCTCGTCGGGACTGAAGTCCGCCGAGATGGAAGCGCTCGAGCACCTGCCCGACTCCGACGTCAAGGACGCGCTCCAGAAGCTCCCCGAGGACTTTCGCTACGCGGTCTACCTCGCCGACGTCGAGGGCTTCCCGTACAAGGAGATCGCCGAGATCATGGACACGCCGATCGGCACCGTGATGTCGCGTCTGCACCGTGGGCGACGTCAGCTGCGCGAGCTGCTGTCGGACTACGCCCGTGACCGCGGCATGGCCGTGCAGGGAGCGGGTGATCCCGCATGACGTGCGACGGCCCCGACTGCGAGAAGGCCCTCGAGAACCTCTACCTGTTCCTCGACCACGAGATCGACACCGCGAGCGGCGACGAGATCCAGGCGCACATCGAGGAGTGCTCGGAGTGCCTCACCGAGTACGACCTCGAGCGCATCGTCAAGGGTCTGGTGTCGCGCTCGTGCTCGGAGGTCGCGCCCGAGCCGCTGCGTGACAAGGTCCTCCTGTCGATCCGCACCGTGCAGGTGCGCGTCCAGCAGGGCGACCAGGTGCAGATCAGCGAGCAGCTGCGCATCAGCGAGCGGCGCGGCTGAGCCGGAGCCGCCCCCGCACGACGAAGCCCCCGCCTCGGCGGGGGCTTCGGTGCTTGGTGCGCGGATGCGTCACGCGTTGGGGCGCTTGCCGTGGTTCGCGCCCTTCTTGCGACGCGCGCGGCGCTTGCGGCCGGTCTTGCCCATGATGTTCTCCTCGGTCGACTACGCGCCAGTCTCTCACGAGGGTGCGCAGCGGCACCGCTCAGGGCAGGCGTGACAGGAACCGCTCACGGTCGACGACGACGCGGCGCACCTCGCCGTGGGCGAGCAGGGTGCCACGTTCGGCGTCGCGTGCGTTGACCCGGAAGGTGACCAGGCGCCCGTCCTCGTGGACCACCTCGGCCTGGGTCGTCACGCGCGCCCCGACGGGACTGGCCGCGACGTGCTCGATCTCGACACGGGTTCCGACGCTCGTGCGGGAGTCCTCGAGCTCGAGGGCGGCGCACGTGGCGGCCTCGCACCACGCGAGCAGTCGCGGCGTCGCGAGGACCGGCAGGTCGCCGGACCCCAGCGCCGCGGCGGTGTCGGCATCGGTCACGACATGGGTCAGCTCGGCCTGGCGGGGAGTCGCGGCGTTCACGGTCCTCACTGTGCCACGACGGCCGCCGCTCAGACGGGCGAGGACCAGGCCCGCCACAGCGTGGCGTAGCGTCCGTCGGCGGCGACCAGGTCCTCGTGCGGGCCGTCCTCGACGATCGTGCCGTGCTCCAGCACGACGACGCGGTCGGCCGCCGCGGCCTGGGACAGCCGGTGCGCGACGACGATCGCGGTACGGCCGGCGATCACGGACTGCGCGGCGAGCTCGAGGGCGTGCGCTCCCGCCGATCCGGCCTCGGCGGTGGCCTCGTCGAGCACGGCGACCGGCGGGTCGAGCAGGGCGAGCCGGGCGAGGGCGAGCTGCTGCACCTGGGCCGCCGTGAGCGAGACGTCGGTGCGGCGCACGTCGGTGTCCAGCCCGTCGGGCAGCCGCCGCACCCAGACCTCGGCGTGCGCGTCGGCGAGAGCCGACCACACGGCGTCGTCGCTCGCGTCGCCGTCGGCGAGGACGAGGTTGTCGCGGATCGTGCCCGCGAACAGGTGCACCTCCTGCGAGACCAGTCCGACGTGGGTCCGGGCCAGGGCGGGGGTCATCGTCTCCTCGCCCAGACGTACCGACCCGTCGACGACGTGGAGCTGACCCGCGGCCACGAGGGCGAGGGTCGTCTTGCCGGCGCCGGTCGAGCCGACCAGGGCGACGTGCTCGCCCGGACGCACGCGCAGGTCGATGCCGTGCAGCACCTCGTGACCGTCGTCGTAGGCGTGCCGCACGCCGTCGAGCACCAGGTCCTGGTCGCGCGTGACGGCACCGGGTGCGACATCGTCGTCGGCGGGGACGAGGACGACCCCGGCCAGGCGCGACAGCGACGCGCCGGCCGACTGGATCTGGTCGAAGACCATGAGCACCGCACCGATCGGGTTGAACAGGCGGTGGAAGTACAAGGCGGCGGCCGTGGCCGCACCGACGGTCACGGCGTCGTTCGCGACGAGCAGGTAGCCGGTGCCGAGCACGAGCAGCAGGCCGACGGCCTCCGACCGGTTGCCCCGTGCGCCGAAGCGCAGGAAGAGGCCCATCACGTCGAGCGTGACGGTGTAGGCCGCGCGCGACGTCGTCTCGATACGCTCCACCGCACGGTGCTCGCGGCCGAACGCGCGCAGGGTCGCGGCGCCCTCCAGGCCGTTCACGAGGGCCTGGGCCCGTTCGCCCTGGGCCGTCCGTTCCCGGCGGTAGTAGGGACCGGACCGCGGCAGGTACCACCGCAGCCCGAGGGCGTACAGCGGCACCGCGGCCAGACCGGCGAGCCCGAGGCGCCAGTCGAGTGCCCCGAGGCCGGCGGCCGTGAACCCGATTGCGACGACGGAGTTGACGAGCAACGGGACCGCCTCGTCGATCGACTCGGTCACCTGGCGCACGTCGTCTCCTACCCGGGAGAGCACGTCGCCCGCGCCGGCGCGCTCGATCGTCGCCGGGTGCAGGTGGAGGGTGCGGTCGAGGACCTGCTCGCGCAGGTCTGCCAGGGCCGGCGCCGCCGCGCGAGCGAGCAGGAGCTGGGACGCGGCTGCGAACACGCCTCCGAGGACTGCTGCGGCGACGATCACGCCGGCCGCGACCACGATCTCGTCGCCGGGCCCGTCCGAGGCGACGACGTCGACGATCCGTCCCAGCATCCAGGGCGCGACGACGCCGCAGGCGCCGACGACGGCGAAGCAAGCGGCGGCCGAGACGAGGGCCGGGCGGTGGGGACGCAGGGCGCGCCACGCGACCCGGACTGTCTCGCCACGGTCGGCGACCGGCAGCAACGTCCGGCCGGTCAAGGGGGAGTCGCTCACTGCAGCACCGCCGTGCGGTACTCGGGGTCGGCGAGCAGGTCGGCGTGGCGTCCCCGCGCCGCCACCCGGCCCCCGCGCAGCACCACGACCTCGTCGGCGACGTCGAGGAGCGCCGGGCTCGACGTCAGCAGGAGCGTCGCGCGGCCGGGGACGGCACGCACGGACCGCAGACCGTGCGCCACCTCGCGCTCGGTGACCGCGTCGATCGCGGTCGTCGGGTCGTGCAGGACCAGGATCGGTGGATCGGCGAGGAGCGCCCGGGCGAGGGACAGTCGTTGGCGCTGGCCACCGGACAGGGTCGTCCCGTCGGCGAGCACCTCACGCTCGAGCCCGTCCGGGTGCAGCCCCACGACGTCGTCGGCCGCGGTCGCCACGAGGGCGCGCTCCACGAGCTCGGGGGCAGCCGTCAGGTCCGGGTCGATGACCGTGCGCACGGTGCCCTCGAAGATCGCCGGGTCGTGCGGGCTGACGGCCAGGCTCGTGCGTCGTGAGGCGATCGTCGTGGCGGTCAGCTCGTCCTCACCCAGCAGGACGGCCCCCGCCTCGGGCACCACGCGGCCCTCGAGCAGGGCGACCACGGCGTCGCTGGCTCCGGGGTCGTCGGTGACGACGGCCGTGACCAGACCGTCCTGGGTGGCCAGGTCGACCGTGTCGAGGACACCGGACGTGACGCCGTCCAGGCGCAGCCGCGTCGTGCGTGACGGCGTCGCCGGGCCGGTCGCGAGGTCGTGGGGCGTCGCCAGGAACCGGGCGACGCGACCGGCGGACGCGTACGACTGCGCCGCCTGCGCGCTCAGGTCGCCGAGCCCGTTGATGGGCTCGGCCAGGAACTGCGCGAGTCCGACGATCGCGACGAGCTCGCCGATGCTGATCTCGCCGGCGAGCGCGCGCTCACCGGCGAGCAGGGCGACGACGGCGAGCAGGACGCCGCTGAGGCTCGTCGTCAGACCGTTGAGCAGGCCCCACGAGCCGGCCATCCGGACGCTCGCGTCGCGGGCGCGGACGCTGGCCGTGCGGTACCGCCGCACGGCGACGTCCTCGCCGCCGACGCCCTTCAGGGGTCGCACGCCGCTCACGAGATCGGTCGCGAGTCCGGCCGCTCCGGCCACGGCCTCCTGCTGCGCCTCGGTCCGACGGGCGACGAGCGGGGTGAGCACCTGTGTGCACGCGACGACGAGCGGCACCCCGGCCAGGACCACGACGGCCACCCACACGTCGATGCTCAGCAGGTACGCCGCGATCGCGACGACCGCGAGCAGGCACGACGACGCGTAGCCGAGCTGGCGGAACATCGCGCTCGTCATCTCCGTGTCGGCGGTGGCGAGCGACAGCGTCTCGCCGGGGAGCAACGTGCTCTCCGTGCCGCGCTCGTGCAGGGCGTGCCGGGCGACCTCGACGCGGAGCTCGTGGGCCTCGACCTGCATGGCCCGGAAGCTGAACCGCGCGCCGAACCGGTAGGAGTAGCTCAGCAGCGCGATGTCGGCGGCGAGCAGGGAGCACCCGAGCAGGAACCACACGGGATCGCGCGGGGCGATGCCGCGGTCGATCGTCAGGCCGATCAGGACGGGCACGAACGCCTCGCCCAGCTGCCACAGACAGATGAGGGGCCAGCCCCGGGCGAGCATGCCCCGACGTCGTCGGACCGCGCGTCGCAGCAGACCGGCCGCGGTGCGGGGTGCGGTCTCAGTCATGCGCCCACGCCATCGCGACGGCAAACCCCTGGACCATGTTTCTGAGGGTACCCTCACCTCTCGCGCGACCCCTCCGGGGGCTGTGGGAGACCTGCAAGCGGGTCAGGCGTGCTGGCCGGCGGCACGGGCCTCGGCCTCGGCCTGGCTGCGACGTGCCAGGTCGGCGTCCTCGGCGCGTCCGAGCTGGTCGAGCACGGCGGCGAGCTCACGCCACGTCGCGGCGACGCTGAGGGTGCGGTGGATGGACTCGAACCGGTCGACGCACTCACGCAGCTGCCGGGCCGCGTCGTCGAGACGACCCTGGGCGGCCAGAGCACGGGCGTGCGTGCGCAGCGACCTGGCGAGCAGGAACTCGTCGCGCGAGGTGCGGGCGCGGCCCAGCGCCACCGACGCCAGTTCGGCCGCGTGGTACGGGTCGTCGAGGCCGAGGGCGATCTCGGCCCGTGCATCGAGGGCGATCGTCGCCGGCTGGACCGCTCCGTACTCCCCGAAGATGTCGAGCGCCTCGTCGGCGAGGTCACGCGCGGACTCCCACCGGCCCTGACGGGCCAGGGCGCGTGACAGGTAGGTCGTGGCCCGGGCGTAGCCGATGCGCTCGGGCGTGGCGGACAGGATCGCGCGGGCCGTCAACAGGACCTGCTCGCACGACAGCAGCTCGTCGAAGTCGTTGTACAGCTCGCCCCACACGACCAGGCTCCAGCCCGAGAGGACCAGGTTCGCCCCACCCGACAGCGCGGCGTCGACGGTCGCCAGCTCGCGCTCGGCGGCGGACCGGTCGGCGATCGACAGGGCGGCGTAGGCGGCGACGAGGCCGCTCGAGACCACGGCGGTTCGGGCACCTGCCGCCTCCAGCGCGGGGCGGGCCGACGTCGCGAGCTCGAGCGCGGGCGAGGCGAGGCCGAGCAGGTCCTGCAGGTGCCACGCGCGCAGCACGTCCAGCATCGCCCGACCGAGCCGCGCATCCTCGTCGTCGCCGACGAGGCCGTCGCGGACCGCGTCGATCGTCTCGAGCCAGTCGTCGTCGCTGACGGCGAATCCACGGGCGTTGTCGCACGCGACGAGCAGCCGCCACGCCAGCTCGAGGTCGCGGTCGCGGTCGACGAGGGCGCGAGCGCACGCCGCGGCGAGCGGCAGCTCGGTCGCGCACACGAGTCGGCGTTCCTCGCGACTCAGCTCGACGGCCCGGACCACCTCGACGTGGTCGGGCACCGGGGGCGCGGGCATGAACTGCAGCGGGAGGTCGTGACGATGGGCCACGAGATGACCGAGCAGCACAGCAGCGACGCGTTCGAGGTCCCCGTCGGGGTCCTCGGCCGGGACGTGGGCGCGGGCGAAGCGGGCGACGACGTCGTGCAGGCGGTACTGCGGCAGCCGGCCCTCTCGCAGCACCGGCTCCACGAAGCACGCGTCGACCAAGGCGTCGACCGCTCGGTCGCCGTCGTGGTCGGGGCCCAGCAGGTGCTGGGGGACCCAGGCGCTCACCGTGTGGAACGGGAGGTGGGAGAGCAGGGCGGCGGCGCGCCGCGGACCCTCCGGGAGTCGGTCCCACACGAGAGCCACGCTCGTGTCGAGCGCCTCGGCGGCCGACGGGTCCAGTGCGGCCGTGCCGGCACCGCGCTCGAGTCGTGACACCAGACCGCGCACCGTCAGGTCGGGACGGCTCGCGAGTCGGCTCCCGACGAGCCGCAGGGCGAGGGGGAGTCCGCCGGTGAGTCGCACGAGCTCACGCACGGCGGCCGACTCCGCCTGGATCCGGTCGGTTCCCGCGGCGGTCTCGAGCAGCGCGACCGCCTCGTCCTCGTCGAGCGAGCCCAGTCGCAGCTGCACGGTCGGGTCGAGGACCTCGGCGCCCGCGCGGGACGTGACGATCGCGCACGACCCGGGAGCGGTCGGGAGCAGCTGACGCAGGGCGGGGTTCACGGTCCCGTCGGCCTGGTCGACGTTGTCGAGCACGACCAGGACGCGCCGCTCGCTGAGCACCGAGCGGTAGAGCCCCGTACGCGCGGCGGCGTCGTCGGGGACGATGGTCGAGGGCAGGCCGAGCATGCCGAGGAACGTGCCCATGGCGGCGTGGGGCCCGGTCTCGGTCGCCAGGTTCGCCGCGTCGAGGTACAGCGTGCCGTCCGGGAACAGGTGGCTCGTGTCGGCCCCGGCGGCCGCAGCGAGCGCCGACGTGCCGGACCCGCTGAGACCACTGACCGAGATCACGACGGGCCCCGACGTCGCCTGGGCCGCGGCCGCGCGAACCGTCGCGAGGCAGTCCTGACGCCCCACGAACGTGGCCGGCGCGCGCGGCAGGGTGCGGGGGACCGGGGCGTCCGACCACCCCCGACGAGTGGCGGTGCGATCGTGCGGCATCGCCTCGACGTCGCCGTTCAGCACACGCTGGTGGGCCGACCGCAGCCGTTCGGACGGCTCGACGCCGAGCTCGTCAACGAGGCGTTCGCGGGTCTGGCGATACACCTCCAGGGCGCGCTGCTGCTGGCCGACGGCACCGAGGCACAGCACGTACTGGGCCAGCAGGCCCTCGTGGAAGGGGTGGTCGGCGGTCAGGCGGGCCAGACGCGTCGGGAGGCCGTCGAGCTGGTCGGCGGCCAGTCGCGCGGCGATCTCGGACTCCACGACCTCGAGCCACTGGTCGCGCAGGCGGCTGCGCTCGGCCTCGACGTCCGGGGTGGACGGCGCGCCGTGCAGGGGCTCGCCGCGGAATCGCTCCGCGGCCGCCGCCAGGCGATCGGCGCGTTCGTCCTCGGGCACGGACAGCCCGTTGCGCGCCAGGGCCAGCGCGTCGTTCCAGGCGTCGAGGTCGGTCGAGACGTCGACCCCGAGGCGGTAGCCGGAGTCCTCGGTGACCAGGACGTCCTGGGCCCCCTTGCGGCGAAGACCCGAGACGAGCGACTGCACGCGGTTGCGCGCCGAGGTAGGTGCATGGTCGCCCCACAACCACTGCTCCAGGGCTGCTCCGCCGATCCAGGCACGCCCCGCCGCCGCGGCCAGCAGGCCGCGCTCGAGCTCGCTGAGCCGGACGGTCTCCCCCGAGACCCGCAGGACGATCGGTCCGAGGACGTCGACCCGCGTCGTGGTTCGGGCACCGTCTGGGGTCCGAGTCACGTCTTGGACGATAGCCCGTCTTCGGCCGCCACGCCGAGGGGCCAGATCACACTCCGGTCGTGCTCCTCGGGTAGGCGGCACCCACGTCGGTGATGACGTTGACGAGGTAGGGCACGCCCGACGCCAGCGCACGGTCGAGCGCCGGGCCGATCTGCCGGGGATCGGTCACCGTCTCGCCGGCACCGCCGAGCGCCTCGACGACCTGGTCGTAACGGGTCGCGGGCGCCAGGTCGGCGGCGACGTCGTAGCCGTAGAGGAACTGCATCGGACCCTTCTCCAGCCCCCAGGCACCGTTGTTGCCGACGACCATGACGACCGGGAGGTCGTGCCGGACCATGGTGTCGACGTCCATGAGCGACATGCCCGAGGCACCGTCGCCGTAGAGGAGCACGACCTGGCTCGACGGACGCACGACACGTGCGGCGATCGCGGCGCCGGCGCCGGCGCCGAGGCACCCGTAGGGGCCGGGATCGAGCCATCCGCCGGGACGCCGCGGCTCGACGAACTTGCCGGCGAACGACACGAAGTCGCCACCGTCGCCGATCACCACGGCGTCGTCCTCGAGCCGGGGCAGGAGCTCGCCGTAGATGCGCGCGGGATGGATGGGGTCCGCCTCGGCGCCCAGCAGGTCGGTGTCGCGCGCGACCGCCGCGGCCACGCGGTCCTGCAGGTCCGCGAGCCAGGGAGCCCAGTCCGGACGTGCGCCCACCGAGGCCTGCAGGGCCACGAGGATGCCGTCGAGGCACGCCGTCAGGTCGCCGCACGCCCGGGCCGCGAGCTCGGCATGGGTCGAGATCTGCGCGGGGGAGTCGGCCACGTGGACGGTGCGGGCCTGTGGGGCGCCGTCCTTGCCGCCGAAGACCCCGTAGCCGAGCCGGAAGTCGAGCGGTGTGCCGACCACGACCACCACGTCGGCCTGGCCGAGCGCCGTCGAGCGGGCCTTCGTGACCAGCTGAGGGTGACCCCCGGGCACGATGCCGCGGCCCATGCCGTTGGCGATCGCCGGCACTCCTGACTCCTCGACGAACCGCAGCGCCGCCTCCTCGGCTCCGTCGGACCAGACGTCGGTGCCGAGGACGAGGACCGGCCGCTGCGCGGAGGCGAGCACGGCGGCGACGGCTCGCAGCTCCTCGGGGTCCGGCGCGATCGGCTCCGGGGGCGAGGCCACGTGTGGCTCGCCGACCGCTGCGTGGCTGAACAGCTGGTCCATGGGGACGTCCACGAACGCGGGGCCGCGATGCGACGACCCGGCCGCCGAGAACGCGGTCTCGAGGGTCGGCGCGATGTCCTCGACCGTGTGCGCCGTCCGCGATAGCTTGGTGACGGTCTCGAAGATCGGCGGGTGGTCGAGCTCCTGCAGACTCCCCGTGCCCCAGCGCCCGGCGGGCGCACGACCGCCGACGACGACGAGGGGTGAGCCGGCGAAGTGGGCCTGCGCGACCGGGCTGACACCGTTCGTCACCCCCGGACCCGCCGTCAGGACCGCGAGACCGGGTGTGCGCGTCAGCTTGCCCACGGCCTCGGCGGCGAAGACCGCCGTCGGCTCGTGCCGGACGTCGATGATCGGCATGGGTGGCTCGGCCGTGACCGCTGCGTCGTACAGGGGGAACACGTGGGCGCCCGACAGCGTGAACATGACCTCGACGCCGTGGGCGCGCGCCACCTCGAGGGCATGGACTCCCCCGTGCGCGGAGCGCACATCGTCGGCAGGGGGCGCGGAGCGCACATCGTCGACACGGGGCGCGGAGCGCGCCTCGTCGGAGGGAGCGCTGGTCGAGGCGTCGTCGGCGGTCGGCTCGGTCTGCGTCATGGCGCAGACGGTACGCCACGGGTGGCGCAGGTCACGCTCACTCGACCGGTTGGGCCCTCGTGGTCGGGCGGTAGAGCCACGGGCTCTCGGCGCGGATCTGGTCGAGCACGGCGAGCAGCAGGTCGGCCCGGTGGGCGGGCTGCTCGGCGAACAGCTCGTCGTCCTTCTGCAGGTCGGCCCGCCCGCGCACGCCCAGCGCGAGCTGGAGGTGCAGGGCGCGCAGGAACGCCGACGTGTTGCGGGCCGGCGGGGACGGCCACTCGGTGTCGAGGTGACCGCGGATGCGTGGGGGCCGGATGCCGTCGCCCAGGCGAGCGAGCCACGGCTCGACGATGCCCGGGTCGAGGGCGTTGCGGTGCAGCATCGTCATGACGGCGTAGGCCAGCCGGTCGTCCTCGCCGTGTCGCCAGATGTAGGCGGTCGGGGTCAGGACGCGGTCGGCGACCACGTCGAGCAGCACGGTCAGCTCGAG
>JALRCA010000019.1 GCA_023257515.1 Aeromicrobium sp.
TCGAGCAGGGCCAGCCCGGAGGCGACGCTGCGCGGGTCCGGAGGGTCGATGAACGGGAAGTCGGCGACCTCTCCCAGCCCGAGCGTGGCCATCTGCAGCAGCACCGAGGCGAGGTTCGTGCGACGGATCTCGGGATCGGTGAACTCCGGGCGCCCGAGGAAGTCCTCCTCGGAGTAGAGCCGGATGCAGATGCCGTCGGCGACACGGCCGCAGCGGCCGGCGCGCTGGGCCGCGCTGGCCTGCGAGACCGGCTCGATCGGCAGCCGCTGCACCTTGAGCCGCTGGCTGTAGCGCGAGATGCGCGCGTAGCCGGGGTCGACGACGTAGCGAATGCCTGGCACGGTCAGCGACGTCTCGGCCACGTTGGTGGCGAGCACGATCCGGCGTCCGGGGTGGGAGCTGAAGATCTTCTGCTGGTCCTGCGCGGCGAGGCGACCGTAGAGCGGCAATATCTCGGTGCGCGGGTACTTCTTGCCCTCGAGGTGCTCGGCGGCGTCGCGGATCTCGCGCTCGCCCGACAGGAACACCAGCACGTCGCCCTCGCGCGGCAGCTCGGCGATCGCGTCGGAGATCGCCTCGAGCTGGTCGCCGTCGGCGTCGGCCATCGGGCGGTAGCGGATCTCGACGGGGTACGTACGGCCACTGACCTCGATCACGGGCGCGTCGAACAGCTCTGCGAACCGATCGACGTCGATCGTCGCCGACGTGACGACGACCTTGAGGTCGGGACGGCGGGGAAGCAGCTCCTTGAGGTAGCCGAGCAGGAAGTCGATCGCGAGCGACCGCTCGTGCGCCTCGTCGACGATGATCGTGTCGTAGCGCCGGAGGTCGCGGTCGTGGTTGATCTCGGCGAGCAGCAGCCCGTCGGTCACGAGCGAGACGGCGGTGTCGCGGCGGCGCCGCTCGTCGAAGCGGACGGCGTAGCCGACCTCGGTACCGAGCTCGACCTCGCACTCCTGCGCGATGCGCGCGGCCACCGAGCGAGCCGCGATGCGCCTCGGCTGCGTGTGGGCGATGGAGCGCGCGCCCAGCTCGTAGGCGATCTTCGGCAGCTGGGTGGTCTTGCCCGATCCGGTCTCGCCGGCCACGACCACCACCTGGTGGTCCCGCAGCGCCGCGGCGATGTCGTCACGCCGCGACGCGATGGGCAGTGCGTCGTCGTACCGGATCCTCATCAGCGCAGCCCCAACGGGCCGGCGAGGGCCAGGTAGCCGACGAACGCGACGACGTCGAGCAGCGTGTGGGCGACGACGAGCGGCATGACGCGCCGCGTTCGGTGGAACCAGTAGCCGAACACGACGCCCATGACGGCGTTGCCGATCGCGGGACCGATGCCCTGGTAGAGGTGGTAGCTGCCGCGAAGCAGCGCGCTCGTGGCGATCGTGGCCGCGAGCGACCATCGCAGCTGCCGCAGCCGCGTCATCAGGTAACCGACCACCACGAATTCCTCGAGCAGCGCGTTCTGGAACGCGCTCAGCACGAGGACGGGCACGGTCCACCAGTGCACGACGTCGGGCGCCGGCACGACGTCGGCGGTGATGCCCAGGAGGCGTCCGGCGAAGTAGAACGCCAGGCCCGGCAGCCCGATCACGAGCGCCAGCCCGGCACCCGTGGCGAGGTCGCGCAGCGGCCGGTCACGTCCCATGCCGAGACGCTTCGCGACCCGCGACTCCTCGGGGTCGAGCGACAGCAGGTACCAGGCGAGGGCGACGGGCACGAGCGCGAAGCCGATGCCCGCGAGCTGCAGCGTGAGGTCGAGCCAGCCCTGCTCGGCGCGCGATGAGTTGAGGGTCGCCGTGCTGCTGCGCAGCGAGCCCTGGGTCAGCTTCACCACGAGGCTGAGCAGGGCGTAGACGGCGGACTGGCCGAGCGAGAGGCCCAGGACGATCCAGACCTCCGCCCCCAGCCGCCGGGCCGGGGCGGGCGTGCTCATGCGGTCACAGGTCGTTCGTCGCGAAGGTGTCGCACTGGCGGATGGTGCCGGAGTCGTAGCCCGTCATGAACCAGCGCTGCCGCTGCTCGCTGGAGCCGTGGGTCCAGGAGTCGGGGTTGACGGTCGCGCCGGCCGACTGCTGGATGTGGTCGTCGCCCACCGCGGCCGCGGCCGAGAGCGCGGAACGGACGTCGGACTCGGTCAGCGGCTTCAGGAGCGCGTCGCCGTCGGCGTCCTCGGTGGTCGAGGCGTGCTTGGCCCAGACTCCGGCGAGGCAGTCGGCCATGAGCTCGACGCGTACGCCGTTGTTCGTCGCGCCGGTGCGGCCGTCCTGCGCCTTGGCGAGGATGCCGAGCACGTTCTGGATGTGGTGGCCGTACTCGTGCGCCACGACGTACTCCTGAGCGAGGGCGCCGTCGTCGGCGCCGAAGCGCGAGGACAGCTCGTCGAAGAAGCTCGCGTCGATGTAGACCCGCTGGTCCGAGGGGCAGTAGAACGGGCCGGTCTGGTTCGAGGCGGTGCCGCACGCCGAGGTGGTCGCACCGGAGTAGATGACGGTCTTGGCCTGCTGGTACTGCCGGTCCAGGTCCTTGGGCAGCGCGTCCTGCCAGTAGTCCTGGACGCTGTTGACGGTGCCGATGATGCGGCACGTGTCGTCGCGGTTGGCATCGGCACCGGTCCTGCACTGCGAGAAGTCCGTCGCGGACTGCGAGCCACCGGGCTCGATCTGGTTGGTGCCGAACGGGTTGGTCGAGCCACCGGTCACCGAGGACAGGTCGACCCCGAAGAACGCGCCGATCAGGATGATCACGAGGCCACCGATGCCGCCGCCGATCGCGATGCCGCCCTTGCCCGCGCCCCCGATCACCTGGCTGGTGTCGAGGTCGGCACCCTCGTTGAAGCTCATGCCGGGAGTCTACGCAGTGCGGACCCGCCCAGCCTGGCTACGCTCGCCGGGTGACGACGCCCCCGAGCACGAGTCCGAGCACGTCAGGTCTGGCAATCGGCTCGACGGCCGACGACGAGATCCGCCGCAGCGGTCTGCGGCGGATGCGGGTCGTGGCCACCTCGCTGCTGGCGATCGCCGCAATCGTCTACGTCGCGACGCTGGGGGAGCACGGCGCGCTCGACTACGTGAACGCCGCCGCCGAGGCCGCGATGGTCGGCGCGAT
Organism: Aeromicrobium sp.; assembly: GCA_023257515.1. Classification (GTDB taxonomy): domain Bacteria; phylum Actinomycetota; class Actinomycetes; order Propionibacteriales; family Nocardioidaceae; genus Aeromicrobium. The sequence goes on from JALRCA010000019.1 coordinate 3,106, forward strand.
CGCCGACTGGTTCGCGGTGACGGCCCTGTTCCGCCACCCGCTCGGCCTGCCCATCCCGCACACCGCGATCATCCCGCGGCGCAAGGCGTCGCTGGGCGAGAGCCTGCAGGACTTCGTGGCCGACAACTTCCTGCGCGAGGACGTCGTGCGCGAGCGCGTGCTGTCCGCCGGGGTCGCCCGCCAGGTCGGCGTCTGGCTGGCCGACGAGGACCACGCCCGTCGTGTCGTCGACGAGGGCGCCCGAGTGCTGGGCGACGGGCTGTCCAAGATCAAGCGCGACGACGTGGCACTGGTCGTGCAGGAGGCGATCGTGCCCCGCCTCGCCGAGGAGCCGCTCAGCCCCGCCGCGGGTCAGCTGCTCGAGGAGATCGTCGCCGACCACGCCCACACGGGGCTCGTGGACCTGGCGATGACCGAGCTGCTGCGCTGGCTCGAGGAGCACGGCGGAGAGATCACGTCGATCGTCGAGGAACGCGCTCCCTGGTGGACCCCGCAATGGGTCGACGTGCGGGTCTCCGAACGGATCTACCTGGAGGCGCTGCGCTTCGTCCACGAGATCAAGACGACGCCTGACCACGCAGCCCGTCAGGCCCTCGACTCCTGGCTGCGCGACCTGGCGCACAACCTGCAGCACGACCCCGACACCCAGGCGCGCGCGGAGCGGCTCAAGGAGCGCGTGCTGACCCAGCCGCAGGTCGTCGGCACGTCGATCGCGCTCTGGGACGCCCTACGCCGCGCGCTGCTGTCGTCGCTGCAGGACTCCGAGGGCCTGCTGCGCAGCCGCGTGCTGCAGGAGCTGCTCTCGATCGCGGACCGGCTGCAGCACGACGAGCAGCTCGCCGGCCGCGTCGACCGCACCCTCGCCGACGTCGCCGGCTACGCCGTCACCCACTACGGCAGCCAGGTCGCGACGATCATCTCGGCGACGGTCGACCGCTGGGACGGCAAGGAGACGGCGGAGCGCGTCGAGCTTCACGTGGGCCGCGACCTGCAGTTCATCCGCATCAACGGCACGGTCGTCGGCGGGCTGGCCGGTCTGGTGATCCACACGCTGAGCCAGCTCGCCTGACACCCAGCGGGTTGTCCCCACCTGTGGACGCCGACTGTGCACAACGCGCCGTTTCCTGTGCATCCACCCGGTGTTTCTGTGGACCCGTCGGTGGACAGGAAAACAATGCGCAGAAGTCCGCCGAAACCCCTTGCGGCGGGGTCGTGAACGGGCGTAGAACTATCCCCACGCACTCCTTCGGGAGAGCGGGAAGGAACTGGAAGATCAGCTCCCACGCCGAGGGTCTCGACCCCCAGGCGACCCGGCCGGTGATGCGGTCCGGGGGACTGAGGAGAAGGTTCTGGAGAGACCGACCATCACGCGATCTCACCGAGAGGCCCCGGGAAACTCATACTTTCCCGGGGCCTCATCCATTCCATGGTGGCAAGTCCGAGCGGCGTCTGTCGAGTCGAGCCGGGGGCCGGCAGGACCCCCGATGGATCGCGGCGTGAGGTTTGCTAGAGTCTCTCCTCGTGCCGCAGAGATGCGCACGACCCGAGTCCGGGTGGCGGAATTGGTAGACGCGCTAGCTTGAGGTGCTAGTGGCCCGATAGGGCTGTGGGGGTTCAAGTCCCCCCTCGGACACACTGAAATCCCAGGCCGTATGGCCTGGGATTTCTTCTTGTGTTCCACCGTGTACCCACGGGCCGTCTGGGGCGTGTCGTTATACCTCGTTACACATCCCTAGAAGCCCACCCCTTCACATCCCCAACCTGAACCCCACACCTTCACACAGAACTGTCGGCACCCAGTGGCAGCCTGTCCCCATGCCCCTCACCGACACCCACCGCGACATGCTGAAGTTCTCGCGCCTGTCGTGGCAGTTCCGGGGTGCGCGCGAGTCGGCTATCCGTGAGCGGTTCGGCTGTTCGGAGCTGACGTTTCACCAGCGCATGAATCGTCTGATCGATGACCCGGATGCGTTGGCTGAGTTCCCGCTGGATGTGCGCCGGCTGCAGCGTGTGCGTGCTCGGGGGCAGCGGTCGAGACGGGCGTCCTAGTTGGATGCTTGCGGGTGTCATGACACCCGGGTAGGGTGGGTGTCATGACACCCGAACAGACAGAGGCCGCTTTGGTCGAGGCAACGAAGGTGGCTACCGATGCTGCCGACCTTGCTGAGCGACTGCTCGCGGCCATCGAGGGGGTTAGGGAGATTGCTCACGAGCTGGGCGCGTACCCCTCGGGAACCATTGAGAGTCGCATCGGCTACCGACTCGGAGTGATTCTTGTGAAGATGGACGCCGGTGCATCAGATGAGTACTAGCCTCACGTGCGACAACTGCGGTACGAATCTGGTTCTTGACCATGCCTCCGGCCGATCGGCTGAGAGCGGCGAGGATTCGGCCTGGGTGCAAATCGGGACGCGCGCGGGCACCGGCTGGGATGCCTGCACGATCTCTTGCGCTAGTGAGCTGCTGGCCGGCGCAGTCACGGAACGTGTGAACGCGGAACTAGAGGTAGTCATGGATGTTGCACGAACAATCCGCGAAGAGAAGGAACGAGACGGCGGCTCGGGCGATTGGGGATCGTCATGACACCCGATAGCGTGCCTGTCATGACAGGCAAGGGGACTCCGCGGCGAACGGTGCGAATCGAGGACGAGACCTGGGACGCTGCGAAGGTCGAGGCAGAGTCTCGTGGCGAGACGCTCTCGGACGTTATCCGCCGAGCGCTCATCGACTACGTGAAGGAGTCCGCATGACCACCCTCACCGACTTCCAGGACGAGTGGCGAGCATGAGTGAGTCCGACCGCGAGTACGAGTGCTGCGACGGGCTCTACGGACTCCATGCTCCGTGGTGCCCGAACCTGAGCAAGCCGGTCCACGTAGACCCTGCCGTGTTGGCTGCGGCGGACCGCTGGCTGGCCGGCCAGAGGGAATTGTCGATCGCGAGATTCGGTGTCAACTTAGCCGCCCGTGACGCGGAGATATGGATGCATCGGTTCGCCCTCGCCGTCGAGGCATCGAATGAACGCCTAGCGATTGCTGAGGCTCGGGAGATTGCCGCCCACCCGGATCTGGCTGAGTTCAACGCCCGCATGGATGGGTTCTACGAGCGGCCCTAACGCCGCCGCACATCCCCATCCGCCAGCCACACTCCCCGCGTCTGCAACCGTCGATCGTTGACCTCGACGTAGGTGCACCCGTTGGCCCAGCGCGCGACTCGGCCTTCGAGGATGACCTGTCCGTCGTGCTCGAAGACGATGCGCGCTTCGACTGGTACTCGCGGGCTCACATGGTCGACGGGTCCCCAGCGTGGGTCGGCGGTCGGTAGTCCTTCGCCGTTGAGGTATGGCCACACGGCGTTAGTGACTTCTTGCCAGCGTCGCTCGGGTGGCTCGATGGTCCCGTGCGCGACGATGCCGTCAGACACGCATGATCCAGATGAGTCGCCAGCCGTCGGGCACGCTCTGGTCGAGTCGTTGCCGGGCGGTGTCGTAGTCGAGGCCTTCTGCGCTGAGTCCGTCGAGGCCGAGGTTGGCATGGCTTCTGGCTCCGGGTCGGGGGCGGTGAAGGGTTCTTCGCCGAAACGCTTGCGCTTGTCACCATAGGTGACATAGAGTGAGGGCACGAGGTCAGGGAAACAGTCCCAGACCGGAACCCACAAGGGGACATCATGAGCGACATCACCGTCACCGAGGCCGCCTACGAACTGCGCATGACGAGAGACGAGCTCCTCGCATTCGATCAGACTCTCACGGCCGACAGTCTGATGACGGAGTCTGAGCTCGAGCAGGTTCGCCACGTGCTGGCCAACCTCGACGAGAGCGGTGCGTACATCGGATGACCGACCAACTCATCAACCACGTCCCCGGGCTGACGGTCGGGGGCGTCGTCGTCGACGGGACGCAGCCGATGAGCCCTGCGGAGTTGCGGATGGTGCGCGAGTACCTAGGAGTGTCGGCCGAGTGGCTGGCCGATCGGCTCGGGGTGGCGCTGAGGACGGTACGCCGGTGGGAGCACGGGCAGTCGGCGGTGCCCGATGGTGTGCGCGAGCAGGTCGAGGAGCTTGAGGTCGTGGCCGCGGGTCACGTGAACGCGGCCGTCGACGCGCTCGGCGACGCGGTCGAGGCGGTGCTGACGATCCCGGACGCCGATGCGGGCGGGTTCCCGGCCGGTTGGTGGCGGATGGTCGCCGCACGGGTCGCGCAGGATGTGCCCGGCCTGCACGTGCGCTACGACTCCTAAGACGACAAGAACGCCCCCGCTCTCCATCAGGAGAGCGGGGGCGTTGTCGCGGCGGTGGCCGGACTTGGTTCAAGTTGTAGCCCGGAAACTGGAATGGTCGGCGGGCAGGTTCAAGGTAGCGGCTGGGGTCAGGTGTGCCAGCGTCCGTCGGTGACCCACCCGTGTGTCCCGCAGTCGTCGCACAGGATCGAGGCACGGACCGTGGGACGGCCCTCGACATCACGCGTGAGGGTGTGGCCCTGGCCGAGCATGAGCCGTGGCGCGCACACGATCAGGCCACGAGCGCCGCGGTCGCAGAAGTGCTGGAAACGGACCGACCCGTCTCGGTAGGTGAGCAGCGACTTCTGGTCGCCGACGTCGTCCCGATGCGTGTAGCCCGGGTCCACGGCGACCGCGATCGTTCTCATCCAGGCCTCCTGGGGTGTGTAGTTACGTGGTCGAGGGCGTCAGGCCGCGCGCACCAGCCGCACGCCGTGGACGAGGGCCGGGTAGGCCGATGTGAGGGTGTCGCCGGCGACCTGGCCCTGACGCTGGACCACGATGGTGGCGAACTGCTTGCCGGTGGTGTCGACGGCGGTGGCGAGGTCGGCGACGCGGACGGTGTTGTCGCTGTCGATCGTGACGGCCGTACCCGACGCGGGTGAGGCCGCCAGGATCGAGTCGGCCGCGCTCCACACCTGGACGTCGGCGCGCCAGACGGTCTTGAGCACGCTCGAGACCGCCGCGCTGTGCACGAGCTGGACCGTGAACGCGGACCAGTCGGACGGGATCTGCACGGTCATCGAGACACCGACCGCGGCGTTCGCGCCGTCGACCTGCTTGGGGAAGGCCCTGTGCACGTGCCGGGTCGTGTGGCCCAGCGTCGTCGGGTTCGGGGTCGAGCCCGTGACGCCGATGACGTCGAGCATCTCCTGCGGCCGGACGAGCACGACCGACGAGGCGTCGAGGGTGGGCCAGCCCAGGTTGCCGAAGATGCGGACGGTGTTGGCGATGGTGCCGGAGCCGATCGCGACGTCGGGGAAGTCGTTCCCGGAGACCTCGCCGCCTTCGGTGAGGACGCCGGTGGCGCCGAGCCGGAAGCCGTTGGCTCCGGTGACGCGGTTGCCCTTGATCGTGGGGTGACGGACCTCGGCGTAGATGTTGATGCCGTGAGTGTCGTTGGAGACGCCGCCGGTGCCGTGGCCGGAGATGTCGTTGTCCTTGAGCGTGAGCCGGTCCAGGTACGAGGCGGTGACCGTGCTGACGTTGATGTAGATGCCCGAACGCACAGCGCCACGGATCTTGTTGCGCGAGATCGTGAGCCCGGAGATCGGGTTGTAGCCGGCCTCCACGTACACGGCGCGCCCGCCGGAGTCGAGGAGGTTGTTGTCGACGATCCGCCCGCGGACGGTAGTCCCGTGGTCCTTATCCCCGGTGACAAGGATGGCGCAGCCCTCGCGCAGGTTGTCGGTGCGGACCTTGCAGCCGCGGATCGTGTTCTGCGCGACGAGCGCGTCGGTGCCGGGGTAGGAGCCGCGCACGGGCGTGAACTTGAGCGCGACGCCGACCTCGCACTTCTCGATGACGTTCTCGGCCACCACGGTCCCGAGTGCACCGGCGTCACAGATGCCGACGCGCATGCCGGTGACGTAGTTGCCGATGATGCGGAAGCCGCCGGCCGGGTTCGCGGGCGTGGTGCTCGTGCCCTGCGCCTCGAGGAAGATGCCGTTGTTCCCGCGGGCCTGCGTGACCTCGTCGCCCACGCCGATGATGGTGTTGAACGCGATGAGGCCGGGCTCGGAGCCGCCGTTGTTGACGGTGCCGATGCCGATGCCGGAGCCGCCGCCACGGGTCGCGTCGGCGTAGAGACGACCGGGGTTCTTGATGACGTTCAGCGTGATCGTGACCGAGTCGTACTGATGATCGAACGGCAGTGAGGTGCCGCCGGAGTTCCAGACGTTCAGCTCGGTCGCGATGACGCGATTCACGTGGAAGATGTTGAGCACCTTGATCGACGGCTCGTAGCCACCCGATCGGATGTGGAAGCGCCCGTTGACGCCGAAGCGCCGGAAGTCCGCGCCGGTCAGCGGGTTCGCGCTGGTGCGGCCTGAGCAGTGCAGCCACGACGTGTTCGACGCACCGGTCGCGCTGCCGGAGTCCTGGATTACCTCGACCCACGAGACATCTCGCTGCACGCCAGCCCATGAGACGTAGTCCTTGCAGCCGAGCGGCTGGGTGACGATCGTGCGGCCCGGCGGGAAGAACACGGTGCCGCCGCCGGCGATGAAGGACCGCATTGCGTAGGCAGCGTTCTGCGCGGCAGCGATTGCCGCATCGTCCGGGGTGCCGTACACGGCCACCGCGCCCGACACGTCCGTCACGGCGTTGTGCGCGATCGTCGCGTTGCCACCGGAGACGCTGACGATCGTCGACAGCAACTTGCCGTCGTTCGCGTTCGTGTTGAAGTCCGACGACATGACGCCCGCACCCTCGATACCGATGCGCTTGCCAACGTCCGCGGACGTGAAGGGCGTGCCGATCGGGGTTACCACCGGCGAGCCCGTCGTCATGTTGACCAGCACCTCGCGGCCGTCGACCTTCGCCCCGAAGTCGAGGATGTTGAACGTCGAGGTCGTTGACTGCTCGCGTGAACGGTTCTGGGCAGAAAGTGCAGCCTGCGTCGCCGAGCCCGGCGTGCCGATGTAGCCCGCCACGCCAGCATCCGAACCACCCGGACCGACAGGAAGCGGTCCGGCGGTGCCCGTCGTGCCGTCGTTCAGCTCGTAGGTCAGGTCGCCACCACTGACACCCAGCGACTCGACACTCACGCCAGGGTCACCAGTCTCACCCTTGCGCAGGTCGACGACGATCGGGGCCGACGCCTCAAGCGGAATCTGCGAGGCCAGGTTGACGACGCCGAGGCTGTTGACCTTGTCCGCCGAGATCCTGACGTTGAAGCGGGGCGTCGACTGTGAGAAGACGCTGACCCCGTTGGCCTTCGCGCTACGGACCACGAGCGTGTGAGTCTTGCCGTCCGGACCCTCGACATGCCCGGTGATGTTCGCGTCGGTCAGATCGACGACGCGGATACTGTTATCGATCGACTGCGGGTCGTGATCCCACGCGATACGACCGCCCGGCTTGATCGTGCCGCGCATCGGGGCCAGAGTCAGCGTCGATTCACGCCCGTCCTCATCGATCCACACGATGTTGCCCAGGACCGGCTCCAAGGACACGGTGCCTTCGTCTGCCCAACCGATGTCAGGGTCACGGTCCGGGTCAGACTCGGAATCACTGACCTGGGTGCCGACACGCCAGTACGCATCAACGAACGTCGGGTTGGGCATGCGTGGCTCCTAGTGAAGGTTGATCGACGCGTGGCGCTTGGCCTCGCGGGGGATGCCGATGAGACGGTCACTGATCGCGACCAGGACGGTTGCCGTGACGCCGAGGGCCGCGGCGAGGCGGTAGCGGGTGGGACGCATGGTCAGGCCTTGTGCTCGCCGGGGGCGTCGGCCAGGTCGTCGGCCGGATCCTCGTCGTCGGGCTCGAGGTCCGGGTGCAGGTCGTCGTCGCCGTCGAGTTTCCCTGGATCCGTGACCTGCTTGCTGGGCGTGACCTTCTGCCGCGAGTAGGCACCGGCCAGCAGCGGGGCGATGACGCCGATGAACGCCAGACCAGCGTTGGCCTTGGCAGGCAGGTCGCCGACCGCGAGTCCGAGTCCAGCGCAGAGCGTGAAGAACGCGGCGACCACCTGGCCCGCGACGACAGGCTCGTAGCCAGCCGCTGCTCGGCGGATGAAGTTGATGACGTGTCGCATGGTCATGCCTTCCTGAGTCGACGGTCGGGGAGCCAACCCCCACGGATTCCTTGCCGCCAGATGGAGCCGGACTTGGTCTTGTGGGTCTTGCCGTTCGCGGTGAACGTCGCGCCGTGCTTGACGGTCTTGATGACGTCGTAGTGGTGTCCGGGGCCGGCGAAGACGTTCACGGGGCGGCTCTTGAAGTCGCCGGGCTCCTTGGCCACATAGACGCGGTACTTGACTCGCGCGGGCTTCTGGCGAGCCTTGGCCCACTTGATGCCGGCGGTCCACGTGCGGAGTCGTCGCGGCGCGGGGCCGTCGTCGCGGGCTCGAGCGCGACCAGCCAGGCCGTTCATCCCGCTGGCCAGGTCCGCGATCTGGTAGCGCGCGGGGCCGTTGTGGGGGCAGCCGTTGAGCACGAGGTGGCAGTGCGGGTCGAAGCCCTGAGCGGGAGTCCTGGCCCACGCTGCGGCACCCATCTCGCGCGCGATCTTCACCGTGCGGGAGTCGTGCTGCCAGACGTCAGCAGCTCCCCCTCGGCTGTGCGTGCCGCCGGACTGCGATGCGCCACCGGTCAACTGCGCGACGTCGATCGAGTGCTTGATGACGCCGACCCGCTTGAGCTCGGCCTCGAACACCGGCAGCCAGGCACGGAGACAGTCGCACGCAACACGGCCGCGGAACGGTCCGTAGCCGGGCGTGTTGACGGTGGGGAGCGCCATGGGTCCTCCTGGGCAGGGTGAAGCGCCCGACGTGGGTCGGGTGCGGATGGATGGTTGGCTACTCGGACGGTGTGGGAACCGGCTCGAGTTGGCCGCAGGTGACGGTCTGGGTGGTGCCGTCAGAGAACGTGAACGTGAACGTCACCGGGGTCAGGCCGCCCTCGCAAGCAACGCCGACGACCCCGCGACCGTCCTTGCCAGCCGAACCCGTCTCGCCCTTCTCTCCCCTGTCGCCCTTCGGCCCCTGCGCGCCGACAGGGCCGGGCACGGTCGAGTCCGCACCAGGGACGCCAGGCGAGCCCTGAGGGCCGGGGACGTCGGAGTCTTCTCCGTCGCTGCCGTCCTGTCCCGGGCGACCCGTCGGACCCGGCACGGGGACGTAGCGCGTCTGGATCGGTGAAGCCTGCGTGTTCTGCGACGGGCCGCTGATTGACGGCGCCTTGTCGATCTCCTTGCGAGTCTCAGCCGCGCGCGAGCACAGGCCCTTCTCGGCCAGCCGCTTCGCATCCGACCCGTTCCCCCGGCATGCCGCCTGCACCCGTGCCGCGAGGTCGTCAGCCGGGCGCGCGATCTGGTTCGCGTCTTTGACTGCCGCGTTCTTGCCGTCAGCGAAGTAGTAGACGGCCATGGCCCACCCGACGGTCGCCAAGACCACCAGCACGGCCACGACAGCGAACGTGCGCCGCGTGTCACGAATCTGCATCGGAACCGCCCCCTGCGGTCTTCTCGAGACTGGCGACCTTCGCCAAGGCCTCGTCGCGCTCACGGATGAGCTTCGAACGCTCGGCCGAGAACACCGCACCGATCACGGCCACGGCGACACCGCCAAGGCTGGTGACGGTGGCTCCCAAGACGACTGCTGTCCCCGGGTCCATGCGGTCACCCCTGTCCGTGTGTTCGTCGCTCCCTCGCCAGCGCCAGCACCATCCCTGCGATCAGAACGAGCCCACCGCCCAGGCCGAAGTAGGACAGGGCGTCGATGGGCACGTTGTAGACGCGGGCCTTGATCTGCCCGGTCGTCACGTAGAGCAGCAGCAAGCCACCACCGAGGAGAACCAGACGCCACGGCCAGGAGGTGCGGCGCGCGATCATGCCGGCGGTGTGCGTGTAGATGGGGAACGCCGTCAGGAAGACGGCGAACATCACCCAGCGGAAAGTCTCGTCGCTCACTTGCCCTCCAGCGCGTCGAGTCGGGCAGCGAGCGCCGCGACCTGTTCCTTGAGCCCGGCGTTCTCGGCTTCCAGGTCCACGATCCGCTGCTCGTGGTCCTGCAGCACCACCTGCTGAGCGGCGGGGAACCGGTCGTAGTTCAGCGTCTGCGGCTCACCGTCGGGATCGGCGTTGACGAGCAGGTACCGCAGCGATTCGATCTCGGCGACCTCCTCGGCCACGAACCCCGCGTTGCGTGACGTGGTGTTCGGGTCATCTTCGACCTCGCTTTTGTCCCGCCACGTTCGAGGCCGCAGCCGGAGGACGTCAGCGGCAGGTGGAGCGAAGTCCTCGATGTCCTGCTTGAACCGGCGCGACGACGTCACCCACGCGACACGAGGGTCGCCGCCCTCCAGGAGCCTCAGGTTCGCTGACGACGAAGTCGTCGGCAGCTCGTAGAGGCGCAGGTTGCCGCCGGTGTTGAGGTTGACCTGGTTGCCGTCGAGGAAGACGTCCGGGGCTCCGATGTACACCTGGCCGGAGTCCGAGCCGATGTAGGCGCCCTGGTCGACGTCGAGGACGAAACCGCCGTCGGAGTAGACCCACACCTGACCGGACTGACCGGGCGTGCGACCGCGGACCGTGATCGAGTTCTCCAGACCGGAGCCGGACGAGGACGGTGGGAACAGACGCAGGTAGTTCGTGCCGGCGCCCTGGTCAACTGCAATAACGCCCGGCTGGCCCCCGGCGTTCGTCGAGTCGTACAGGTAGATGCGACCACGTTGCAGCCGCATCCTGCCGCTCGTGGCCGGGTCGATCAGGTCCAAGATGCCCGAGCCCATGCCGATGACACGCTCGCCGCTCTCGTCCGAAAGATAGAGGCGCCCCGCGTTCAGGATGTCGAGGATGCCCGAGCCGAGCGTCATCGCCAGCGTGTCGGTGGAGTCGTAGAGACGGAACTGGCCGCCTTCCTTCAGATCGATGCCGCCCTTGCCAACCGTGACGTTCTCGAACACGCCCATCGAGGAGCGGACCTCGGCAACGAGTCGCTTGAGACCTTCCATCTCTCGCCAGATCTGCGCCAGAGGGTTGCTCGACGTCATGGAGGGAAGGCTCATGCGACGTTCCCTTCATCCGGTGCCCAGAACGCCGGAGTCGCGTTGGTCAGAACGCCGCCCTGCACCGTCGCCCGCCAGCCGATCACTCGCGCCGCACCGTGGTACTCGGCCGGGTCGACCTCCGTCGGGTCAAGATCGAGCCTCACCGTGTCGCCGATGTCGTAGTCCCTGACGATCTTGGGTGCGGACTGTTCGGTCTGCGCGATCTCCAGCTCCCAACGTTGGGTGCCGTAGCGGTACTGGATCGAGGCCTGCAAGGCGACCCGGTCAAGGTCGTCGTCCGTCTCGATCGACGTCGCCGCCACCCGCAGCTCCCACGGCGGCACTCCGGCAGCAATCGCGACGTCATCGACAACCGGTGTCGACATCGGACGGGACTCACCCGCTCCGTCACCCGTCGCGATCGTCCGCACGGCCTTCTTCTGCCACGACCGGGGGCGGCGGCGAGACTCCAGGTGCATGTTCTCGATGACCGTGGACTGGATCTCTCGTCCCACCTGCGGGCCGATCTCGATGGTCTTGATGAACCGCCGGTGCGTGCCGTCCTCCCAGCGGATGCGAGTGATCCACTCCGGTCCGCTGGCCTTCGAGGCCAGGTCCGAGACGGCCGACGCAACCGTGCGGTCCTCCAGGCCCGAGTAGGACTGAGTTGCCTTGCGGCCCGTCTTCGTCACCGCGAGCTCGAAGCCCCAACCGGCAGTGATCTTCTGGGAGAACAACGCGGCCATGATGTCGGCCTCGTCGTCGACCGTCTCGTCGAACTCAGCGTCCTCGACATTGACGTACTCGGGAACGGCCTCGATCGATTCGAGAGTCAGCGGCACGGTCTCCGAACCAGGCACCGCATCGGTGACGAGGTATCCGCACAGCGGCAGGTCGTCATTCACCGGGACGATCATCGACCGGCGGCCGTCGACCAGGTTCGTCCAGTTCGGCGGGCACGAAGGATCGAGGACGTCGAGGTTGACCGTGCACGTCGACTTCGTGCCGATCGTCCGCTCGAGGCTGTCCGCCTTCAGCGGCAGCTCCTCGACGAACAACCCCGTCTTGAGGTCAGCGACGTACCACGTCAGCATCGCTCAAACTCCGGTACGAACGAACGCCACCTTGGACGCGACGATAGGCAGCGAGCCGCCGCCGGACCGGTAGACGCGGGCGCTGATCGTGTCGCCCTGGTTGAAGTACTGCGCCGCGATGACCTGCTGGCGGTACGCGTAGGTGCCTCCCGGCAGGCCGTCAGAGCCCTCAGGTGTCTGAGTGCCGTTGACGTAGACGTAGAGCCCGCGACGACCGTTCGTGTTCGCATCCCACTGAACCGAGAACACAACCATGTAGAACCCAGCCGACTGACATGTGTACTCATACGGTGCCGTCGAGGAGTACGTCCACAGACCATCGTTCGGCATCGTCGCGTCGGTGATGTTCACGCCGGTCGTCGCCTGGTCCGGGATGCCCTGCGACGTCGCCCGATCGCGACGCACGTAAGCCGCAGCGTTCAGCGCCGCCCAGGCGGTGCCGTCGTACCGCTCCAGCCGGACCGTCTGCTCGTTCCACACCACCAGACCGCCATAGGCGGACAGGGAGTCGCGAACCGCCGTCGTCGACACGGGAAGCACGCCGCCGGCCGCGACCGTGCGCACCGGGTTCGGCGTCACCGTGATCGAGCCCGTGTCCGGCACCAGCATGCGAGCGAGGATGAGCGACGAGGCCGGGGACGTCGGCTCACTGGGCGTCGCTGACGGCGTACCAGCAACCCGCTCGACCTTGAGCTCCTTCGCCGACCCGAGGCCCGTGTCCGAGTCATACACGCGGGCGACCACCAGATCGATGCGCGACTGACCGGTCGACGGACGCGCCGGCAGACTCAACGTCTTCGTGGAATCGATCTCGAACAGCCAAGGACCATTCGACGCCGAACCACTATCGAAGATGACACCAGCACCAGCCGTGACGCTGACCTGCTCAGGCGAACCACCCACGGACACGGCAAGCCCAGCACCGTTGACCCGCCGCCCACCCCGAGCCGAGAACGCCGACGCCGAGCCTGGCATCAGGAGAACCGAGCCCATCAGCCGCTCAGCCGAGGCGTTGTACTCCACGCCATTCCAGCGATGCGCGTAACCGTCAGTCGCCATCGTCACTCCTCAAATCCACGTCGACCTATAAGTGGCCGTGAGCTTTGCGCCAGGGCCGGGCGAAGAACCGCCGAACTGGACCTGCGTCGTACCCGGACGAGCGTCGAACCACGACCCGTACACGCGGTCACGACGCGACGCATTCACGTCCCCATTCGCCAGCACCCGGTGCGTCGCGCTGTCGATCGTCAACCACTCGCCAGCAGCAAGCGTCAACGTCGTGCGCAACGCCGTGCCCGAGTCCATGTCGATCAGAAACGGGTCCGTGATCGGACCATCGATGCGCCACAGGACCGACGCAGGAGCCGTCCCGTCGTTTGTGAGCCGCAGCACGCCCGAGGTGACCGTGGCCGACCATGTAGCGGGCCACATAGCCGGCCACACAAGACCACCGACCGACGACGGCGCACCCGTCGACGTCGACTTCACCGGACCACGGATCGCCGGATCATCAGCCCGCAGCGACAGAGACGCCCGAGCCGCCGTCGGGGTCTCCTCCGTGAACAGCGGCTCACCACTACGTCGGTAGGTCGCCTGCCGCTCACCGAAGAACGGCTCATCGCCGACCACCACGAACGGCGCCAGCGACACCGCAGCCTCCAACCGAGCCCGCGCCTCATGCAGCGCGTCATGATCCGGCGCGTACACGTTCAACGACGGAGACCACTCGCGAGCCTGGAAGTACCGCGTCGCCGACCACGAACCGTGCGCCACGGCACGCTCACCGGACACCTCACGAGGTGCCGGCGAGTTGCCCCACAGGTCCGAACCGGCCTGCAACGACCACCGCACACCGAAAACATCCACGTCGTTGAGCACGATCCCGCTCGAACCAAGGGTCGCCGTGGTCATACGCCCGCACCCGCTCCCATCGCCAAGGACTGCAACTCGTGCGACAGGACCCGGGTCGTCTCACGAGCCTGAGCTGACTGATCGAGCGACTGCACGTTCACCAGCAGCGTCTTCGTCTGCGACGACGACAAACCGCCCGACCAGGCGCCCGGCTTCAAGAACCTCGGATCGGTCGTGAACTGCGCATAGGAACCCGAGATCGACGTCGCCGAGTTCGCCAACGCATTCACCCGCTTCAACGCACCCGAGTCAGCCAGGTACTTGCGCGCCAGACCGATCGTTCCCCGCGACGGACCCGCCTTCTGCAACTGCTCCAACAGCCACGGAGACGCGCCCTTCTTCTTCAGCTCGATCAACAGCGACGTGAACGTCGCCATGTCCACGAGCGTCTTCTGCAGGAACCGCTCCACCGACTGCGGCGTCGAGAACGAACCGATGTCCGCATTGTCCAAGAACGACGACTTCGCATCAGCGCGCGCGTTCTTCAGATCCTCAGCCGCCTGAGCCTTCGCCTCGCGGTACTCGTTGTACCGCTCAGGCCCCATGCCACGACGACGACCAGCACGCGTCACCCGCAGACTGCCGCGCAACTCATCCTGCGCCTCAGCAAGCTCCTGCTTCGCCTGCAACCGATCCAGGCCACGCAGCGTCGGACGGGAACGCTTCTTGCCCGACTTCGTCTTGTACGACTCCCGCTCACGCAGAGAACGCTTCAGATCACGGATACGGACACGCATCTGGGTCAGTTCGAGGGAGGTGGCTGCGTCGAAACCGCCATCAGCGAACCACTGAACGTCACCGCCGAGACGAGCGACCGTCTCCGTAGCGATGGCACGCGATCGCAACCGCTTCGACGGGGCCAGGGGGATGTACGCCTCGCCGCCAGTCTCCGGCTCGGCCCACACCCGCCACGAACCAGCCGGGGCGATCTGCGCGACGTGATCCTCGCGCCGACCGCCGTTGGCGTAGAACTCGGCGTCACGGATGCCGCCGGCAGCGTAGAAGTCGGTGACTCCACCGTCGCGGCGGTTCAGCATGTCCCGCAAGGACGGCTTGGGGTCGCTCTTGCGAGGCTTGACGAACGTCTCCTCGATCGTGCGGATGGTCGTCGTCGCGACCTCCCCGTCGAGACGGGCCAGCTCGGCTCGCACGCTGCGGACCGTAGGTGTCGCGCGGTCGATCGCTCGAAGGATGCTGCGGACCTGCTTCGGCGTCAGGTTGTACCGACGTCGCAGGTCCTCGATCTCATCGCGAGTCGGCTGGTAGTTCATGTTCTTCAGCTCGACCCGAACGTCCTTCGGCAGCGTCTCGAGAGCGTCGCGCCATGTCGACGTTGCCGACGCCGCCTCGGCCGCCTTCTTGCGGCCTTCGTCGAACTCGTCACCGACCAAGCCCAGCGACTGTGCGAGGGCGTTGAACGCGTCGATCTGACCGCCGTTGGCCAGTTCGACCAAAGTCCCCCTGCCGTCCTTGAGGAGGCCGTACTGCTCCTTCAAAGTCGAGTTGACTCGTCGGCGGGCACCCTCCTCGCCGATGACGTACCCGACGAGATCGCGGTTGGCGATGCCCAATGCCCTGGCCGCGCGGACAGCGTTGGTCTTATTGAGGTCGTCGAAGATAACCGCGCGGGTTGCCTTCGTCACCGAGCCTGCGACCCCGTCCATCGTCGCGGCGTACTCGCTCGCAGATGCGCGTCCAGAGTCGAACGCTTTCGCGGCTTGTCCGGTTGCCTTCGACAGTCCGGTGAGCGCCCCGATGCCGCCGCCGATGGCCGCGCCCCAGGGTCCACCGACGGCGAAGCCGGTCAGCGCGCCTCCCGCAGCATCGGCGAGGACGCCCAGGCCCTCGTCGGTCTCACTGGCCTTGTCCGAGAGGGCCAGGAGGGCGACGCCCGCGACGGCGGCCCCTCCTCGTATCGCCATCGCCTTCTTGTTGGCGTTCTCGAAGCTGGCGCCGAGAGTGTTCAGATTGTCCTTGAGGTTCGCGTAGCCGGTCACCGCACGCGAGAGCACGAACGCACCGCCACCCACGGCCGTCGTCAGCCCGAGGGCGGCGAGGGTCGCGCTCTTGGCCGGATCCGGCAGGTCGTTGTAGGCGTCCACGAGGCCCGTGACCGACTGAGTGATCTGTCGCAGCGGCCCATCCGCGCCCTCGCCTGTGCCGATGAACGCGGTCTCCAGCGCGCCGCCGAGCTGCTCGACATCGCCCTTGAGGTTGTCCATCTTTGTGGCGGCCGTGTCGGAGGCGAATCCCTGGTCATCGACGGCTTTGGTCCACTTGCGGACGTCTTCTGAGCCTGCCTGGTAGAGCAGGCGAGCGGTCGTGATCTGCTCGTTGCCGAAGATCCGACCCAGGGCCTGGTCGCGCTCGGACTGCTTCAGATCCTGAAGGCTGCCCTTGAGCTGACCAGCCACGCCGTCGAAGCCGACGAACTGGCCCTGGGCGTCGTAGACGTTGATGCCGAGGCGTGCCATCTCCTTGGCCGCCTGCTTCGACGGCGACGAGAGCGACGTCAACATCCCTCGCAGGCTGGTACCGGCCTGCTCGCCAAGAACGCCCTGCTGTGCGAGAAGGGCGATGGTGCCGGCGGTCTCCTCGATGGAGATGCCCATCTGGTTCGCGACCGGGCCGACGAACTTGAACGCCGCCGACATGTCCTCGACGTCACCCATCGCCTTGCCAGCCGCGGCGGCCAGCAGGTCAGCGATGTGCGGGACGTCCCGGCCAGCCAGGCCGAACTGGTTCATGGATGTCGCCGCGATCTCGGCTGCGTCCGCAACCTCGAGCCCGCCAGCAGCGGCGAGATCGAGAGCGCCCGAGAGGCCGCCACCGAGGATGTCCTTCGCCGAGACACCGGCCTTCGCCATCGCCTCGATCGCCGCGGCCGACTCGGTCGCGTTGAACTTGGTCTTGGCGCCCATCTCGACGGCCAGGTCCCGCAGGTCGGCGATGTTGTCGCGCGCGTCCTGGCCGGTGGCCTCGACCGCGCTCATGGCCTCGTCGAAGTCCGCGAACGCCTTCGTCATCGCCGCGCCGGCCACTCCGGCAGCCAGTCCGATCTTGCCGAAGCTGCCGCCGATCTCATTGAGCGCCTGACGCTTGTCGGCGGAGTTCTCCAGCTCCTTCGCGAACGCCTTCGCCTGGCCGGCCGCGGCGACAGCCTTCGCCCGGTAGTCCGAGATATCAAGCCGGAGGCGAACGAGAACTTCACGCATCGAGGCCTCCGTGCTGGTGTAGGTTCAGTGCATGTCTGGCGTGCTCGAAGCGGTTGGTTCTTTCGCGGCACTCGTTCTCGGTGCACTGCTGCTTACGAGCGGCGAGCCGGCGGGCTGGGTGGCTGGAGCGGCGCTTGTCGGCTTCGCGGCCTACATCGGGCTCGTCAATGCCATAGCCGCTGGAATCCGCAGGGCCCGCAGCGACTACGAGTACGTGGAAGAGGAGTAGCGGCTACTCGGGGCGCTGTGCCGGGATATCCGATGCGCCTTCCCAGGGGCGCGCGTGGAACATGCGCCCGTCGTGGTGCCCCGGTCGACCAGGGGCCGGCTCTGGGTCCTTCTCGTGCGCCCTGGCGGCGTCGCGCTTGACGACGTCCACGGCGCGGCATGCGTAGCAAACGTCTTGCTCGACCACGGCGACGTAGTCCTCGCTGGTCGTCTCGTGTAGCGGGTGGCCGCAACCAGGGCAGCGCAATGATTCGTGGAGTGTCAGCGCCTCGGCCCAACCGGCGTCTTGGACGTCCCACTCGGCTTCCTTGCGGACCTCGACCCAGTCGATACGTCCGTCGTCGCGGTAGTGGTAGATGTGCGCCTCGCCGGGCTCCCAGCCGTCAAGCCGGCGCGGGGAGACTCCCCAGGCCCGAGCGGTCTCTAGGCGTCGTCGTTGGGGCGCCGAGCGGCGAAGGATGCTTTCGAAAAAGGGATCGCCGTCCCCTCCTCGTTGAGCTGGAAGACGGTGTCGGTGAACCGCTCCCACTCACCTTCGGTGAGCACGTCAAGAAGCGTTGTCCAGTCCTCGTCATCCACTTGTGGCTCGATAATGGACGCCCGAACCGCCTCATTGAGAAGACCATCGACATCCGCTCCAAACAGTCGTTCGGTCGGCGTCGGGCTCTCGCTCTTGATCGGGTGCTTCGCCTTCATGGCCCGCCAGTCCGAGCCACGCATGCCGCGCAGCTTGAACGTGACCGTGGAGGCTCGCATCTTTTCGCGGACGTCCTCGATCTTGCGAGAGATGGACGCCGCCTCACTGCCCTTGCGGCGATCGGACAGCTTCGCTTCGTTGGCTCGCTGCAGGTCGTCCTCGAGCGCCTGGAACTCGGCGACGAGGCCGCGGTCCATGACGATCGAGACGATGCGCTCGGGGAGGGTGGCCTGCTTCAGCAGATCCTTGAGGCTCTTGGGCTCGGACATGTTGCTCCTGGTGGCTCGGAAGGCTCGGAGGGGTGAGGCAGTGGGGGCGGTCCGAGCCGGGCCCGCCCCCACTGGATCGGGGGGTCAGGCCGCGAGCACCGCGTCCTCGACCATCGGGCCGCTGACGGCGAAGGTCTGCTGGATGCGCAGCTTCGCGAACTCGTCGTTGCCGGCGTTGCCGAGCTTGGCCTGGACGCCGCAGGTGACCGGGACGACGTCGACCTTCTGGTCGGCGGCCCAGTCGACCTCACGGGCGTCGAGACCGTAGCGGATGACGAGGAAGCCGTTCGTGTCCTTCTTGAGGGTGTCGTAGGCCTTGTTGTCGGCCTCGCCCTCGTCGGCCTGGGGGTCGTAGACGTACTCCGTCGCGGGCACCGAGTTGGTGACGCGGCCGAGGGTCTGGAAGACCTCCTTGCTGCACAGGCGCCGGTCCTCGCCGGTGGACTGCTCACGGTTCACGGCGAACTCGCTCGTGATGTAGCAGCTCAGGTCGACGGCGGCACTGGCCTTGACCTCGGTGGCGGCCTTGGGGGCGTCGAGGTCGGCGATGGCCGGAACGAACGCAACTCGGATGTTGCCCTCGGCCGACACGCCCTCAGGGAAGACGACAGTCATGGTTACTCCTTGGAGGTGTTGTTGTCGGCCGACTTCTCGGCGGCCTTGGTCGGCTCGGAATCCCGGGAGTCCGGGACGTTCGTGGCGTTGCTCTTGTGCTTCGGCGGCAACGGCTTGCCGGTCCTCGGGTGGACGGCGTCCTTCTTGATCACCTGGAGGTCGTCACCCAGGGCGACCGCGGACGGGAGCGTGAACTCCGACCCGGTGTGCTTGTTCTTCACGCGGATGAACTCGGGCATGGGAAAGCGCCCCTTTCGAGGACGTCGGAGGGGATGATCGAGAGATGACGAACTGCGTGGAATGCGGGCGGAAGATCCGACCCGAAGCAGGCCAGGAGTCTTTAGCCAGCGGGCAACTGACCGGCGCGTGCAAGAACCGTGAGTGCCCAAGGTTCGGAACCGAGGTCGTCCTGCCGCGACGAACGGTGGACTAGGCCAGGTCGAGGCGACAGCGCCACACGTCGGTCACGGTGTAGACCTGCGGGGCCTCGCTGTCGTCGTCCCAGATGACCTGACCGCCACCGATCTTGCGCAGTGGCGTGCTGGTGCGGCCCAGGATCGTGAGGCGCCTACGGGTCAGAACACCCTCGGTCTTCTCGACCGACCAGAGCGCTTCCTTGCGCGATGCCCCGACGCCCATCAGTGTGAACGTCAGTTCACGGACGGTGGGCGTGGCGTCCTGCCGGTAGCCCTCGTGCCGCGGCGACGAGTCACCGGCGACGGCGTAGACGCCGGACGCCTCTTGTGGGGCTCGGGTGTCGTACAGGGTCAGGTTCGGGACGCCCGTCTCGACTGCCTCCATGAAGGCGTCGAAAGCGGCCCTCACAGGAACCTCAACGCTTCGATGCGTCGGGCAAGGCGCGGACCGTTCTCGTCCAGTGCCCTCTGTCCGTCGAGGTGGGCAGGTTGATTACGCGAGCCGTATTCGAAGCTCATCGCCGCCTGCTTCATGCCCTCTGTGGGCCCGATCTCGGCCTCGATGGCCGTGAAGCCGAGCATGCGGTGGCGGATCGACTTCGGATAGTGCTTGCCGTGGCGGCCAGCGGTCTCGGTGGCGTTCTTGCGCCAGTCGTCACGCAGGTCGATCGCCGTTTCCTCGACGACCTCGCGAGAGGCCTTCGCAACGGCGATTGGCGCGTTTGCGAGGTCAGTCGCCAGAGCCTCGAGCCCGCCGACATCAAAGGAAGCCCTCATGGCGCCTCCTGCATCTCCATCGGACGAATCCACTCGACACGCATGCGACGAGCGGTTGCCTGGTCGGCGCCGGACGAATCGACGACTCGGCACATGGCGCCGGCCAGGGTCGGGTCCGCGCCGACTCCCGGCTGGGTGACGACCAGGATGCGGCCGGAAGGGATTTCGGCCGCACTGGTCGAGATGTGAACCTCGCGCTCGGTGCGGATGACGAGCTGGCCGCCAGAGTCGTCGGACGAGGCCGCGGTCTTGGCCGGCGGGATGCGGCACAGGAGTTCGCCCTCGCTCACGTAGAGCGGGACCTCCTCGCCGGTCTCCTCGTCCTGGTCGGTCTTGCCGGTCAGGTGACGAATCTCGATGGTCGTGGTCATGCGGGACTCGGCCATCTGCCGCAGCTCGGGGAGGACGGCTTGGAGTTCGTCACCTAGGGTCATGTCCAGGCTCCGAACGGCCCACAGTCAGGCTCGAACGTCGGACGAACCGAGAACGCACCGGCCTCGATAGTCGGAAACAGCGCTGTCCACTCATCGTCGAGCAGATCGAGGGGATCCACACCGACCTGCGCGCCTTCGCGTCGCCGGGTGATCGAGCCGTCGTCGATCGACTGCGTGTAGGACGTCTCGCCCCAGTTGGGGTTCTGGATCTTGCGGATGGCGGCCGCAACTTCGACGTCGGCCACATCATCGGCTGACGGATCGCCGGAAGCGACCGCTGTGGCCAGATCCTGTCCACGGCGCCGGAACGCGCGTGCGATGGACCTTTCGACACGGTCCAGCCAGTGCTGCCACTGGCGGGACTCTGAGTCGGTGACGGAGTCGATGGCGCGACCAAGAGCGTCGGCGATGTCGTCAGGAATCGCGTAGGTCATGGTCGCGCCACCTCCTCACTTGTCGTTCTTGCTGGACGCTGCCTTCTTGGCGGGCGCCTTGGTGTCGGCGAGGACGTGGTCGCCGACCTCGACTCCGGCGGGCACGTCGTCACCTGCGACGAGGACGACCGACTGGCCGGCCTCGTCGTAGGCGGTCACGACGCCCTCAAGGTCATCGCTGATCTTCGGCATGTCAGGCCACCTTCGCCTTGAACGACAGGTTCGCGTTCGCAGCGACCGGGAGCGCGATGGCGTCGGAGACGACCTCCGCGATCATCGGGGGCTTCTCATTGCGGTACACGCCCGCGACGACGCCGGGCTGGTCGACGTCGGCCAGGTCCCAGTCAGCCTCGGACGACGTGAGGGTCTGGCCCCAGAACGTCGAGCCGAGCTGGGTGCCCTGCCAGTCGTTCGGGTCGACCGGCTCAGGCAGCAGGAGCAGCTCGTCGGCCGGCAGGAGCAGGCCCGCGGAGGTGCGGCGGGTGTAGACCTCGATCGGGGGCAGTCCCTCGCCCTCGACGATCTCGTTGACCTGGTCGGCGGTGGCGCGTCGCGATCCGCCGCCGACGAGCGACGTCTTGAACTCGTCGCCCGTCTGCAGGAGGCGGAAGGCGTTGCGCGACATCACGATGCGACCGGGCAGGGTGCCGTTGGTCGTCTCGTAGGTGTCGACCCAGGTCTGCAGGTCGGTCAGGCGCGAGACGCTGGTCGCGGACGACCAGAGCGTGCCGGCGGTGACGGTGTGGCCGGCGGTGCGGCCGTAGTCGTCGGCGGCAGCGATCTCGGAGATCGTCGCCACGCCGGTGCGCAGCACGGTCGCACGGACGCGCTCCACGCGGTCGCTGACCGCCTGAGCGACCTGGCTGGCCGTGTTGAGGATCTCGCGCAGGACCAGCTCGTCCGAGGCGTTGCGCGTGCGGAGCTGGTCGTACTCGCTGACGGGGATGTTCTGCCCCACGGCGGGGAGCTCGAGCACGATGCGCTGGCCGGACGGCTTCTTGCCAACCTCGGGCTCGGCGTCGTAGGCGCGGTAGGACGCCTCGGCGACAAGTCCGGCCTGTCCCGCGACGAACCGGACGGAGATGTCCGGGGTCTCGCGGTTGGGCAGGTAGCGAGCGAGCGAGCCCTTGCGGGACTCGATGTCCGAGAGAGCCTCACGGATGTACCCGGTCAGGGTGGCCGGGTCGATGACGTCAGTCCAAAGTGCCATGATCAGGCCCCTCTCAGATGAAGACGATGGTCGTGGCGGCACGCTTCGCAGCGGCAGCCGGGGCGGTGAACGAGACGGGCAGCTTGGCCACCTTCACTCGTCCGTGGTCGAGAAGCGGCACGGCGAAGTCGTTCGTGCCGACGACGGCCTGGTCCGTGAGGACGAAGCCGGCGAGGATGCCGGCGCCGGTCGTGGTGCCCTCGGTCGCGTCATAGGGGACGAGGACGCCGCTGACCTCGGCGACGGGGGTGCCGGACGGGATGTAGCCGTTCGGGTAGTGGGTGTTGGCGGTGAAGGCACTGATGTCGAGAATCTCGGTCCGCGCGTTGGCGATGCCGTGCGTGGAACCGAGCCAGGACTGATCTCCGCCACCAACGGTCTCGGTCTTGAGACGAGGCATGTTGCTCTCCTTGGGTGTGGGTTGATCCGTGACTCGCTGTCACGTCGCGCTGGCGCGCGGGTTGCCTCCGGTCAGGAGGACTTGCCGCGAGAGGACTTGAACAGGTCGCGGCCGAAGGAGACGCCGGAGCTATCCGGGCCGCCACCGGAGCCGCCGCCCTGGGAGGGGTCGGGCTTCGGTCGACGCTTGACGCTGCTGTTGTCGCTCTCGTCGGCGGTCGGCGCGAGTCGCTCGGCCAGCCGCTTCATCGCCTCGTCGTCCTTCGCGGACGAGAGGAGTTCCAGATCGGCCTCATCGGTGATCCGGTGTGCATTCGCGAGCTTGAGGACGGCAGCCTCGCGCTGCATGCCCTGGATCTGCTCCTGCACGTTCGCCAGCAGGTCAGCCTGCTGGTCGGTCTTGTCGTCCTCTGGCGCAATCCCGAGAGCTGCACCAAGAGCGGACTTGAACTGGGAAAGCTCATCCCTGAGCTTCTTGCGCTCGTCGCGCTCAGCGACGAGTTCGGAGACGGGCACGAAGCGCGGAGGCTTGTCGCCCTTGTCGCCGCCGTCAGACTTGTCCGACTTGTCAGCAGTCCCGTCGCCCTGGTCGGCGTCGTCCTGCTGCTTGTCAGCGTCCGCGTCGTCGCCTTCCTTCATCTGGAAGCCGCCGTACTGCTGGCGGTTGCGTCGGATGGTCTCGTTGAGCCAGGCCGACTGTTCCGGGGTCAGGAGGTTGCGCTTCATGACGTGCCTTTCGTGGTTGTCGCCCGTCGCGGGCGGCGTCCAATCCGGCGACGTCGCGTCGTCGGAAGATGTGAGGGTCAGCGGCGATTGGCGCGTCGCTGCTGTCGCAGTGCGCGGCGGCGGGCGGTGCCAAGGCGCTGTCTTGCTTCGGCGATGGCGGCGCGGCCGGTCGCAACGGCACCGGGATCCTGGATCCAGCCGTAGTAGCGGAGCATCGAGATTGCTTCGGCATGGCTGTCGGCGTTGGCGTAGATCGACTCGGGCATCATGCGGGACACTCGCCGGCCAGAGATGTACTCGTCAGCCGATCGCTTGCCGAGGCCGACCTGCTGCTGGAACAGGCGTGAGCGCTCGGTCACTCCGGCGCTGGTCCACTTGATCCCGTACTCGCGATAGATCGCAGACTCGCCAGCGACCTGCATTCCGGCTGAGCGGCGATAGGCGTTGACGACCTGGCCGATGTCAGCGCCGTCGGCGACCGCCTGAGCGTTCGCCTTCGAGCCGACGAGCTTGACCCGCCCTGCCTCGTCCAGACTGTCGAAGTAAGCCATGGGGTCGGTCGTCAGGTCTCCGGCGATGCTCTCCGTCGACGGAACATGCCTGCAGTCACATCGCAAATGTCTTTGAAACCCGGAGTTCCATCGGTAGAAGCGCCCCGCGAGGATCGTGCACCGTCCACATGAGGGAGGGTTGAGCATCCTCACATACCCGAGTTTCGGTGAGCGCGAGACGATCGACGTTCCCGCTGCCGATCGGGCCGCGTCCTGCACCTGAGTCACGACCATGAGGGCCAGCGACTCCGGCGACGCCGCCTGCTCGAACAGTGTCGTCAGCGGGCGTCCGTCAGAAGCTGTGCCGCCGAAAGAGTTCGCATCGATCCGGTACTGCTCGGGGAATGAGAGGTCTTGCTCCTCGAGCATCGGGTCGATACTTGCGAGCGAGTCGCGGGCGGCAAGCACCTGGAAGGCGGCGACGATCTTGGCGATACCCTCGAAGTCGCTCGCGCGCAGCCGGCGTGCGGCCACGAGCGCGGCGGCAGTCAGTCGCTGCTGGCGTCCGTAGTGCTCAAGCGCCGAGTTCAGCACTTGCGGCCGCCTCTGGAGTGCCAGCGACGGGGCGAAGGATGCCGTTCAGGAGCGCCTCGTCCGACTCGGCCTCGAAGTAGGCTCGCTCTCGCGCCTTGCGGGCCTCTGACCACCCGAGTTCGTCCCACGATCCCTCTCGGGAAAGGATTCCGGCGCTCTTTGCCTTCACGACAGCGTCCATGCGCTGAGCGATCGTCGGGGTCGCCGGGTCGAACCAGTCGACACGGACCCGGTTGCCTTCGACCCACTCTCCGGTGCGGAACCTCATGGCGAGGGCCATGGTCCATCCGAGCGGGTCGCCGATCTGGGTGTTGAAAGACTCGACGCCCCGGATGAGTCGGGCCTCGGCGCCGCGGATGGCGCCTTCGGTGGACGGGTTCTGGGTCGTGATGCCGAAGTAGTCGGGGGGCAGCTTGGTCAGCGACGAGGCGAGCTTGCCGTTGACGTTCACGGCGGTCTCGAAGTTCTTGAGGTCAGCGGCGGTCAACTGGCCGACCTTCGCGCCCTCCTTGGTGAGGGTGTGGATCGCGTTCCAGTAGGCCTCGAACTTCGGGATCGGCTTCCCGTTCTGGTCGACGAAATCGCCAGCCGCGACACCGGTCATCCATGTGCGGGGGAGGCCCGCCGCCTCCTGGGCGAACTGCATGTTCGTCATCGTTCGCGTGACCGAATCGACCAGCGGGATCACGATCGAAATGCCGGGCTTGCCGAGCCACTTGCCGGACCGGCGACGGTGCAAGTGCATGATGACTGGCACGGCGCTGAGGTTGTGCTCGTCTCGGTCGTCCTCGACCCAATGCCCGTTCTTGCGATGGACCCAGACAGTCACGTTCTGGAGGTAGAGGACGGCTGCCGAGACCTTGTCTTCGTTCTTGTAGAACCGTGCGGCGGCGGTCATCTTCTGCCGGCGGATGTCGACCTTGGCGGACATCTCGGTCGGAGCCTCTGCGCGGATGATCGGCAGGCCTGAGTTGTCCTCATTCGTGCCGACCGAGAAGAACGAACGGCCATAGGTCCATGAGTCGTCCGAGAACATGCGGAGCTGCGTGTCCATGTTGGAGGCGTCGAACATCGCACGGAGGTCCGGGTCGGACTCGTCCTCACCGGGCAGTGTGATGGCTCGAACCTGCTGTCGGTCGACGTAGGACGACACCAGCGTGTCGCACCAGTTGATGTAGACCATGAACCGGCGCAGCTCCGGCGGGATCGCCATGCCGAGGTGCTCGATTCTGGCCTCGCCCTCGCGGTACCGCTCGTTCAGTAGGTCCGTCCGGGATCGCTTCACCAAGCCGCGCTGGAGGCTGGTGAGTAGATCCTTCTCAGATTCCGAGAGAGTCACGAAGCCTCCTTGGAATCGTCAGGCGAGGAAGAAGATTGAGGGCGAGTTGGTCGCCGGCTTTGCTCCGGCCTCGAGCGCGTCGAGGCGGCATTCCCACGAGAGGGTGCCTGCCATGGCGATGTCGAACTTCCGGTCCGGGTGGATCTTGTCGAGGATGAACAGCCGCTCGCCCTGGTCATCCCAGAGGTTCACTGGCTTCCGCCCGGCCGCGCCGATGTGACGGGAGAACTGCGGCGACAGCGGGTGGCTTTCAGGCCAGGTGACCGAGCCGGAGTCTTGACCTTCGCGGTACCGGCGGATGGCCCAGGCCATCGCGCCCTTGCGCTGCGTGTACCACTCGATGAACTTGTCATCGCCCCACCGGCCGGCCCACTTCTTGGCCTGCTCATCCCAGTAGGGGGGATCGAGGTAGCCGCGGTAGACGTCCATCTCGGCCATGAGGCGCTCGAAAGCGTCCTCGACCTCGGCAGGATCGATCTCCCACGTCTCGACGTCGAGGGGGCGCTCCCATGCAGCCCAGACCTGCTGGCGTCCCGTAGGGATGTCGGTGATGACGATGCCTGTCGAGTCTCGGCGCCGCGCTCCGTCGAAGCCGAAGGTCACGAACGAGCCAGGCTCGATGATCTCGGCCGTGTTGAGGGTCGCCCACTGCTTGACGTCGAACGCCTGCCGCCCCGACTTCACCCAGCGGTTCGTCCAGACGCGCTCCAAGTAGGCCTTATCGGCCTTGGGGCGGTCCCACTGGCGGGCGATGGAGAGGAACTGCCCAGGCCCGTACTCGCCGACCGGTCCGGTGGCCTCGGACACGGCCTCGACGCGCTGCTCGAGCACGTCCATGTCGTAGCCAGTGCCGGCTTCGCGGTGGAAGTGGAAAAGTTGCGGGTCGTCGATCTCGCCGCGGGAGATCTGTTGAGCCTCCTCGTGCAGGCCTTCCGCGATCGACCCCTGGCCGAGCTCGCCGGCCGTGCCGACATACAGCCCCCAAGGGTCTTCGAGGACGCGCTTCTCGAGGTTCGCGACCATCGTCTCGTGCGCTTCGATCTGCCTCGGCAAGATGAGGCGGTGCGGCTCGTCGAAGCACTGGAAGGTGGTGCGTGCGCCATCTCGCGAACCGGGGGAGTTCGACAGCGGAACTGCCTTACCGTCGGCGCGTCCGGTCGGCGACAGGCGAACGATCCGCTCATTGGTCGAGTCGAAGAGGTCAGCGTCCGGGCCCTCGGTGCACATGACGTACAGCGCGCCGTAAGCCAGTTCCTCGACCTGCTCAGCTGTGACCGCAAGCATGGGGATGTACGGATCTACAACAGGTCGTCCGACGGGCTCGCCGTGAGCGTCGAATCCGTCGCAGCGGACCGGACCGTCTGGGTGCAGTTCAGCGAAGGCGACCCAGGACATGAACTCGGTCTTCGCGAGCCCCTTGCGCCAGCAGATGCTGCAGCGCTTGAACCTTCGGCGCCCCGCAAACTCGTGACCCTTCGGGTACACCTCGTACATCCGGTAGAGCGCGGCTCGCTTCTCGTCGTCGAGCTTGGCGGGCTGCCCTTTAAGCGACCCGGGTCCGAAGATTGCGCCGTCCTCGATGAGGTCGGCGACCTGCGGGCCAAGGGTCGGCCACGGCTCCTCGTCCAGTTCCGGGACGATCAGGACCGCCATGTCACTTCACGGCGCGCAGGACGTTCCGTGGATCCTTCGCCGCCGCGGGCTTCGGGTCGGCCGCTCGACGCTCCCGACGCTGACGTCCGCGGTCCTTCGCCTCATCGGCCGACTCGATCGTCCACTCGAGACGACGTCGGTCGTAGGGGGTCAAGCCAAGGTCGCGACGCTGCAGTCGGAACTCGCCGGCCGCATCCTTGCGCTGCTTCGGCGACTCGGCTGTCCAGATGTCGTTGTAAAGCAGGGCGCAGAGTATGACGTTGTGCTCGTCTGACTCGTCCCACTCAGGCGACATCGGCGACGACCAGACGTCGACCCACCAGCGCTCAGTCTCGGGGTGCCACTCAGGACCGGTCGGCATGTCGGGAACGGTGCGACCATCGCGCACGAGAGTGGCCCGGGTGGCCGCCTTGTTCGCTCGAGCGCGTGCGCTCGGATCCTTCTTTCGGGCCGGCATCCGGCACCTCCTAGCCAGGCATCGCGCCTATCGCAGGAGACCGCTCGGCATCGCGCCAGCGGCAGGTCAAGGTGGTGGTTCAGAGAGTCGGGGGAACCGTAGAGGTGCGGTTTCCCCTCACCCCCGGTCCTGGCTGGAGGGGGTATTGGGCCCCCTCCCCATACCTTGGGCCCCGGCTCAGCGGCCTGACGTGGCCCGGTTGCAGGCCCTGTGCTCGGGGGCTCGGGGGCGGTCGCAGTCAGCGTCGGGATGGCCAAGATCCCACGGTTCGTCGGGGTCGATCAGGTCGTCGCATCGTCGGCACTTGACCAGACCGCGTGCTACTTGTGGCGCCCATGCGGCGCGGGCCCGGTCGTGCTCGGAGTCGTAGCCGCGCTCTTGCCTAGTTCCTCGCGCTCGATCCTTGGCTCGCTCGTGCTGATGGCAACGAGTGCGATCGGTAAGCACGGGGCACCCAGGCTCAAGGCACACACGCTTGCTCATGCCGTGACAGCAGCGTGCGTCTTGGCCCAGTGTTCACTCATTGCGGTGTCGATGACGCGAGCCAGGACCAGTCGCCGTGTCGGGTTCGTGGTGCTCTTGCGCTCACGTGCCAGTCGGGCGAGTGCTGCGTCGATCTGTTGGACGTCCATCTCGCGCAGGCCAGCAAGGGTCAGGTCGGTGCTCATGGTCACCGCCTCTCGACATGGCAACAGCCACCCGTCACGAGGGATGGGTGGCCGTGCCTCAATCTTCCGGGTCGAGAATCTTGATGTCAAGCATCTTGACGTGTCAGGCTCCGAGCTTCTGCTGCTTCTTCGCCTCCGCTTCCTCGCGACGCTGCTTGGCCTGAGCGACGTTGTAGGTCATGCGGCCCGTGTGAAAGTTGCGCTTCTTGTCGACCTCGCCCTTGCTTGCCCAGCCCTGGAGCGTGCCGGCCTTGATCCGCCAGCGCTGCTCCATCTCGTCCGCGGTGAGCCACTTCGAGTTGTCCAGGTAGTACGCCTCCTGCGCCTTGAGGTAGTTCGCATACGGGTACTCGTGGATGTCGCACTCGTCGTTCTTGCACAGCCACACGTCGTCGGTCTCGGGGTGTGGGTCGTCCCTGTCACCTACCCAGCGCCTGACGAGCTGCTTCCCGCACTTGAGGCACGGCGCGCCCCGGTCGACCTGGATGCCGCAGCGAAGCAGGTCTTCCATGCGCCGCATGAGCAACCGCAGGTCTTCCTCCAGTTCGATGACCTCGAACCACTCAGGGTCGCCGTACTCGTCGACTCGGACCATCCAGTCGATGCAGTGGCGCAGGTAGTCGCTCTCTCGGGCCAGGGTCGGACTGAGTCGTGTCTGCTCGCCCCGCTCCTCGCGAATGACTCTGGTCCAGTGAGCGAGGACGACGACCGGGTGGTCGTGCTCGTCAGTCTGCGAGTCGGCGTAGGTGCCGAGATTCTCGTGCCCCTGGTACTCCATGTAATCGAACACTCGCTGCCAGTCCTGCGGCACCGTGATCGGTCCAAGCATGTTGAGCGCAGAACCGCCGGGGAAGTCGACGTCGTCGTGGTCGTTGAGCGCCTGATCCCACAGGTCGAGGTAGAGGCTGCTCACCCTGCTCAGTCGCTTGCCGATGTTGGCTCTGGTCCTGATCGGGTCAAACTTCTCGCGATCACTCATCCCGCACTCCCATTCTCGAAACTTCCCCACAGCCGCTTCCGCCTCTCGCCGAGCGATCGACCCACTGCTCGCATGTTGCGGTTGAGGCGGCGAAGGTCGAGGTTGATGTGAACCTGAGCGGTTCTCACTGCGCTCACTCGTCGTCACCACCGATCGCGGCACGGAGAGCGGAGATCCTGGACCAGTCACGATGGTGGCGACCAGAGAACCCGAGTGCATTGGCCGCCTTGGTGGCCGCGGTAGCCCACCCATCCACCAGCGCCTCGACCCGCTGCACCTTCGATGCCAGATCGTCGCGCTCAGCCCTGACGTCAGGCAGTCCGTCAAGCCACGAACGCAACGCCTGCGCCTCATCTGCGATCTCTGCCCTGGACTGCAAGAGCTGGGCCTTCTCGGCCCGCAGCCGCTCGAGCCCGTCGAGCAGGTCGGGGAGTGCGTTGCGCATGGCCGCGATGAGGTTCGCGGTGTCGTGGTCGCTGCCGAGGTCGATCGTGTTGATGTAGCCGTTCCAGCGGGCGCACTCGATGATCGCGCACTCGTGGTCGAAGTCGCCTGCCATCTCGACGAACCACGGCCCCGGTGTCGCGGCCTCGTGCAGCGCCCGCAGGCTCTCGATGTCGGTCACGCTTCCTCCTCGGTCAGGGTGGTGGGTTCAGGCGCTGCGTCACGAGCAGCGTCGCGACACGCCTCCAACTCCTCGATGAGGCGAGTTGCCTGGTGGACCGTCATCTCGATCACTGGCTCGTTCCCGTACCACGGGGAACCGGGTTCGTAGCCCAGCAGACTGAGCCGCACCGTCCCGTTGTCGAGGCCGAGGACCTGCACCACGTCCTCGCACTCCTCACGTCCGTCGGTGACCTTGAAGTCGCGGAACTCCCAACCTGCGATCATCCGTGCCATCACCGACCGCCTCCGCTCGTGCCCTCGGCGTTCAGCACGGTCATGGCCGCGAGGGTGTCGCGCCGCCACTGCTCCGCCTCATGCCCGAACCCGTCGAGCGCCATGAGCGTCAGTAGCCCGGGCACCGCGTCCATGTCGTTGGCCCGGATGGCGGCCCCAAGCGCCGCGTACCAGTCCGCCAGTGAATGCTCAGACATCCTGCTCACCGCCCTCGTCGCGGACGGAGCGGGCGCGGCGCGCCGGACAGTCCGGGTGATGGCTGCCGCCACTCGCCTCCAGCCATCCCTCTGTGCAGGTGCAGGTGGCTTCCTCGATCCGCTCGACCAGCCGCTCTTCCGCCTCGCGCACCATGCGGTCCACGTCGGCGGGCTGGGTGGTTGCGCTCGGCTCGTACTCGGTCCCGTGCTCGCCGCACGACGGGTACCGCACGCCCAGTCCGTCGCCGTGAACAGCCATCCCGCGCGCGGGCTTCGGACACCACGCGCACACGACGTCCACCGCCTCGACCTCGGTGGGCTGGGTGGTGAGATGGGGCAGGGCGGCGGCCTGGTGCTCGACGAACGCAACGATGATCGGCTCCCACGGGTTCGGGTCGTCGAAGTTCTCGGCGTTGACGAGCGCCTCCTCGCGCTCCCAGTACTCGCTGGGAGACCATCCACATGAGCAGAGACTGTCGTCACTGGCGTCCCACATGTGGGATCGCAGAGCCGCCTCGACCGCTTCCTCGCTGACCGTGGCCGGGCGGGCGGCGAGCGGACACGGCACGAGGTGCTGCGCCGCTCCGTGCTCGATCGCGCCGCACGTGCACACCGCCTCCGTGGCCGGGCGGGCGGCGGCACCGGGATGCGTGATCGCGTAGCCGCGTTCCTGCATGAACCGCAGGACCTCAGCCACTCGCTCGTCACGCTCGCGGACCGGAAGCGATTCCAGGTCCAACGCCTCCGTGGCCGGACGCGGGGAGCGGGGAGCACCGAGGGACACGCGCCCGACTCGCAGCCACCGGTCGCGCTCGTGGTCACCCATGTCCGCGCACAGCAGCTCGGGGTCATCGTGGAAGGCGCGGGCCAAGACTTCGCCGTGGACCCAGGCCTCCCGCTCGCTCTGCTCGGCGTCCAGCGGCTCGGGCGTCTGGTCACTCATGATCGAACGCCTCCATGACGTCCTGGGTGATGTGCTCGGTCTGGGTCCGCATGCGGGCGCTGCCGACGAAGCCGCACGTGCAGGTCAGGCCATCAGGGCCGAACCCGAACTGGTGCCTGCCGTCCACGGCATATGCCGCGCGGGCCAGTCGCCGCTTCGCCTCGTCCAGCGGCTCGGGTGTCGTGCTCATCACCACTCACGTCCCTTCGGTCGGATGGAGTAGGGCCGGGTCTTGCCGCCCGTCATGGACTGGTCGAACTCGTCGAAGCGGGAGGCGCCGAGGCTGCGGCGCATCCACTGGAACGTCTTGCGCGCCTGCTCGGAGAACTCGACCTGAGCCCCGAGGAGGTTCCAGGACAGCCGGAAGATGTCGTAGAAGCCCACGACGGTGATCGTGAGTACCGGGTCGCCGTGCTCGTTGCGGGTCCTCTCGGTGGTCGTGCTCATCGGGTGGCCTCCGCTAGTTCGCCCAGGTCGCGCAGGACGTCTGCGAGGGTCTGGTTGTCACGCGGGATGATCGTGACGAGCGGCGTCCACTTGTCGTTGCCCTTCGGCGTCAGGCTGTGCCTGGACACCTTCACGCCCCTCACTGCCGGTCTTCCGGCGAGCGAGAGGACGGTCACGATGTCGAGTCGTGCTCGGTCCTGCATCGCGTGGCGCAGGTCGTTCTCGTCGGTCGTCGTCTCGTCAGCCATGTCGGTTCTCCTCGTGGGTGGGGATGATGGTGCGGATGAGTTGCTCGGTGGCGTTCGCGGCTTGGCGCGCAAGCGCCATCGAGAACAGCTCGGACGCGGCGAGGGGTCGGGAGCTCGCTCGGTAGTGGTCGACGATCACGTCGATGGCAACCTCGGGGTCGCATCCCTCGAGCACGCCGTCCCAGGTGTCGGCGACAACAGGTCGTCCATTGGCCGCCCGCAGCCACCGCGCGATATGGATGCCGTCTTCGGGACTCACGCCGACCACCACCGGCGGCGCGAAGCGTCCGCCCCAACCAGCCGAGCATCCATTCCCGGAGGGCCGCTTACTGTTACGCAAGCTTCAAGGCTGTCTTCACATGTCCTCAGGCGCTGGGCGCCTGACGGTGCTCGGTGCCGTTGCCCGGTGCTGTTGTAGGTGTGGGTGTAGTTGGTGTTGTAGGTGTAGTTGCTATAGAGGCCGATCGCGGAAATCAGGGGGTTCCGAGCCCCTTCGGTAGCCCCTTGGCAACGGGCTTGCTTAGCCCCTTCCTGCATGCTCATGACAGGCCCTCCGTGATGTTGCGGAAGAGGACCGGATTCGACTCCTTGAGACCCGGCCAACCGGCCAGTGTCGAGTCCTCCCGGAACGCCTTTCGAAGTTCGACGTCGATCGCGGCGCGGATCGAGTCGGAGATGATCTCGCCGTATTCGGCCGCCATGCCCTTGCTGACGTTCTTGTTCGTGAGGAGGCTGTCGTTGCGCACGAACGTCCTCAGGAGAAGCTCGTGGCTGTCTCTGTCGATGACGACGTAGCGTCTCTCCTCGAGGCCCTTCACGAGGGTCTCGACGTCGTCCGTGGTCCACTCGTCGACGCACAGGGCGATGCGGGAGGGCAGGAAGTCGAGGACGCCGCAGAGGTTCAGTCGCGGCTGGCTGAGGAGCACGAAGTACATGTGCTGCTCGACCGCCGGCAGTGCCTTGAAGTCGAAGTCGGACCAGATCGAGACCTGGATCTGTGCGTAGCGCCTAGCCATCAGATGACTCCCTCCTGCCGCCAGTTCCGCGACTTCTTCACGAACCAGATCCGGTGCGTCTGGCCCGGTGTTTGCTCAGACGTGATGTCGTGCGGACGTCCCGTTCGGACCTGCTCGAGGCGGGCGTGCTGGATGGCCTCTTGCTCGGTCCAGAACCCGACGCCGATGTGCCTGTTGAGCGCCCTGCTCGCGTGCTGTATCTTCGTCAGTGCGGCCATCAGGCGGCCCTCCTGTCGCGCACGAGGGGTTTCCTCCACGACGCTCGGATGGCGTCACGTTCTGCCCACTCCACGCACTCGTCGCAGGTCCCGAGCGCCGAGTCGATGGGCTCACCGCATGGGCACGTGTAGATCTGGAAGTGCCACACGAGTCCGCGCTTGACGAACTCGCCGCCGGTCAGCGGTTCGGGCTCGACGAGGACGAGGTACTTGCAGTCGTGGCACTCGTCGTTGATCGGTCGCCCGTTCTGCACCTGCCGTGCTCGGCCACAGCGGGTGCATGCGCGCGTTCCCCAACTACTCATCAGCACCCACCACCTCTCGCGCCAACTCGTCTCGCAGGTGGCTGGCGTTGTGCCGGTTCATGTCGACCTTGGCGTCGGCGATGTCAGCGGTCTCCTTGGACGCCCATCCGCCGCACTCGACGCGGTTGCAGGCGGCCCAGAAACGGGTGCCGAGGAACTGGATGCGGCGCTTCTTGAGGGAGGCGGTCATCGCTTGGCTCCGAACGCCTCTGCGAGTGGAGCGCCGGTTTCCAGAGTCGCGATTCTTGACAGGGCATCCGGCCAGTCCTTCGCCAGGTACACACCCTCGCTCTCACCAAGGCGATGGAAGACGTTCTCGGCTGGGCCGACGACCAGCACGGGAAGCCCGAAGCCGAGCGCGAAGCCCGTCTCGACGTGACGACCGCCTGTCGTCCCGGGCACACCGGCGATCGACTCGGTGATGAGCACCAGGAGGTCGCTGTCCCCGATGTCCTTTAGGTCGTCACGAGCGTGCTTAGCGACTTGGTCGTCACTGAGGTCCTTTGCCGCGCCGAGGGTCCCCGCAGTGATCTCGTGGTCCTCCTTGAGCCACGAAGACGTGACTTCTACCAGCATCCCGTCGAGGTCGGCGGCGAAATTCCTCACGAGATCCCGGGCGGCATACGGTGCCGCCAAGTACACGGCGGTCATCACTCACCACCCGCCGACTCGTCCACGACCTCGCCGTCGATGACCTGGTCGTCGCGCTCGTTCTTCATGGAGCGGTACAGGTCGGCCCCGCCGCGCTCGTCGGCGTCGATGGCTCGGCTGATCTCGGCCGACTTGGGCAGGAGCTTCAACAGTTGCCGGATGGCGGTCTTGCGCTCCATCCAGTGCATCGGGTCGGGGACGCCCTTGGTGCCGACCTTGCCGCCTCGCAGGCTCTTGACCTCGTCGGCGGTGAGGACCACGAACGGGGCGGCTCCGTTGCTGAGGCGGGCCACGGCGTAGTAGTGGGTGACCTTGCCTCGGTCGCCGGTGGCGGGCTCGTGCTCGAGGATCGGGTCGAGCCCGAAGCGGTGGGTGAACCGGTCGTTCTCGTGGACGGCCTGGGCGTCGAGGTGCTGCGCGAGGGGGGACTGCCAGTAGAGCTTCGCCATGCCCTGGTAGCCGATGACGAGGGTGCATTCCTTGCCGTAGGGGATGAGGTATGCCTCGCCGGCGGGGGTGTTGGGCTCGAGGCCGAGGGTGGCGGCGGTGAGGATCGCGCCGATGAAGGACTCGGGGTTGCACTGCGCGAGTGCCCGGTTCTGTCTGATGGCGGTGACGGCGAGGCGGGCGATGCGGTCGCCGTTCATGTGCCTCGGGAGGGCTCGCTGGATCTGCGGTCCCATGTCGTTGACGAGGGAGACGAGGCTCTTGGAGTGGGTGGGGGTCTGCTGGACCTGCTCTACTGCGTTGCTCATGATGCGATGCGCTCCTCTGCGGCTCTGGTGGCGTAGGTGGGGAGGGTGAGGGTGGTGACGCCGGGCGCGTAGTCGGGCCAGGTGTCGGTGCGGACGCACTCGGCGTAGATGTCGAGCGCGCGGGCGTTGAGGCGATGTCCGAGGTCGATGGCGTAGTCGTCGAGCTGGTAGACCTGGCTGATGTACGGCGGGTCCTTCTCCTGCACGACGAACACGAATGACGGCACCTCGGTCAGGCCGAGGGCGACAGCGCACTCGCTGTACCAAGCCGCTTGCTGGTGATAGCCGTAGTCGGCGGACGCCTTGGCGAACGACGCCGGGCGGGCGGACGCCGCGGTCTTGTAGTCGGCGATGATGAACGGGTCGCCGTCGGGCAAGCGGTCGAACCTGGCCCGTCGCCAGATGCCGGTGCGCTCGTCGATCCAGAACGCCGACTGCTCGGACTTGCCAGGCAGGGTCAGGAGCTCGGTCGCCTGCTCGTTCCGCGTGAGTGTGTCGGCCATGTCCTCGACGCGTCGCATGTCCTTCGCGAGCAGGGCGATGGCTCCACGCTCACGCGCGGCTTCCCGTTCGGCCTTGGCGGCCTTCGTGGACCAGGAGTCCGCGTCGACCTCGACCAGGTCCACGGTGTCGTCGCCGAGCACGAGGGCGTGGGCGACGCTGCCGAGGTCGAACCTGTCGGAGTAGACGGGGTGCGTGCGCTCCCACTGGAACCTGCTCGGAGCGTCCAGGAGGGTCTTCGCGCCGGACACGGACAGTGAGCCGTTAGGTACGGGATCGGCGTGGTACTCGTCGTTCGGGATCGAGTCGTAGACGCCAGGCTTGGTGACCTTCATGCTCGCTCCCCAGTCGTCAGCGCGATCAGGTCACGAAGCGTGAGCGTCACGTACTGGTCGCCGGGATCAGCCGTCCCTCGACGCTTGTGGATGACGAGCGCCACCTGTGCGTCGTCGTTCTGTCGCTCGAGCTCGGCCTCGGCGATCCAGGTGCCGAGCGAGAGGCGAGCGACGTCCTTGCACTCAGCGACAATGCGCCGGCCAGCGAACCGCCAACCAGCGATGTCGCCACGGTCTTTGCTGCCGGTCTTCACGCGGCGGTCGATGCGGTCATCGACATGCGCTGCGAGGTGGTCGGCGATGAGGCGCTCGAATCGGGATCCGGCTGCCTTGGCGCTTGCTCGGTTGCGGGTCATCTCCCCTCCTCGATGCACTCGTGCTCACCGGGGCACTCACCGCAGTCAGGGCAGTGGTCCGCGGAGTCCATCCCGCAGCCAGTCCCGAGGTGCTGGTCGTCCTGCCAGATCCCTCGCTTCATCCGCTGTCTCGGCGGCGTGCTGGTGTGTCTCATGCCTGCTCCTTGCATCGTTCGCAGCGGATGTTTCTGATCGGGTCGTTGAGCGGCTGTCGGCACACGTCGCAGTTGGACGCGGCTCCACAGCCCTCGCTTCGGCAGTCGGCTCGGCATCTCCCGCACGACTCGCAGCCGGCGACCATCGGCAGTAGCGGTCTCTCGTTAGACGCATCGGCTCTGGCTTCGGCGAGGGTCATACACTCGCAGTGGCGGGAGGTGTGGTTGCAGGGGTTCATGCCACTTCCCCTTCGTGAGCGGCGGCCGCGATCGCGCCGATGAGGTCGCGTGCGGCGGGCGGGGTGACGGCGTTGCCGTAGCCCTTGACCTGCTGGCGGCGGGTGCCGAGCACGATGTACTCGGGGTCGAACGCCATCCCGGCGCCGACCTCGTGGGGCTCGAGCATCCGGAACAGGCAGTCGTCGACCTGCGCCGCGGCGGCCTCGACATCGCCAGGGGTGAGCAGCGACGGGATGGGGCCCTCGGCGGTGAGGGTGCGCAGGTGCTCGGACGCCGGGGTGGTGTGCCGGGCCGGGTGGCCGCCGCGGATGCCGTTGTTCCGCATGATGAGCGCGTACTTGTCGTGCGTCGTGAAGGTCCCGTGCTCACGCGTCGCCGGGCGCGCCGAGTCGCTGTTGCCGTAGTACGGCGCCAAGAGCGACTGGTGGCCCGCTGTGGTCAGCGTGCGCAGCTCCTCGGTGACGGGCGTGACGTGCTCGGCGCCGTCGCCCCGCGACCCGTTGTTCCGCATCACGAGGGCGTGGTGGTTGCCCGACGCTGTGACGGTCGACAGCGGATCAGCCGTCAGTCGTGCGTCGGAGCCCCCGCCGCGCAGCTCGGCGATGAACGGCTCCTGCACGAGCGCCTTCGTGGTCTCGTTGGCCGTGAGGGTGCTGAGCGGCTGGTCGAGCTCGCGGGTGCGGTACTCGTGGCGACGCTCGAGCATGAACGCGAGCCCGAGGTCGTGTCGGGTGGTCTGGGTCCTGAACGGCTCGCTGACGGGCTTGGCCTGCTTCCCGTCGCGGCCCTCGAGCGGGACCGCGAGCGCCTTCGACTCCTGGGTGTGCAGGGTGCGGAGGACGTCGTCGGTGGACCATGCGCGGTAGTAGGCGTTGGGGTCGGCGTGCTGCGGGTGCTTCGGGTCGGCGGCGTCGTACTGGTTGCCCCCGGCCTCGATGTGGACCGGGCCCCAGTAGCGGGCGATCCCGGCGGCGATGCGGGCGCGGGTCTTGTCGGCGAGCGGCTTGACCCGGTCGCCGATGCGCTTGCCCGGCAGGGACCAGTCAATCGCGGCGGCGGCCGGGAGGTAGCCGGGCTCCACCTGCGTGCCGCAGCCGGGCCGCGAGCACAGGTAGACGTACTGCTGGCGGTACTTCCCGACGACACGTCCGGGCTTCCACGCCTGGAACGTCTCGACGACGGTCTCGCAGCGTCCGCAGTAGCCGAGCGGGCGCATGAACGTGTCGACGTCGGGGGCGGGCTGGTCGTTGCGCCAGAACACCACGTACAGCCGGTCGCGGGACTGCGGGGCCGGCGCACCGAGTGCCTGCGCGTGCATGCTGTTGAGCGACACGACCCGGAACGTGTAGCCGAGGTTGGTGAGGCCGCGCTGCCACGCCTCCCACGCGGGCTGGTACTTGGCCC
Source organism: Aeromicrobium sp. (assembly GCA_023257515.1). Lineage (GTDB taxonomy): Bacteria > Actinomycetota > Actinomycetes > Propionibacteriales > Nocardioidaceae > Aeromicrobium. The sequence goes on from JALRCA010000019.1 coordinate 41,372, forward strand.
GGGTCGCGATGTCGACGACGTTCTCGACGACCCCGTACCGGTAGCGGTGGTGCTCGATGAACCGGAGGACGTCGAACATCAGGAGCCGGGAGCGGGTCGCGATGTCCTCGTCGGCGTCGACCTTGAGGTCGTCGTCGAGGTCGTCGAACAGGGACCAGCCGCCGAGGATCGGCGCGAGGTCGGCCTTCTTGCCGTTGGCCTGCGACCACTGCGTGCACTCCGGGGACGCCCACAGGATGTCGGTGGTCGGGAAGAACGCCGGGTCCTCGAGGTGGAGGTCCACGTGCGCGTGGTCGGTGTCCTGGTGGTTCGCGTTGTGGACATCGATGGCCAGCTTCCAGTGGTTCGCGGCCATGACGACGCGGACGCCCTCGACGAGGACCGCGCCGGACGACGCGCCGCCGAACCCGGCGAACAGGTCGGTCACGGTGAGAGTCACAGCGAGACCACCCCGCCAGTGACGACCCGGACCAGCACCCGCCCACACAGCCCGACTTCGTTGGGCATGGCGACGTACATGGCGAGCAGGACGGGCAGGAAGGGTGCGGCGCCGAGGAGGGCGTCGGTGAGGGTTCTCATGACTCGATCCCCTCGGCAGCCAGGTAGCCAGCGATGAACTCGCGTCGCCGCGTCTGGCTTCGTGCTCGTCTCGGGGTGAGGCCCATGCGCAGCGATCGACGATTTCGGTAGTCGATCCAGGCAGCCTCGGCCTCACGCTCGGCATCTGCCCGGGCGTCAAGCGCCTCGTCCTGTCCGAGCTCGCACCGGTAGCAGCCGCGAACGATGGACGTGTGGTCGTGCGCGCTCATGACGCATCACCCAGCACGGCGTCGGCTACGGCGAGGGCGCGATCCGGGTAGACGGTGTACGACCCAAGCCCGCCCGCATCGACCTCCGCACGGTCGTCGGCCTCGGCATCCAGCCAGTCCGCCACAGCCAACCCCATCGCTGGCGATGCGATGAGGATGAACGGGACAGCGTGCTCCGAGCCATCGAAACGCTCGATCAACTCGCCCTCACGGAACCATCCGTGCTCGACATTGCAAACGGGTCCGCCGCACGGGCAAACCGCAGCAACGGCCCTCTTCCGCAGCACCGTCGCAGCCGCAACGAGCCGCGCTGCTTCCGCGCTCACAGGAGAGCCGCCGTCCAGATGGCCGCAAGCGCAGAGGCTGTTCCGACAACGAGCAGGGCCATGACGACGCGCAACAACGTTCGGCGCATCTTCGGATCAGCGACCGGAAATGCTGTGATCCAAGCGAGGACGAAGGCGATGGATGCTTGGACGGCGAAGGCTCCGGGGATACTCACTGCTCAACCTCCCGCGCGTCACTCCGGCTGCCGAGTTCGAAGACCCGCAGCAGGAAGGCGATGACCGCGATGTAGGCGGCGAAGGTGAGGACGATGTAGAGGGCGGTCATGAGGGATCGCCTGCCTTGCCAATCACGGAAACCCGCTCGTCTTCGATCAACGCGTCGTTGAGACGGTCGCGAAGCCAGGCGGCACCTTCCATCCCGAGGTCGACGACACGGTTGCCGCCGTTGGACGTGTTGTTCTCCACGACCAGGCGGATCCCGCACACATCGAACTGTTTGACAGACGAGAGATCCGGCGCCAGGATGCAGGACCGATCCATCTCGATCGTGATTCCTTGGTCGCCTGAGATGTGACGGTGACCGACTTGCTCGGAAAAGCGAACAATGCGTGACTCACTCATCACCCACCTCCACGTCATCGGCGTGGTCGAGCAGGTCTGTGATCGCGTCGTCCCGGACGAACGCCATCGCGTGGCAGTCGGGGTTGTTGCAGACCCACCGCGTCGCGTTCTTGTATTCCATTCGTCCGTTGACCCGACCCAGCGAGTCGATGCCGACGCGCTGGTGTCCGAACTTGGCGTCGAAGAAACCGCCCGGGGTCGTCCACCACTCGTGGTAGTCGTCTCCGCCAAGGTCGTCATGGCGGCGCTTGATGAAGACGCTCATGACTCCACCTCCACGTCATCCTTGGCCGGCTGGTCACGGAGTTCGCGCAGGTGGGCGAGTTTGGACTGGCGGTGAGCTGCTGCGTCGGCCTCGAGTTCTTCCATGAGGCGGAGGGTGGTGTTGTGGATCATCAGGCGCTCCTGGTCCAGAAGTCGGGGTCGGTGTCGGGCGTGACGGGTTCAGGCGCGAAGGGGCTGTCGACCGGGTAGTCAGCAAGAGCGGCCTTCATCGATCGATAGACCGGCACTCCGGGGTAGTTGGTGCGGATGCGGTCCATCGGGGCCGGCTCGGACGGGTCTCGAAGCTCCGGATGAATGGAGGAGAACTCGTAGGAGATTGCTCGAAATGACGAGTACGCCAGATACGCCCCGAGGAGCACGATGGCCACCCCAACCATCCACCCAGCGCTCACGCTGAACTGACCGACACCGCCGCCGGCAAACGGGGATACAAAGAGGCACGCGACGGCGGCGAAGATGGGCCACTCTTCCGACCTCGAAGCCGCAAGTCGGCGGGCGAGACGGTCGAACCTCCAGCGGGCCGGCGAGATCCCGCGCTTGCGCTCATCGACCAGCGCGACCACCCGCGCCTTTCCTGCTCGGAAGCCGTCTGAGCCGACGTGAACCGTTCCGTAACCCTCGATGATCGCCTTGACCTCGGCGCTCCTTACGTACATGCCGTTGTCGGCGAAGTAGGCGTAGAAGCCGCAGTGCGAGCAGGCCTTGAAGTCGTGAGGCTGGGGGTTGCCCGTCACCGTCTCGGGTCCGCGGATCTGGATGCCGGAGGCGGACAGCGAAATCAGCCCTCGCGCGAAGGATTCGCTTCGGTGTTCCGCGATGTTCTCGCCCGGAGTCCAGACAGCGTCGTGCGTGACGCCCCGAAGCCGACCGAGGCGGTCGACATCAAATCCGCGGATGCCGCGCACGGTGCCGATGAAGAAGTCGCCGCCATCGAAGCTCTCGACGCTCATGCCGGCACCGCCTCGGGCTCAGGCGTGACGGTGGGGCTCGGCTCGACGACCGGAACCGTCTCAGGCATCGGCTCGAACTCGACGGTTCGTACCGGTTCTCCGATGTTTCCCATTGCTATCCTCGATTCGTTAGTTCTGTGAGACGCCCCGTGGGATGCACCCCGTTCGGGGCGTCTCGCATTTGGTGTGAAGTTGTGGTCAGCCCGCGAGCGAGGCGACTCGGTCCCGCAGGTCACTGAGGTCGATTGCGGTGACCTTTCGATGCGTCGTGCGTCCGGTCAGGCGGTCGTACTCGTCGATGAGGCCGGACAGCATCGAGACCTTCTGCTCGGCGTTGGCGGCGTAGGCGGCGGCGGCGTAGGCGGCGGCGTAGGCGGCGGCGTAGGCGGCGTTGGCGGCGGCGCGCTTGCCCTCGGACGGGTCATCGACCCATGCCTCGGCTGCGAGGATCGCGTCCTCGCAGACCTTTTGATCCTTCTCGCGAACCAGGTCCAGCACCTGACGCGCACACCAGACGGCCAGGCCCACGGACAGGCGCTTCGACTCCAGCTCGTCCTCCGGGGCAGCCGTCCCGAAGAGGCGACCGATCAGCGGCACCAGCAGGTGACGCTTGTCATCCGAGAGCGTGTCGTTCACTCGCTGAGCGGCCGAAGCCAGGACGCGGTGCGTGCACGAGGGCATGTCGGTCCACGGCTCGCCGGCCAGGTAGGAGACCATCTCCATGACGCATGCGCCCTCCTCGGGGCCACTGTGCGAACCGGCGCCAAGGACCGGCATTCCGGCGTGATCGAAGGTAAGTCCGGTCATGCTGATACTTCCGTTCTCCAGATGTTGCGAACGATCCGACTGACCGTCGCGGGGTTGATGTCGTACTTCTCGCCAAGCGCTTTCCGGGTCCATCCCAAGTTGGAGAGGCGACGCATTTCGCGAACGTCATCCGCGCTGACCTTGGCGCCCCAGTGCGCCTCTCCCGCTGGCTTGTTGTGGCGACCGCGCGCCGTGCAGTCCGCCATGTTCTGACTGCGAGTTCCCTCATAGAGGTGATCGGGGTTGACGCAGGATCGGACATCGCACGTATGGCAAGCGTCGAATCCGTGGCGCACGGAGCGCCTCAACTTGAGAGCGAGGGACGCGCGATGCATGTAGGTCTTCCCGGCGACTGGATATCCGTTAGCCGCGAGCGCGCCCTGCCAGATCACGCAGGGGGTCTGATCCATTGACATGCGCCGTCCTTCGATCTGAGTTGAGTGGGTGAAGTTGTGCCGACCGGCCCGCCTTGGGAGACATCCGGCGAGGGAGTGACGGGCCGGGCGGGGCTAGGGGGAGGACTGCGCTCGGTCGCGCGCCCAATTGACGACGTGGTTCCAGACCCGTCGTCGATGAGCACGGCATCCGGCGCCCTCGAACTCGTGATTGCCCGACGCGGAGCAGTCGCAGAAGAACGGCTCGACGGGCGAGCACGCGCAGCGCTGGCCGTAGATGATGAGCCGGACGCAGTCGTGGCGGATGATGGATCCGGTGGTCATGCCGCCACTCCGATCCACTCGTCGATGCGGTGCGCATGCGTTCCGGGATCGGTCGACGTGACACGCTCACCGGTCCGCTTCATCCGTCCAGCACGGGCAGCCGCCTGGAACCGAGCACCAATCACCGAGCCCTTGACGCCCGACAGGTGCGGCCGGGTGTCGTTCGCGGAGAACGGACGACCCGAGCCGATGAAGCGAGACAGGACGGCATCGATGCGAGCGCGGTCGTCAGGGTGAGCCTCGACCGTCCGCTTCATGCCCCGGTCGCGACGCTCACGAGCGAGCTTCAGACCGAGCGGACCCGAGTCGTTGCAGCCGGTGGGGACGCCGTCGATCTCGGAGCGGTGGCCGTGGGATACGTGGAGGTAGCAGTGAGAGCAGCGGTCGGACTCGATGCCGAGGGCCTGGATGCCGGGGGCGGTCATGCTGCACCGCCGCCCAACACCAGCGTGGTGTGACCGGTCTTCGAGACAGTGAAGACTGAGCGGAGGCCCACGATGACCCGGTGCCGACGCGGGTAGAACTTACGGCGGAACTCCTCGCACGCGCCGTCGAGTTCGGCGCCCTTGGCCAGGATCGCGTCAGCCATTTGACCGGTCGGTCGCTCGTGCTGGGCCATCGCCTTGGTCATCGCGACGCGCTCGTCGTAGAGGGCGACGAGATGAAGGGCAGCATCACGCTCGGTGGTCATGCGGACTCACCGACCACACCCACGTACCGATCCGTCTCCGACTCGTAGCGCACCCTGCCGGCCGCGACCTCGCCTTCGAGGTACTCCCGGATCGCTTCACGCAGCCCGATCTCGGCGAGGGAGTTCGGGGGCACGTTGTCGCGCGTCATGCCGGCACCGGGATGTTGATCTTGGAGCCGGTGCGACCGACGGCGTAGAGCTTGGTGATGCTCTTGCCCTCGCGCCACGCGTTCCACGCCTTGAAGACCATGGCCACCGAAGCCTCGGCGTCGAGCTGGCGGCGGGAGGCGTAGTTGCCGGCCAGGAGGCGACGGTGCAGCGCCGTGATGGGCGAACCGTTGGGCAGGTCGGTCAGGTCGTGGAGGGAGCGGAAGAACGCGAGCGCGTCATCCTTGTCGACCTCGGTGAGGCGCCAGAAGCAGTAGTCGTAGACGCGCGGGGTGAGCCCGCTGGACTTCCAGGACGCCCCGGCCTGGTTGACGCAGTGGATGATGAGCGGGTTCTGGTCGACGAAGTCGAAGATCTCCGCGGTGCTCGCCTTGTCGCCGTCGACCTTGTCGTCGATGATCAGCGCGAATCTCGCGACCGCGGTGACGCGCCGACTGTTGGAGTCGCGTCCGGCGAGTTCCCACGCGTCGGCGGCGGTGCGTCGGGCGCCCGTGTCCATGGTGTGCTGTGCGTCCTCGGAGACTCCTCGCAGGACGATGAACGGGATGGCGCTCTTGGACTTCACGATCGCCGCGAGCCGGTGCTGTCCGTCGAGCAGACGTCCGTCCTCGCAGAACACGATCGGGGCTCCGTTGAACGACCACCGACCCTTGTTCATGTCGCGGGCCATCGTGAGGACGTGGGCCTCGCGAAGCTTCCGGTTGTGGGTGTTGTGCTCGTCGAGCCACGACTGCGCGGTCTCGGGGTCGATCTTGACCATCTCGGTCGTGATCGACTTCTTGATCGGGGTGACGTTGGCGGTCTTTGCGGGCTTGGTCATTGGTATGCTCTTTCCGAGGTTGTGAAACGGCGTCTGGTTGGCTGACTAGGGCGCCGTTTCGCTGTTGATGGCGACTTGTGCCGCCGCGATCAGTTCCGCTGCGCGGTTGATCTGACCGGCCGCCCGCTGGGCGATGGCGGCGCGGTTGTCCTTGAAGCGGTCGTCCTCCACCACGCGCACGAGCCGCTCAGCGACCCGGAGCAGATCGACACTCGCGTCGTAGGCGAAGTCGGTTAGGGGAGTGCGGCGGGTGGCGCGCTGCGGTCTGCCGACGTGCTCCGCGACCTTCCGTCCGACGTTGGCGCGGGACAAGTTGCCTTCGGCACGCGCGTCGTCGATGGCGGCGTCGAACTCGTGCTCATTGGCATCTGCTACGCCATAGGCGAACCTGCGCTCGTCGCTGTGGCTGAAGAACTCGGCGGGTGAAGTCATGCCGACGGAATCAGCGCTCTTGATTCCCGGGCGCGCACCGACCTGACCTGGCGTGGCGCGGCCACCCGCAGTCCCGGGGGAGTGGATACGCCCCTCGGCCTGTCCCTTTCGGATCGACTTCCCGAGCGCGTATTCGGCTCGTCGAACCATCTCGACGGCGTCCTCGCGAATCTCCCTACTCAGGCCGAGCTGCTTGGTCGCCTCGGCCGCCGTCGCGATCTCGGCCTTGGCTGCAGCGATCTGCTCGGTGCCGGTCGTCTCGACGGCGGTGGCGAGCCAGTCGCGCGCCTGCTGGAGGTAGGACGTGACGGCGACTTCGGAGGTTGCCTCGATGGGGGAGATGCTCATGCCACTCGCCGCCGTCCACGCTTCGGCTCGTCGGCACGCGGGCTCGGGACCTTCCGGCCTCTGTAGCGCGCGCGGAAGCCGTCGAAGTCGGCGTCGTCGACCAGCCACTGGCGGCCGACCTTCGTGGCGACGATCGTGCCCTTGCTGCACATGCGGCGGACCGTGTCGTTCGACAGGTGCAGCGAGGCCGCGATGTCCTCGGTGGTCAGGTAGGTCATGCCGCTCCTCGCTTGCCATTCGGTCCAGCGTCACTTGACAGTCGAGCCACGAAAAGATCGTCGATGCCAACGCCGAAGAACCTCGCGATGCGAGCGGCCCGATCCGGCGTGACGGTCTTAATCTCGCCGCGAAGGATGCGGGTGACATAGGAGTGGGATGCGTACCCCACCGCCTCCGCCAGGGTCCGTGCAGACACGTCTTGGACCGCCATCAGCTTGAGGATTCGCTTCGTATCGATGACTCGCATGTAGATCTCCGGGAGTCGTTTAGGTGACTGCTTCACCTTAAGCCTCGCTTGTCCATGTGTCCAGTGTTAATAGACATAGATTGGATTCGGTGTGCCCACTTGTCAAGTACTTTCACCGATGTAGTTCCGCAGGTGGGGCCTGACCTGCAGGAATACGAAGGCGATTCCGCGTTACCTTTGTGCCCGGAAAGCCGGACTATGCATATGCCCGGGGTGTTGGACACCGTGTCGACAACCGAGTGACGCTTGCCGGCATGACCCGACGACCGAGCAGAGGACCGCCACATGGGCCGGCTATTCGACCTCATTGACGCGCACCGTGATGCGCAGAGGTATCCGCCCTCGTATGCCGCGATCGCGAGCAAGGTCGGAGTTTCTCGCCAAACCCTGTTGAACTGGCGGACACCGACAAAGCTCATAGAGAAGAAGCACATTGAGAAGCTGGCGCGCGAGATCCACGTGTCCTACAGGACCGTCCTCGACGCGCTGCTGGAGGACATCGGATACCTGCACACAGAACTCGACAAGCAGAAGGCAGGTAGTGGCGATGCGGCATTCGCAGCTGAGAAGAGTCCCGACGACGACGGTGATGTCGGGGGAGCGGGCAACGTGACACCGCTGCGCCCCAACCAGCCGGACGCTGCTGGGGGAGTGGCGGCCGAAGGTCCAGACCCGGCTGGGGTCGAGGCGGCTGACCGGACGGGCGAAGAGTCCGAAGGTGAGCGGCTTCGGCGCGAGCAGGACGAGGCGGGCGAGGCTGGCTTGGCCGATCGAGACAACGAACCTTAAAGGGTTCTTGTAATGTTCTTTCGGTGAGCGAGCGCAACCCCTACCGACCAGGCGTCGGCCTGCAACCGGCGTACCTCGCTGGCCGCGACGATGAGATCAAGCGATTCGGCCGACTCATCGGCGGCTCGCCCGAGATCCCGGGAAACGCTCGCCTTTCAGGGCTTCGTGGAGTCGGAAAGACGGTGTTGCTCCAGCGGTTCAAGGACGTCGCCGAGGAAGCGACCTGGTCAGCGATCTCCTTCGAGATCCAGCCTCGCCAGAACTCAGAGAGCAACTTGATGTCCGCAATCCAATCTCACGGGGAGCGGTTGAAGGAGTCCACGTCGATCGCCTACAAGGCGAGGTCCATCGCCAAGGGGGCCGCGGACGTGGCGCGCTCCACCGTCCGCGTTTCATACGAGGGCTTCGAGTGGTCCCTGGCGGGCGACCTTGAGCCGCAGACCGCCGAGCTCGGGGAGATGTTGGCGGACCTGACCCAGTTCGTCGTGCAGCACGGAAGGAAGGGGCTGGCACTACTTCTTGACGAGGCCCAGATCCTGACCGACGAGAAGGGCTCGTCTGGAAACCACGCGCTCTCGACGCTTGTGGCGGCTGTCTCCACCCTTCAGAAGGCTCAAGTTCCTGTCGTTGTCGTTCTGTGCGGGCTGCCGACTCTCGCCGTGAATCTCCTCAATGCGCGCACGTACAGCGAGCGGATGTTCCAGGGCTTCACTGTTGGTTCGCTGCCGCCCGAAGCTGCCGAGGAGGCTTTCGTCCGACCCCTGGAGTCGAGCGCGATCTCAGCCGACCCGGCGCTAGTGGCCAGCGTTCTCGACGAAGTCGAGGGCTACCCGTACTTCATTCAGCTTTGGGGCGCAGAGCTCTGGGACACCGCACATGACGCCGGCCTCTCGGCAATGGATGAGGCCGTCCTGTCTGTGACCCGGGACCGCGTATTCAGGCGACTCGATTCTGACTTCTACGAGCCGCGCATCGATTCGCTTACGCCAGCGGAACAGGACCTGCTCATCGATGCCGCGCGCTGCGCTTACCCGCCGCTGATGGTCAGCGACCTCAACGGTCAGTCGCCCAAGTCGCCTGGCAATGTCAACGTCCTGCTCGGCCGACTCGTGAAGGCTAACGTGATCTTCCGCCGACAGAAGGGCCAGTACGAGTACACCGCGCCCGGGTTCGTCGACTTTCTCCAGCGCTACAGTTCGCGCCAGAACTAGTTTCGTCGGCCCCGACACCTACCGTCGTCAGCACGATGACGACGAAGCACCCGTGGGCCGACGGACCTCACCCTTGGCGTGAGTGGCGCAAATGGCCCGAGCACAGGATCTGGTGGCGACACCTGCCTGAAGGCGTCCACGGGATCACGGACGGCGTCGCGAACACCTGGCACAACATCAACGAGCTGCAGGTCGAACGCCGTTACACAACTCGCCATGAGCAAGAGCACATCGAGGCCGGGCACGACGGCTGTGTGAGCGGGACCGAGGAAGCCCGCATCTGCTTCCGCGCGGCTCAGTGGCTCGTTCCCGACCCGCGCAAGGTGGCCGACGCGCTCGTCTGGTCCGAGGGCGACATCTGTCTAGCCGCGGATCATCTGTGGCTTCCAGAGCGTGGCATGCGGGCTCGCCTCGATCTGCGATTCATGCACCCGGCCGAGCGCCGGCTGATCCAACGACTCGTTCTGGAGGCGATCGACCGATGACTGACATCGACCCGCAGAAGACACTCGACCGTCTGCTTGCACGCGAAGATCTCGACGATGCCCTGGCTCAGGTGCGCACCCGCTGTCGGCGCAAGTGGAGCCCGACCGACGCGGACGACACGAAGCGACGTCAGGACGAGATCGAGACGGGCTCGCAGGTCGTCGGTGCTGACGACGAGTGGGCCTAGCTCGCGATCTCCTACTGTCGGCCGGCGGCGAGCATCCCGCTCATGACCTGCGCGACCGCACGGCGACCCTCGGGCATGAGGTGGGCGTAGATGTCGGCCGTGGTCTTGGTCGATTCGTGGCCGATGATCCGTGACACGACGTAGAGCGGGATGTTCGCGGCGAGCATCCACGAGACGGCGGTGTGCCTTAGGTCGTGGATGCGCAACGGCTTCGACAGGGTGCCATCGCATCCGCAAGGTGCCGGGGGAGTCTCGTGGACCTGGCAGCGACTCGGCTTGGCGGTCCCGCACTTGCAGCCTTCTCCGCGGTGCTCGGGGCACAGGCTGGCGCGGAACAGGGCCGGGCGCCAGATGTCCGACCAGAATGTGCGGTGCCGCAACTGGCCGCCGCCTGGGGCCGTGAAGACCTGATCGGTGGGTCCCTTGCCGACGATGAGCGGTCTCAGCACGTCCACGACCTCGGGGGCCAGTTCGACGTCGCGCCGGCCCTTCTTCGTCTTGGGCGGGCCGATCTCCTGGCGGGCCATGCCGCTGTTCCACTTCGCTGCTCGGCGCACGTGAAGGGTGGGCACCTCGGCATCGAGCGACAGGTCGCGCACCTGAAGTCCTTCGGCCTCGCCCCAGCGGATACCCGTGCCGACCAGGGTCGTCACGAGCGGCACGTAGTGCTCGGGAATCTCGGCGATGAGGATGGCGAACTCCTCGTGATCGATGATCTGCATCTCGGCGCGCTCTTGCTCGGTGACGCGGGGGAGCTTCACGCCGCGGCAGGGGGATCGGCTGATCTTGTCGTCGATCACGGCGGCGTTGAAGATCGCGGCGATGACGGTGTACTCGTTCTTGACGGTCTTGTCGCTCTTGCCCGACTCCGACAGACGGGTGACGACTCCGGCGATGTCCTGGCGGCTCACGTCCTCGAGCGGGAGGCTGCCGATGACCGGCGCCCACGTCTTGGTGTAGATGCGCTTGTAGGTGGTGCGGGTGCCTGCGGTGATGCCGCTCAGGGTGTCGATGTGTTTGATCGCGTACTCGTCAACGGAGAGTGTGCTGACCTTCCCGGCGCGCTCCTCGGCTCGCTGGACGGCTTCGGCCCATCCGAGGACGTCGAGTTCCTTGGCGAAGCGCTCACCCTGGGCGAGTGAGGGGAAGGTCAGTGAGCTGGTCCGGGCGTTGCGGCCCTTGCCTTCACGGAACTTCACACGGAACCGGTGCCGGCCGTCGCGGGTGACGTACTCGGTGACTGCTCTCATGGACCGGCCTGCCTCTGGATCGGTGGGTACGGTGTACCCACTTCTTGCCCCACGTCGCCGCGGGCTGCCTGACGTTACCTTACATTCGGACTGCAATTCCAGGCTTTTCCCTACTCCCAGAGTACCTGCCGGGACCGACAGAATCAGATTCAAGTCCCCCCTCGGACACAAGCAGGACCCTCGCACTCTCGCCAGTGCGGGGGTCCTGTGCTTTCCCAGCGCGGCCCGGTCCACGGCGAGCCGCCGGGACGAGCGAAGCCCGGCGTTCCAGGACCTGCCGCAGGGCGAAACACCCCCGACCCCATCCTGTTTCAGCCCTTTGTTCCGAGCGTGACCAGACGGAAACATCCCGGGTGCTCACTGGAGTCATGCCCAGCACCCAGCTCGACGCGCACCGTCACATCGGTGAGCTGCCCGCGTTCCCGTTCTACGGCGGACCGGCCATCAGGGCTGACGTCACGGCGAAGGCGACGGTCAAGGACTTCCTGGCCACGCTCGACGCCGAGCGCACGGAGCGCACGCTGGTGCTGCCGAACTACGGGGTGCCGATCCCGGACGCCGCGTTCGACCTGAACCCGCTGGCGCTCGAGGCGGCGCAGGCCGACGACCGCGTCAGCTGCGGGCTGTGGGTCTCGCCCAAGGCGTCCGACGCCGAGCGCAACGAGACCGCGCTGTCGCTCGTGGGGGAGCAGGGCGTCAAGGCGCTCAAGACGAGCTTCCTGCTCGGCGGCAGTCCGACCGATCCCGACTGCGCCGAGCAGCTCGACCGCATCTTCACCACGGCCGCCGAGCACGACCTCGTCGTCCACGTGCACACCTCGCCCGGCGCGGCGTCCGACGTCGACCAGGTCGGCACGCTCGTCGACCGTTACGGCGACGACACCAAGATCCACCTCGTCCACCTGGGCGGCGGCATGAGCGGCCACATGAAGCTCATCGGCGGCCGCCTCTTCGACTGGATCGAGGCCGGCAAGCAGGTCTACACCGACACGTCGTGGACGATCGGCTTCGCGCCGGCCTGGCTCGTCCAGGAGATCGAGAGGCGCGGCGTCGGCCACGACCGGATCCTGTTCGCGACCGACGCGCCCTGGGGCGACTTCGAGGGCGAGTACGCGCGCCTCGCCGCGGCCGCCGGCGACGGCGAGCTCGCCGACCGCGTCTTCCGGCGCAACTTCGAGGCCCTCTACGGCACGTAGCCCCCACGACCCTGGCGGCACAACGTCGTGCCGCCAGTCCAGCACCGCCCGCACGACCGATCGCAGGACCCGACACCAGGAGAATCGCATGACCGAGATCGACGACCAGATCGCCGAGAACATCGCCAAGTCCCTCGCCGAGATCCCGCACCCCTCGCAGCCCCAGGGCACCAACCTGTACGGCTCGACCAAGCTGTTCCCCGACTACCAGGCCGAGGACGGCGAGTCGTACTTCACGCTCGTGCACGGCATCCCGCACGAGTCGTCGGTGAGCTTCGTCGCGATCCTGCAGGCGACCCGCGCGCTCCGCAAGGGCTTCGACTCCGCGATGTACTTCTACGGCCCCGGCACCCTCGCGTGCATGGCCACGCGCGGCTTCCCGACGACGGGCGACGCGGGCTTCCCCGGCGAGCTCAACATGAACGCCTCGCTCGAGACGTTCATCGCCGAGGGCGGCACGGTGTACTGCTGTCGCTTCGGCCTGGCGCTGCACGGCCTGCGCGAGGAGGACCTGATCGAGGGCGTCATCCCGGCGCACCCGCTCGACGTGCAGGACGCGCTCATCCACTACGCCCGCAAGGGCGCCATCATCAACTCGACGTACAACCTCTGAGGCCGACGAGATGACCGCACCGTCCTCGCAGCAGGAGACGCGCACGTCGACGCGGGTCGACGTGGCCATCCAGGGCATCCGTCTGCTCGACGCCCCGCTCACGCGCCCCAACGGCGCCGGGCCGAGCGCCGACGGGCATGTGCTGCTGGACGGGGTCGGTGCGGCCATCCCGCTCGACCCCCGCAGCCCGTACACGGTCGCTGGCGGCAAGCTGCTGCTCGACGGCGCCGACACGGGGCTTGGGGTCGAGGCCGTCGCCCGGCCACGCTTCTACGACCTGACCACGTCGGACGGCACGAGCATGGAGATGGTCGCGCGGCTCCATGCCGCCGATGTGCTCGCGACCACCGTCGTGCAGACGTGCATGCGCTACGACCCGTCCGACCGCTGCCGGTTCTGCGCCATCGAGCAGTCGCTCGAGCAGGGCACGACGGTCGCGGTCAAGACGCCGCAGCAGATCGCCGAGGTCGCCCAGGCCGCGCACGACCTGGACGGCGTCCGCCAGATGGTGATGACCACCGGCACCTCCCGCGGGCGCGACCGCGGCGCCACGCATCTCGCGCGCTGCGTCCGCGCCGTCCGTGAGGTGCTGCCCGACCTGCCCATCCAGGTGCAGATCGAGCCGCCCGGCGACCTGGCCTCGATCACCGAGCTCTACGAGGCCGGCGCCCGCTCGATCGGCATCCACGTCGAGTCGATGGACGACGACGTCCGCCGCCGCTGGATGCCGGGCAAGGCCACCGTCCCGCTCGACGAGTACCGCGCCGCCTGGCGCGAGGCCGTCCGCGTGTTCGGCCACAACCAGGTCTCGACCTACCTGCTGGTCGGCCTGGGCGAGGACGCGGACGAGCTCGTCGCCGCAGCGACCGAGCTGATCGACATGGGTGTCTACCCGTTCGTGGTGCCGTTCCGCCCGCTCGCGGGCACGCTCGCCACGGACGTCGACCGCGCCCCGGCCCCCAGCCGTCGCGACGTCGGCTCCGTCACGGTGCGCGTCGCCGCGGCGCTGCGGCGCGCCGGCATGGCCGGGTCCGACCAGGCCGCCGGCTGTGCTGCGTGCGGCGCCTGCTCGGCCCTGAGCTGCGAGGGCGCCTGACATGAGCCTCGACCACGGCATCCTGACCGGCACCCGCCCGGGCCACGTCGCGGCACCACCGACGTGGCTCGTGGTCCAGGCCGGACCCGCCGAGCTGACGGACTACCGACGGCTGCGTCGCGAGGTGTTCGTCCGCGAGCAAGGGCTCTTCGACGTCAGCGACCACGACGACGTCGACGACGATGCGCGTACGGTCGTGCTGGTCGCGCGCACGCAGGACGGCACGGTCCTCGGCGGCGTGCGGGTCCACCCGGCCCCGCACCCCGCGACAGCCGACCGCGACCTCGGGTGGTGGCGGGGGAGCCGCCTCGTGGTGGCGCCCTCGGCACGCCAGGGCGCCGGCGTGGGAGCCGCGCTCGTGCGGGCCGCGTGCGCCCTCGCGGAGTCGGTGGGGGCACTGCGGTTCGACGCCACGGTCCAGGAGCGCCACGCATCGCTGTTCACACGCCTCGGCTGGCGGTCCAGGGGACAGGTCGACCTGCTGGGACACCCGCACGTCGAGGTCGACTGGCCGATCGAGCGCACCCGACGGCTCGTCGCCGCGACCAAGTCGCCGCTCGGCTCCCTGCTGGCCGGCCTCGCCGGACCCGACGGCTTCCGCGGCGACGACGGCGCACCCGTGCCCGGCTCCGACCTGGTCGCCGCGTGCGACGCGATCATCCCGTCCATGGTCGAGCGCGACCCCGAGTGGGCCGGCTGGTGCGCGGCACTCGTCAACCTCAACGACCTGACCGCCATGGGCGCCAGCCCGGTCGGTCTGCTCGACGCCGTCGCCGCGCGCAACGCCTCGTTCGCCCGCCGCATCGTGTCGGGCCTGCGCGAGGCCGTGCAGGCCTGGGACGTCCCCGTCCTCGGCGGACACACCCAGCTGGGCGTCCCCGCGGCCCTGTCCGTCACAGCGCTGGGTCGCACGACCCGACCCGTGCCGGGCGGGGGAGCGAGCGTGGGACAGTCCGTCCGCATCACCGCCGACCTCGGCGGTGGCTGGCGTCCCGGCTACACCGGCGCGCAGTGGGACTCCTCGTCGCACCGCACCGGTGAGGAGCTCCGCGCGCTGGGAGGCACGGTCGCCACCCTGAGCCCCAGCGCGGCCAAGGACGTCAGCATGTCGGGCCTGGTCGGCACGACGGGCATGCTCGCCGAGGCGAGCGGCGTCCGCGCCGTGCTCGACGTGGCCCAGGTGCCGACCCCCGAGGACGCGAGCGTGGGGGACTGGTTCACCTGCTTCCCCGGCTTCGCGATGGTCACGACCGACCACCCCACGGCGAGCCCCGGCGACCTGCCCGGCTTCGTCACCTCACAGGTCTGCGGTGACATCACCGCCGGCAGCGGAGTCGGGCTGCGATGGCCCGACGGCGTGGTGACGGAGGCCGTCGACGGCCACGTCACCGGAATGGGAGCAACATGAGCACCACCTTCGCAGCCGTGTCCGAGAACTTCGGGCGCGACGTCGACGACAACCTGGCACGCATCGCCGCCCTCACCGAGGAGGCGCGCGCCCGGGGGGCCGGGCTGCTGGCGCTGCCCGAGGCGTGTCTCGGCGGCTACCTGTCGGTGCTGGGCCGCGGACGCGACGGCAGCCACGACGCCGAGCCTGAATCGCTGCCCCCCGTCATGGACGTCGACGGCACCGAGCTGCGCCGCGTCGCCGAGATCGCCGGTGACATGACCCTCGTGGTCGGCCTGTGCGAGTCCGACGGCACGACCCGCTACAACAGCGCCGCGATCGTGAGCGGCGACGGCGTCCTGGGCGTGCACCGCAAGGTCCACCAGCCCCTCGGCGAGAGCCTCTACTACGACGCCGGCGAGGTGTTCGAGGCGTTCGAGACGCCGGTCGGCCGCCTGGGCGCGCTGATCTGCTACGACAAGGCCTTCCCCGAGGCCGCACGCGCACTCGCCCTCGACGGGGCCGAGGTCGTCGCCTGCATCTCCGCCTGGCCCGCCTCGCGGACGGCGACCGCCGACGACCTGGCCGACGACCGCTGGACCCACCGCTTCAACCTCTTCGACGGGGCCCGGGCCCTCGAGAACCAGATCGTCTGGGTCGCCTCTAACCAGACGGGCACCTTCGGCTCGCTGCGGTTCGTCGCGAACGCCAAGATCATCGGGCCCGGTGGCGACGTGCGCGCCACGACCGGGACCGCGGCGGGCATGGCCGTGGCCACGCTCGACGTGCAGTCCGAGCTCGAGGCGGCACGACGGGCCATGTTCCACCTCGGTGACCGTCGCCCCGAGACCTACCGGGAGCGCGTGCATGCCTGAGATGACGTTCACCGTCCGCTGGCCGGACGGCCGGGTGGACCCGTGCTACTCGCCGTCGCTCGTCGCGCACGACCACCTCGACGTCGGCGCGACCTACACCGTGGCCGAGTTCGTCGACCGCTCCACGACGCTGCTCGCCCTCGCGAGCGACCGGGTGCGGGCCCGGTACGGCTTCGCCTGCTCGGCCTCGGCCGCCTCGCAGGAGCGGATCGCCACCACCGCCGGGGCCTATGCCCCCGACGACACCGTCGAGATCGTCTCGATGGAGCCCCCGCTGCCGGGAGGACCCTCATGAACATCCCCGTCGCCATCGTCGGAGCCGGCCAGGCCGGGCTGTCGGTGAGCCACCACCTGAGCGCCCAGCACGTCGAGCACGTGCTGCTCGAGGCCGGCACGCCGGCCCACGAGTGGGCCGACAGCCGCTGGGACAACTTCACGCTCGTCACGCCCAACTGGCACTGCCGACTGCCCGGCTACACCTACGAGGGCCCCGAACCCGACGGGTTCATGACGCGCGACGAGGTCGTCACGTGGCTCGACGGCTACGTCCGCTCGTTCGACCCGCCCGTGCGGTCCCACACGCGCGTCGTCGAGACCCGCGAGCGCGCCGGCGGCGGGTTCGTCCTCGAGCTCGAGACGCCGCAGGGACCCGAGACGCTCGAGGCCGACCACGTCGTCGTGGCGACCGGCGGCTACCACCGACCCGTCGAACCGGCATGGGCCCGGGCGATCGACCCGTCCGTCACCCAGCTGCACTCGCAGCAGTACATGAACGCCGACCAGCTGCCCGACGGCGCGGTCCTCGTCGTCGGCTCGGGACAGTCCGGCACCCAGATCGCCGAGGACCTGCACCTGGAGGGCCGACAGGTGCACCTCGCGCTCGGCAACGCGCCGCGCGTGGCCCGCACCTACCGCGGCCGCGACTGCATGACGTGGCTCGCCGACATGGGGCTCTACGACACGCCCGTGCAGCAGTACCCCGGCGGTCTGGCGGCGCGCGAGAAGACCAACCACTACGTGACCGGCCGCGACGGTGGCCGCGACATCGACCTGCGGCGGTTCGCCCTCGAGGGCATGCAGCTCTACGGGGCCCTGCGGGACGCCGAGGGCTCCCGACTGGAGGTCGCACCCACCCTGACGAGGTCGCTCGACGCCGCCGACGCGGTCTACACCTCGATCCGCCGCGACATCGACCGCTTCATCGAGCGCGAGGGCATCGACGCCCCCACCGAGGACCCCTACGAGCCGCCGTGGGCGCCGGACCACGACCCGACGGCGCTGGACCTCGAGGCCGAGGGGATCACGAGCATCGTGTGGGCCATCGGGTACCGGCCCGACTACGGCTGGCTCCGGGTCGGCGTGTTCGACGGGACCGGCCGCCCGACCCACACGCGCGGCGTCACGTCCGTCCCCGGCCTGTTCTTCGTGGGTCTCCCGTGGATGCACACGTGGGGGTCGGGCCGCTTCCTCGGTGTCGCCGCCGACGCCGAGCACGTCGCGGGCTGCATCACGGGCGCCTTCCACCCGGTGGCGCAGGGCGTCTGACGTGCGCATCGGCGCGGTCGCCGCGCACTTCGGTCGCGACCTCGAGCGATCCCTCGACAAGGTCGAGCGGATCGTGGACGACGCCCGCACGAGTGGCGTGGAGCTGCTGGTCCTGCCCGACGCGACCCTGGGCGGCTACCTCACGGACCTGCGGCACCCGTCCGCCGACTCGCTGCCGCCCGCCCTGCCAGAGGACGACGACCGGATCAGCCGTATCGCGCGGCTGGCCGCCGACATGGTGGTGTGCTTCGGCTACACCGAGGAGGTCGTCGCCGACGACGAGGTCGTCCACTACAACGCAGCTCTGTGCGTGCACGGCGACGGCGTCCTCGGGCGACACCGCAAGGTGCACCAGCCGGCGGGCGAGGCGCTCGCCTTCCGTGCCGGTGACCGGTTCACCGCGTTCGACACGCCGCTCGGACGACTCGGCATGCTCATCGACTACGACAAGACGTTCCCGGAGTCGGCGCGCTCCCTGGCGCTGGACGGCGCCGAGGTGATCGCCTGCCTGTCCGCCTGGCCGGCCAGCGTGACCGACCGGGCGTCGCGCCTGCCGCAGGACCGCCAGTCGCGGCTGTTCGACCTCTACGACAGCGCCCGCGCCGCCGAGAACCAGGTCGTGTGGGTCTCGTCGAACCAGACGGGCGTCATGGGTGGGCTGCGCTTCCTCGGTCAGGCCAAGGTCGTCGGCCCCGGCGGCGACGTGCTCGCCCGTACGTGGTCCAAGGGGGCTCTCGCCGTCGCGGACGTCGACGTGCGCGCCGAGATCGCCCGCTCGCGCCGCATCCTGCACCACCTGGACGAGCTCGCGCCGTCGAGCTACGTGACCGACAGGTGGGAGCCCTGATGCGTGTCGCCCTGCTGACCTACTCGACCAAGCCGCGAGGCGGCGTCGTGCACACCCTCGCGCTCGCGGAGGCGCTCACGCGCCAGGGCGTCGAGGTCGACGTGTGGACCCTGGCCCGTGGCGGCGACCGGACCTTCTACCGGGTCGTCGACCCGGCCGTCGGCGTGCGGGCCGTGCCGTTCCCCGACGTCTCCGGCGAGTCCGTGGGCGATCGCATCGTCCGCTCGATCGACGTCATGTCCAAGGCCTTGGCCGGCCAGCACTACGACGTGGTGCACGCCCAGGACTGCATCAGCGCGAATGCCGCGCTGACAGCGGGTCTGGAGTGCGTGCGCACGATCCACCACCTCGACACGTTCACCACGCCGGAGCTCGTCGCCTGCCACGACCGAGCCGTCGAGGAGCCGAGCGAGCACGTGTGCGTTTCCGAGGCGGTCGCGCTCGAGGTCATGGCACGGTTCGGGCTGTCGCCGACAGTGATCCCCAACGGCGTCGACTCGGCCCGGTTCGAGCGGGCAGCCGGGCCGGACCGGGCAGCGGCTCGCGAGGACTGGCAGCGCGATCTCGGGGCCTACGTGCTCGCCGTCGGCGGGATCGAGCCGCGCAAGGGCAGCATCGACCTGCTCGAGGCGTTCGCCCTGACCCGTCGCCGTCGCCCGGACCTGCGCCTCGTGTTCGCCGGGGGAGAGACGTTGTTCGACTATCGCGACTACCGCGCGGCGTTCGACCGGCGAGCCGCCGAGCTCCACGTGGATCCCACGATGCTGGGCCTCGTGGACGACGACGCCTTGCCTGCCCTCGTCGCCGGGGCGGCGGCGGTCGCGTTCGTCTCGACCAAGGAGGGCTTCGGCCTCGCTGCGATGGAGGCGCTCGCCGCCGGCGTGCCCGTCGTGGCGCGCGACCTGCCGGTGCTACGGGAGGTCCTCGGCGACGCCGTCGTCTTCGCCTCCGACCCGCTCGGCATCGCCGCCGCGCTCGTCCGGGCGCTCGAGACACCGCCCGACCCCACGATCGGACGGGCCCTCGCCCGCACCTACACGTGGGACTCGGCCGCGGTCGCGCACCTGGGGCTGTACCGCCGGCACCTCGACCGCTCGTGAACGTCAGCATCGGTCGGGCCCTCGCGGTCCTCGCCGACGAGGACCCGGAACGCGTGGCCGTGCGCGTCGACGACGTCACCCTGACACGGCGCGAGCTGGATCTCGACACCAACCGCCTCGCGCGCTTGTGGGCGCACCGGGTGGGCCAGGACGACCTGGTCACCGTCGCACTGCCCAGCGGGCTCGACCTCGTCCGCGCGTGCTGCGCCGTGTGGAAGCTCGGTGCCACGCCGCAGCCGCTGTCACCGTCCATCGACGCGGCCGAGCGTCAACAGGTCCTCGAGCTCGCCCGGCCGGCGCTCGTCGTCGACGGTCCGATCGCCGAGGTCTCGGACGACGACTCGCCCTTGCCGGACCGGGTCGCGTCGTCGTGGAAGGCTCCGACGTCGAGCGGCAGCACGGGACGGCCGAAGATCGTCCGCGCCACCGCGCCGGCCCGGGTCGACCCGCACGGAAGGATCGCCGAGTTCGTGCCTCGCGAGGCGGTGCAGCTGGTCGCCGCCCCACTCTGGCACGCGGCGCCGTTCGTCTACGCGATGCGTGGACTCATGACCGGCCACGAGGTCGTCGTCATGGCGGAGTTCGATCCAGGGCGGTGGCTGGAGCTCGTCGCGGAGCACCGCGTCACGTGGGGGATGCTCGTGCCGGAGATGATGCGCCGCATCCACCAGCTCGGGCCGGAGCGGCTCGCGGAAGCGGACCTTTCGTCGCTCGACTCGGTGCTGCACCTCGGCGCCCGATGCGCGCCGTGGCTCAAGGAGGCCTGGATCGACCTGCTGGGACCCGACCGCGTCGTCGAGGTCTACGCCGGCACCGAGGCCCAGGGACTCGCGATGATCACGGGCCGGGAGTGGCTGGAGCATCCGGGGTCGGTGGGGCGTGGCTGCGGCGGCTCGCAGTTCCGCGTCGTGCGCGACGACGACACGGACTGCGAGCCGGGGGAGACGGGCGAGATCGTCATGCGGCGAGAGACCCCCACCTACGAGTACCTCGGTGCCGAGATGACCACCCGGGACGGCTGGCACACGCTCGGCGACAGCGGCCACCTCGACGAGGACGGGTTCCTCTACGTCGGCGACCGGCTGAGCGACGTCATCGTCACCGACGGCGTCATGGTGCAGCCCGCCGACGTCGAGCAGGTGCTCGACGCGCACCCCGACGTCCAGGGCTCCGTCGTCGTGCCGCGGGACGACGACGTGCTCGGTCAGGTCGTTCACGCCGTCGTCCAGACCACGGCCTCGGTCGACGAGCTGGACGTCTGGGTCGCCACGAGGTTGCCGGCTCACCAGCGGCCGCACGAGTGGACCCTCGTCACCGAGCGCCTGCGCGGCGACACCGGCAAGGTCCGACGATCGGACTGGCGGAGCGTCTCGGGACCGCTCGAACCTGTGAGACGACCAAGAAAAGTTGTCGATTCAAGCGAATCGCTGTTGCGGGCTCCGGACGGCATGTAATGTTCAGATCAACGCCAGCGCGGTTCACCCCCCGAGACCGCGCTGGCGTTCTTCTTTGCCCTGACGAGCCAGGTGCCACGTGCCCGCTGCGACCAGGACGGCCGCCGCGCCGGCAAGCATCGAGTGGACGACACCGTGGAACGCGATCGCCATGACGGGATCGTGACGGTGCACGGCCACGGACACGAGACCCACCGCACCGGCCAGCGCCGCGACGACGTGGATCGTGCCGGCCGGCAGGACCCTCGGGCCCCGCGGCTCCGGCGACCGTCGGAGCACGGCCACGACAGCCAGGGCGACGACGGCCGCCGTGCCGACGACTCCACTGACGTACTGGAGCCACAAGGCTCCGGCCATGGGTCCGTGCAGATCGGCGAGCCAGGCGACGTGGCGTGAGCCCCAGCGCCCGGGATGGGTCACCTCGTCCCAGGCGACATGGCTGAGGGCACCGATCACGAGGGCCGGGACCACCCACGGCCAGCGGCGCCGTGCGAGACGTCCGGTCGGAGGCACCCGGTCGCGGACCGTCGCAGGCGCCAGGTCGGCCAGCGGGTCGCGCAGGACGACGAACCAGAGCCACAGTGCGGCGATGCCGAGGACGACGTCGACCGTCACGATCCCGACCGGGCCGTGGGTGACCTCGTACGTGTCCGCGGAGCGCGAGAAGACCGGCACGTCCGGCACCATCGACCCGGCGACCAGGGCCGACAACGGGAGCCTGGTCCGCCAGAGCGGCAGCACCGCCAGCGGGTGCGCGGGGGTGAACGGCATCGACTCAGACCGGCAGCAGCCGCGTGACGAACCGCGTCAGCTGGTCGACGGTGCAGCACTCGTGCATCTCGACGACGTCGGCGTACGTCGGGGCGATCGAGTCACCGAGACCCCAGCGGCTCGCGTGCTCCGGGTTGAGCCAGAAGATCCGCTTCGCCCGGCGCGCGATCGTCGAGAGCGCCCCCAGGTTGGCGCTCTGGTTGTTGTTGCGGGCGTCCCCGAGCACGATCACCGAGGTCCGCGGACCGACCGCGTCGAGGAAGTCCTCGGCGAAGTCGCCGAACGCCTCGCCGTAGTCGCTGCTCGTGTGCCAGCGGGTGAGCCGTGCCTCGGCGTGGATGCGCTCGCCCAGGTCACCCCCGTGGGTCGTGTCCTTCACGATCTCGGTGACCTCGTCCATCGCGTTGACGAACGCGAACACCCTGACCCGGCTGAACTGGTCGCTCAGCGCCTGCACGAGCAGCATCGTGAAGCTCGAGAAGCCGGAGACCGACCCCGAGACGTCGCACAGCAGCACGAGCTCGGGACGCGCCGGGTGCGGGGGAGCGAACGCCGGCCGCAGCGGCACGCCACCCGTCCCCATCGAGCGACGCATCGTGCGCCGGACGTCGATCCGGCCACGGCGGGCGCGACGGCGACGCGCCGCGAGCTTCGTGGCGAGCTTGCGCGACAACGGTCGCACCATGGCACGCAGCTCCTCGAGCTGCTGACGGTTCGCCGACAGGAAGTCGACCTGACCGCTGTCCTGGCGCACGGCGTGGCGGGTGACGACCTCGCGACCTCGGACCTCGGCGGTGCGGCGACGGGCCTCGCTCGCCACCATCTGTCGGAACGCCTCGACGGCACGGCGTGTCTCCTCGCGCGCGAGGCGGTCGGTGACCTGCCCACGCTCGTCGGCCTGTCCCGTGCCCGCACCGGACGGCTGACCGCCGCCCGTCCCGGCGGCACCGCGCATCTGCAGGACGCGAGCGACGAGGGTCTGCGGCGCCATCCGGTCGAGCGTCTGGTACGCCGACCAGCCCTGCGTCGACGTGCCCTCGGTGCCCACCTCGCCGAGCAGGTCGACCGCGAGCTCGGCCACCTGCTCCATGGTGCGCAGGTCCTGCTCCGCCAGGGCCATCGCGAGCAGGTCGCGCAGGTCCTCGGCACCCAGCTCGAGCTCGTCGTCGCGCTCCAGCACCGCCTGGGGCACTCCCGTCCCGGCGGGGAAGAACAGGTCGAAGGTCATGTCGAAGACCTCGCGCTGACCACCACGACGCACGAGGGCGGACGCCAGGCCCTCGCGCAGGCGGTTCCGGTCGTCGAGCCCGAGGACCTCGATCACCGCGGCGGCATCGACGGTCTCGCTCGTGCCGGCCGGCAGGCCCTTGCTGCGCAAGGCGCCGACGAACGCGACGAGCCGCGACTCCAGGTCCTCGTGGACGGGTCCGTCGAGGGCAGGGGCCTCGGGTCGCGCCCGCCCGGGCAGTCGCATGGTCAGGGCCTCACTCGGCCAGGACGCGGTCGAGGTCGAGGGTGGTGGACGCCTTCGCGACGTCGTCGGTGTGCTTGAGGATGACGCCCAGGGTGTCGCGCACGACCTCGTCGTCGAGGATGTCGGCACCCAGGGCCAGCAGCGTGCGGGCCCAGTCGATGGTCTCGGCGACCGAGGGGGCCTTGCGCAGCGGCATGGCGCGGAGCGCGTTCACGACCCGGACGACCGACTCGGTCAGCGACTCGTCGAGGCCGGGCACCTTGAGCCGCACGATGCGGGTCTCCAGCCCGGCGTCGGGAAAATCGACGTGCAGGAACAGGCAGCGCCGGCGCAGCGCCTCCGAGAGCTCGCGGGTCGCGTTCGACGTGAGCACCACGAAGGGACGCTGAGTCGCGACGATCGTGCCGAGCTCGGGGACCGTGACCTGGAAGTCGCCCAGGACCTCGAGCAGCAGTCCCTCGATCTCGACGTCAGCCTTGTCGGTCTCGTCGATCAGCAGGACGGTCGGCTCGTCGCGCCGGATCGCGGTCAGGAGCGGCCGGGGGAGCAGGAACTCCTCGCTGAAGATGTCGGTACGGGCCTCGTCCCACGACTCGTCGCGACCGGCGGTGATGCGCAGCAGCTGCTTCGCGTGGTTCCACTCGTACAGAGCCCGCGCCTCGTCGACGCCTTCGTAGCACTGCAGCCGGACGAGACCCGCGCCCGTCGCCTCGGCGACGGCCTGCGAGAGCGCGGTCTTGCCGACCCCGGCAGGGCCCTCGACGAGCAGCGGCTTGCCGAGCGCGCTCGCGAGGTAGACGGTCGTGGCCACGGAGTCCGAGGCCAGGTAGCCCACGTCGGCGAGCCGGCTGGCGACGTCGTCGACCGAGGTGAAGGTCGTGCTCGGGGTGTCCATGCGGCTGTCCTTCCGACGTGCCCCGACGAGGAGCGCTGCCTACCATCGTGCCGTGCGTCCCGCCGTCATCGTCCGTGAGGTCCCGCTCTCGCCCGAGGACGCGTTCGCGCGCGTGACCGACTGGCCCGCCCACGGCGAGCACGTCCCGTTCACGACCGTCACGGTCACCGACTCGGGGTTCGTCGCCCGCACCGGGGGACGCCTCGGGTTCGACGACCCGATGGAGATCACCTGGTGGGACCCGCCGCACGGTTGCCAGCTCGAGAAGCGCGGTCGCGTCGTGCGCGGCTGGGCCCGCATCGACGTCGAGCCGATCCCGGCCGGATCCCGCGTCACGTGGACCGAGTTGGCGCACGTGACGGGCACGCCGGGCTTCCTCTGGAGGGCCGAGCAGCTCGCCTCGCACGTGCTCTTCGGCCGGGTGTTGTCGCGTCTGCTGCGCACGTAGGATCGCCGGCATGGCCTACCTTCCCGAGGCGGAGACCGTCGAGATCTGCCGTGACCTGATCCGGATCGACACCTCGAACTACGGGGACGGCTCGGGCCCGGGGGAGCGGGCGGCCGCCGAGCACGTCGCGGCGCTGCTCGACGAGGTCGGCATCGATTCCGAGATCGTCGAGTCGGCGCCGGGTCGGGCGAGCGTCGTCGCCCGCTGGGGCAACCAGGACTCCGACCGTCCGGGTCTGCTGCTGCACGGCCACCTCGACGTCGTGCCCGCCCAGGCCGCCGACTGGAAGATCGACCCGTTCGCCGCCGAGATCGTCGACGGCTACGTCGTCGGGCGCGGCGCGGTCGACATGAAGGACTTCGACGCCATGCTGCTGTCGGTCGTGCGTGCCCGGCAGCGTGCGGGTGCCATCCCGGACCGGCCCATCACCCTCGTGTTCACCGCTGACGAGGAGGCCGGCGGCGTCATGGGCGCGCACTGGATCGCCGACCACCGCCCCGACCTGCTGGAGGGCTGCACCGAGGCGATCGGCGAGGTCGGCGGGTTCTCCACCGAGATCAACGGCAAGCGCCTCTACCTGATCGAGTCGGGCGAGAAGGGCATCGCCTGGATGCGCCTGCGCGCCACCGGCACCGCCGGTCACGGCTCGATGCGCCAGAGCGACAACGCCGTCACCCACCTGGCCGAGGCGCTCGTCGCGCTGGGGCAGCACGAGTGGCCGCAGGAGCCGGGGCCGTCGATGCAGATCCTGCTCGACAAGGTGCGTGAGCTCACTGGCTCCGACGCCCAGGACCCCGAGACGCTGCTCGAGCACTTCGGCCCCGCGATCCGCATGATCGGGGCGGGCATCCGCAACTCGACCAACGCGACGATGCTGCAGGCCGGCTACAAGCACAACGTCGTGCCCGGCGAGGCCGTCGCGTACGTGGACGGGCGCTACCTGCCCGGGCACCAGGACTCGTTCATGCCGGCCGTGCAGGACCTGGTGGGCGACAAGGTCATGGTCGAGCCCTACATCACCGATGCCGCGCTGGAGTTCCCCTTCCAGGGCGACCTCGTCGACGCCATGACTGTCGCACTGCACGCCGAGGATCCCGACGCCCACGTCGCGCCGTTCCTCATGTCGGGAGGCACCGACGCCAAGGGCTGGAGCAAGCTCGGCATCACCTCGTACGGCTTCACACCGCTGCGCCTGCCGGCCGACCTGGACTTCACCGCGCTGTTCCACGGGGTCGACGAGCGCGTGCCCGTCGACGCCCTCGAGTTCGGCTCCCGCGTGTTCGACCGGTTCCTCGACCTGGTCTGACGCCCCCTACCCCGGACCTTGACCGGCCGAGCGGTCAGAGGGTGTGGCGCATCCGGATGATCTTGCGCCGCAGGCGCACCGTGCGGTGGCCCGTGGAGTCCTTGTGCAGTCGGTCGAGCTCCCACCCGTGGTACTCGGCAGCCTCCGTGAGCATGCGTCGGACGGCGTTGACGGACTTGGTGCGAGAGATCGCGAGGTTCCAGAACTCGTACTCGACCACTCAGACCTCCCAGGTGCTCGGTGCGGACACGTCGTCGAGGGCGACGGCGATCTCGTCGGGGATCGTGACGTCCTCGGACGCCAGGTTCTCGGCGAGCTGTGCGGTGGTGCGGGCGCCCACGACGAGCGAGGACACCGTCGGACGCTCACGCAGCCAGGCGAGTGCGACGTGCGCCATGGAGACCTCGAGACCGTCGGCGGCGCGGGCGAGAGCCTCGACGACTCCCGACCGCTCGTGCGCCAGGTAGGGGCTGACGAACGCCTCCCAGTGCTGGTCGGCCGCCCGGGAGTCGCCAGGGATCCCGCCGCGGTACTTGCCGGTCAGCACGCCGCGACCGAGCGGGGACCAGGCCAGCAGCCCCATGCCGAGGTGCTCGGCGGCGGGGACGACCTCGGCCTCGGGCTCGCGGTGCAGCAGCGAGTACTCGACCTGGGTGCTGACCAGGGGCGTGGACTCGGGGCGGGCCGCCAGGGTCGCGTGGGCGAGCGCGGTCTGCCAGCCGGAGAAGTTCGAGACACCGACGTAGCGCGTCTTGCCGGTGGTGACCGCGTGGTCGAGCGCGGCGAGGGTCTCCTCGAGCGGCGTGTCCTCGTCCCAGCGGTGCACCTGCCACAGGTCGAGGTGGTCGGTGCCGAGCTGTCGCAGCGACGTGTCGAGCTGGTCGAGCAGCGAACGGCGCGACGAGTCACGTACGACGGTGTCGCCGCGACGGGCGATGCCGGCCTTGCCGGCCAGCACGACCGACTCGCGGACGCCGAGCTTGCCCAGCAACGTGCCGAGCAGCTCCTCGCAGCGCCCGTCGCCGTAGACCGGCGCCGTGTCGACGAGGGTGCCGCCGGCGTCGAGGAAGGTCGTGAGCAGCTCCTCGGCGTCGATCACGTCGACCGCGGCGCCGAACGACATGGTGCCGAGGGCGAGCCGCGACACGGAGAGGCCTGAGCGTCCGACACGGCGTTCCTGCATGTCAGAAGGGTAGTCCGGCCCGCGAAGGACCTTCGTTAGGCTCGCTCCGTGGATTTCCTTCGCTCGGTCGTGCTCGGTCTGCTCCAGGGCCTCACGGAGTTCCTGCCCATCTCCAGCAGCGCCCACCTGGCGATCTTCCCGAAGTTCTTCGGGTGGTCCGATCCCGGTGCGGCGTACACGGCGGTGGTCCAGATCGGCACCGAGCTGGCGGTGGTCCTGTACTTCTGGCGCGACATCTGGTCGATCGCGACCGGATGGCTCAAGGGCCTGTTCTCTGCCGAGGCGCGGCGGGAGCAGGAATGGCGGATGGGCTGGTTCGTCATCATCGGATCCCTGCCGATCGTGCTCATCGGGCTGGCGCTCGAGTCCCAGATCGACGACAACTTCCGCAACCTCTGGGTCATCGGCACGACGCTGATCGTGCTCGGTGTGGTGCTGGGCATCGCCGAGCGGGTGGGGCGCAACGCCAAGCCCATCGAGGACCTGACCTGGGGCCAGGCGGTGCTGTTCGGTCTCGCCCAGGCAGCCGCCGTGGTTCCGGGCGTGTCCCGTTCCGGTGCGACGATCAGCATGGGGTTGTTCCTGGGCTACGAGCGTGCCGCGGCGACCCGTTATGCCTTCCTGCTCGCCATCCCGGCCGTCGTGGGCGCCGGCGTCTACAAGCTCAAGGACGTGCCCGGCGGGCAGAACGAGTACGGCTGGGCGCCGACGATCGTCGGCACCGTCGTCGCGTTCGTCGTCGGCATCGCGGTCATCCACTGGCTGCTCGGCTACGTGAGCAAGCGCTCCTACGCACCCTTCATCGCCTACCGCATCGGTCTCGGTGCCCTCGTGCTCGTGCTCGTCGGCACCGGTGTCATCACCGCAGACATCGCGATCGCAGGCTGAGCGTCATGAGTCGTCCCGTCGCCCTCGTCACCGGCGCGTCGCGAGGCATCGGTCGCGCGATCGCCGTCGACCTGGGGCGCACGCACCACGTCGTCCTCCTCGGACGCGACCGCGAGGCGCTGGAGTCCGTGCTGCGCGAGGTCGACGACGGTGAGGTGCTGGTGCTCGACGTGAGCGACGAGGACGCGCTGTCCGCGGCCTCGTTGCCGGGTTCGCTCGACGTGCTGGTGCACGCCGCCGGCGTGAGTGAGCACAGCCTGATCGAGGTGACCACTCGTGCGCAGTGGCGTCGCGTGTTCGAGACCAACGTGTTCGCCGTCGCCGACCTGACGGCGCGGTCCCTGCCGGCGCTTCGGTCCGCAGGTGGGACCGTCGTGCTCATCAACTCAGGTGCCGGGCTGTTCTCGAGCCCCGGCAACGCGGTCTACTCCGGCAGCAAGTTCGCGCTGCGCACGTTCGGCGACTGCCTGCGCGAGGAGGAGCGCGAGCACGGCGTCCGCGTCACCTCGGTGCATCCCGGCATCGTCGACACCGACATGGGCCAGGATGCGATCGAGGGCTCGGAATCGCCACACCCCGAGCGGATGATCACCCCCGAGACCATCGCCACGGCCGTCCGGACGGCCGTCGACGCCCCGCCCGAGGCGCAGTACGAGATCATCTCCGTCCGGCCCTCTCTCGACCCCAAGGGCCGCTGAGCCGCCCACCCGCCGGACTCGGCGCGGCAAATCGTCACTCGGCGCAGTGAATCTCCCGCGCCCAGTGACGGTTTACCCGGCCGGCCGGGTAAACCGTCAGCCCCGCGGGGCTGGTGGGCGGGTCAGAGCCAGCCGGAGCGCTTGAAGCGCAGGTAGACGTAGCCACAGAGGCCGGCGATGACGGCGAGGCACAACGGGTAGCCGAAGGTCCACGACAGCTCGGGCATGTGGCGGAAGTTCATGCCGTAGATCCCGGCGATCGCGGTGGGGACGGCGAAGATCGTGGCGCCCGCGGTGAGCTTGCGCATGTCCTCGTTCTGCTGGACCGACAGCTGCGCCAGGTGGGCGTTGAGCGCGTTGTCGAGCAGGTGCTCGACCGAGTCGATGGCCTCCGCCGCGCGGGCGAGGTGGTCGGAGATGTCGCGGAAGTACGGCCGAGCGTCCTCGGGCATCGTCGCGACCGCGAACCGGTGCACGGGGTCGCGCAGCGGCACGACGGCGCGACGGAACTCCAGCGTCTCGCGCTTGAGCCGGTAGATGCGGGTCGAGTCGCTCGTGCGGGCCGGGGAGAAGACCGAGGTCTCGACCTCCTCGACGTCCTCCTCGAGCTCGGCCGCGACCGCCTCGTAGCGGTCGACGATCGTGTCGACGACGGCGTACAGGGCCGCCGTCGGACCGTGCGACAGCGGCTCGATGAGCTTCTCCGCCCGCTTGCGCGCCTCGCGCAGGTCGCGGCCCCCGTGGCGCACGGTGAGCAGGTAGGTCTCGCCCAGGAAGATGTTGACCTCGTGGGTCGTGATGTCGTCGTCCGTGTACGAGACGGTGCGCAACGACATGAACACGTGGTCCTTGTAGCGCTCGACCTTGGGGCGCTGGTGCGCCTCGAGCGCGTCCTCGACCGCGAGCGGGTGCAGCGACAGCGCCCGCCCGACCTTCGTCATCTCGTCCTTCGTGGGGTTGTTGATGCCCACCCACAGGAAGTCGTCCTCACCGAGGTTCGCCAGAGCCTGCTCGAGCGACTCCTTGGCGTGGTCGTGGACGTCCTCGCGGACCCCGTCGCGGTAGACGGCGCAGTCGATGATCACGCCTCCATGCTGCCACCGGCGCACCGCGTGAGCCGGTCGACAGGCCGCCACGGTGAGCCGGATACGCTCGGGGCATGCGCAGCTGGTCCGGTCCCCAGGTCCCACGACTCGAGGGCACCCCGCCGGTCCTGCGGCTCCACGACAGCGCGACCCGCGAGCTCGTGCTCTCCTCGCCCGCCGAGACCGCGCGGCTCTACGTCTGCGGCATCACGCCCTACGACGCCACGCACCTCGGCCACGCCGCGACCTACCTGACGTTCGACCTGCTGCAGCGACAGTGGCTCGACCGCGGTCTCGACGTCGTCTACACCCAGAACGTCACCGACGTCGACGACCCTCTGCTCGAGCGCGCGACGGCGACCGGCGTCGACTGGGCCGAGCTCGCCGAGCGCGAGACCGAGCTGTTCCGCACCGACATGGAGGCGTTGAGGGTTCTGGCACCGGCACACTACGTCGGTGCGGTCGAGAGCATCGACCTGGTGGTCGACCTGATCGACAGGCTCGGTGACTCGGTCTACCGCGTCGACGACGACCTCTACTTCGACGTCCACGCCGACCCGGCGTTCGGCAGCGTCTCCGGTCGCGACCCCGACACGATGCGCCAGGTGTTCGGCGAGCGCGGGGGAGACCCCGACCGTCCCGGCAAGCGTGACCCGCTCGACTGCCTGGTGTGGCAGGCCGAGCGTCCCGGTGAGCCGGCCTGGGAGTCGCGCCTCGGTCGCGGTCGCCCTGGCTGGCACATCGAGTGCGCCGCGATCGCGCTGCAGCACCTCGGCACCGACTTCGACGTCCAGGGCGGCGGTTCCGACCTGGTCTTCCCGCACCACGAGATGTCCGCCTCGGAGTCGCGCGTCGCGACGGGCGAACCGTTCGCCCGCTCGTACGTCCACGCCGGCATGGTCGGCTACGACGGCGAGAAGATGAGCAAGTCCAAGGGCAACCTCGTGCTCGTGTCACGCCTGCGCGAGTCCGGTCGCGATCCGATGGCGATCCGCCTCGCGCTGCTCGCGCACCACTACCGCAGCGACTGGGAGTGGTTCGAGGACGATCTCGTCGCGGCCGAGCAGCGGCTGGAGCGCTGGCGCACCGCCGTGGCGCGTCCGAGTGGCCCGGACGCCGAGCCGGTCGTGGCGGCGGTCCGCGAGGCACTGTCGCTCGACCTCGATGCCCCCGCGGCGTTGCGGGCCATCGACGAGTGGGCTGCCGCGGAGGGCGACGTGTCGTCCGCCGGCGCCGTCGTCACCCTGGCCGCCGACGCCCTCCTCGGCATCACCCTCTGACGTCACGCCAGATGTGCGTGCTCATGCACCGTTGCTCGCGGAGAAACGGTGCATGACGGCGCAAATCTCGGGTGAGGGCCGGGCGGTGGGTCAGGTGTCGGTGTCGCGGCGGCGCAGGTAGCGCTCGAACTCGCGGGCGATCTGGTCGCCGCTGGCGCCCGGCAGCTCGCCGGCGTCACGCTCCCGCTCGAGCTCCTCGACGTACTCCTCGATGTCCGGGTCCTCGCCGACGGCCTCGACGGCGCCACGCTGCCAGGCGTTCGCGAGCTCCTCGAGCTCGCCCTGGGGGAGCGCGATGCCCATCGCGTCCTCGAGCGCTCCGAGCAGTGCCAGGGTGGCCTTGGGGCACGGCGGCTCGGCCAGGTAGTGCGGCACGGCGGCCCAGAGGGACAACGACGCGATGCCCTCGTCGGAGGCTGCTTCCGTGAGCGCGGCATTGATCCCGACCGGGCCGGTGTAGGTCGAGGCCTCGAGCCCGAGCCGCGCGGTGAGCGCGTCGTCGGTCGACGAGCCGCTGACCGGCACCGGGCGCGTGTGCGGCACGTCGGCCAGCAGCGCGCCCAACGTGACGAGCTCCGTCGCGCCCGCGAGCCGCGCGATGCCGAGCACCGTCGAGCAGAAGCCTCGCCAGCGCAGGTTCGGCTCCGGCGCCCGCAGCAGCAGGACGTCACGCTCGCTGTGCGGCGGCTTCGCGTGATAGATCACCGGAGTCGGCCACACGAGCGCACGCTCGCCGGACGCCCCCTGGCGGATCTGGGGCCGGGTGTCGGTGTAGCTGTAGTAGTCCTCCGGGTCCAGCTCGACGAGCACCTGGGCGTCCCAGGCCTCGACGAGGTGGTCGATCACCGACGTCGCGGCGTCCGCAGCGTCGTTCCAGCCCTCGAAGGCCGCAACGACCCACGGGTCGGTGAGGGGAGGGATCGAGACGTCAGGCACCGGACAAGCCTACGGGCCACGTCGTCCGCAGTGGCGCCGTGCCCGCACTCACTCGTCGTCGGGGCGGTAGCCCAGGTTCGGCGACAACCACTTCTCGGCCTCCGAGACGCTCCAGCCCTTGCGACGCGCGTAGTCCGCGACCTGGTCACGCCCCAGTCGGCCCACGACCATGTACTGCGACTGAGGGTGCGAGAAGTACCAGCCGCTGACCGACGCGCCGGGCCACATGGCCATGCTCTCGGTCAGCTCGATCCCGGTGGCGGCCTGCACGTCGAGAAGCTCCCACAGGGTCCGCTTCTCGGTGTGCTCCGGGCACGCGGGGTAGCCCGGTGCCGGGCGGATGCCCGTGTACTTCTCCTTGATCAGGTCGTCGTTGTCGAACGACTCCTCGGGCTGGTATCCCCAGATCTCGGTGCGCACGCGCTCGTGCAGCCGCTCTGCGAAGGCCTCGGCCAGGCGGTCGGCGAGCGACTCCAGCAGGATCGCGCTGTAGTCGTCGAGCTGGTCCTTGAACTCCTTGATCTTGTCCTGGCTGCCCAGGCCCGCGGTCACGGCGAACGCGCCGACGTGATCGGGCAGGCCGGTCTCCTGCGGCGCGACGAAGTCGGCGAGGCTGCGGTGCGGCACGCCTGGGCGGTGCTCGGTCTGCTGACGCAGGTGGTGCAGCGTCGTGAGCACCTCGGAGCGGGACTCGTCGGTGTACAGGACGGTGTCGTCGCCGACCGCGTTCGCCGGGAAGATGCCGATGACGCCGCGCGCCGTGAGCCACTTCTCGTCGATGATGCGGTCGAGCATCGCCTGCGCGTCGTCGAAGAGCTTGCGCGCGGTCTCGCCGGAGGCCGGGTTGTTGAGGATGTCGGGGTACTTGCCCTTCATCTCCCACGCGTTGAAGAACGGCTGCCAGTCGATGTACTCGCGCAGCTCCGCCAGGTCGTAGGACTCGAACACGTGCGAGCGACCCGCGTCCCACACGGGCTGCGGCGGCTCGTAGCCCTCCCACTCGATGGGCGTCGCATCGGCACGCGCGTCCTCGATCGAGAGGATCTTGCGCGTGTCCTGGCGCGCGGCGTGGCGCTCGCGCAGCGAGTCGTAGTCGTCCTTGAGGTCCGTGAGCAGCTGGGTGCGACCCGTGTCGGACATGAGCTGCGCGACGACGGGCACCGATCGTGACGCGTCCTTCACCCACACGACCGGGCCGTGGTAGCGCTCGTCGACCTTGACGGCGGTGTGGGCGCGCGACGTCGTGGCGCCGCCGATGAGCAGCGGCACGTCGAAGCCCTGACGCTCCATCTCGCTCGCGACGTTGACCATCTCGTCGAGCGACGGCGTGATCAGTCCGGACAGACCGATGACGTCGGCGTTCGCCTCCTTGGCGGCGTCGAGGATCTTCTGCGCGGGCACCATGACGCCCAGGTCGATGACGTCGAAGTTGTTGCACTGCAGCACGACGCCGACGATGTTCTTGCCGATGTCGTGGACGTCGCCCTTGACCGTCGCCATGATCACCGTGCCGTTGCTGCGGCCCGCGTCGGCCGGATCCTTCTCGGCCTCGATGTAGGGCAGCAGGTAGGCGACGGCCTTCTTCATGACGCGGGCGCTCTTGACCACCTGGGGCAGGAACATCTTGCCGGCGCCGAACAGGTCGCCGACGACGTTCATCCCGTCCATCAGCGGACCCTCGATCACCTCGATCGGACGTCCCCCGGCAGCGGCGATCTCGGCGCGCAACTCCTCGGTGTCGTCATCGACGTGAGCGTCGATTCCCTTGACCAGAGCGTGGGTGATCCGCTCGCGAACCGGAAGGCTGCGCCATTCCGCCGCGGCGGGGTCCTCTGCCTTCTCGATGCTGTTGAAACGATCCGCGATCTCCAGCAGACGTTCGGTGGCGTCCTCGCGACGGTTGAGGACGACATCCTCGATCCGCTCACGCAGTTCCGGATCGATGGCGTCGTACGGCACCAGCGCACCGGCGTTGACGATGCCCATGTCCAGGCCTGCCCTGATGGCGTGGAACAGGAACACCGCGTGGATGGCTTCGCGCACGGGGTTGTTGCCGCGGAACGAGAACGACACGTTGGAGATACCGCCGGAGATGTGCGCGCCGGGCAGGTTCTCCTTGATCCAG
>JALRCA010000021.1 GCA_023257515.1 Aeromicrobium sp.
CACCGCGGGCGGCGTGCGCCTCCCCGGGCCTCTAGCTCAATTGGCAGAGCAGCGGACTTTTAATCCGCGGGTTGTGGGTTCGAGTCCCACGGGGCCTACCCATCGCGTGGTTCAGCTCGCCGCAGGCACGCCGTCAGCCAGCATGCGGTCGAGCTCGAGAGCATGCTCACCTCAGCGGCAGGATCGGGTTGACGGCGAGCATCAGCAGCCGACCGAGGAGCGTCGACACTCCGGGGATGAGGCCGCCGCTGCCCTCGAAGGAGGGACCGGTGTTCTCGCCGACGGTCTTCCACGTCTTCACGACGGTCTCGGGGACGACGCCGTGGCGGACGCGCTGCGGGTGATCACCGACGGGCAGGTAGGCGAGCTCCTTGCCGCTCTTGAAGTCGATGACCGCCACAGCGTCGGAGTCGCTCAACGAGATCCAGCACGTGTCGTTCAGGCCCTCGACGGTCCAGTACGGCTTCTTGTAGCCGTGGCCGGTGGTCTTCTGGTCGTAGATCCGGGCCTTGCCGGTCGTGCGGTCCACGAGCGCGGCGTAGTCGTCCATCGTGCCCGCGGCGCACAGCTTGGTGCCAGCGGCGTTCATCGCGAGGCCGTGGTGGGCGGAGTCGTTGACGTACTCCTCGAGCGGCATCGTCGGGACGCGGTTCGGCAGGTGGATCAGACGGGTCACCTTGCCGGTGCGCGGCTCGGGGATCCCGCCCGCGGTGTAGCCGACCTTGCCGTCCGCGTCCCTGGCCTTCGTGTCGAACTCGACGATGCCGTGGAAGTACGAGACCTGGAAGTAGATGAAGCGCTGGTTCGGTGCGACGGCCATCGGACGGACGGCCGAGCTCATGCCCTCGTGGCCGACCTCGGCGAGCTCCTTGCCCATGTCCCAGCGCTGCGCGACCTGGAAGGTCTTGGTGTCGACGATCTGGTACCAGCGGTCGCCCTTGATCGCGTCGTGCAGCGGCCCGATCTTGATCGGGCCGATGGAGTTCTGGTCGCCCGGCAGGTACACCTTGCCGATCGAAGCGTGGTAGACCCGCTTGCCGTCGGGCGAGTAGTTGTTCTCGTGCGGGGTCTCCCCCGACGGGAACGTGCGGAGCCGGTCGCCCATCCGGATCTTCTTGCCCCCGACCGTCTCGTCGACCATCGAGTACTCGATGACCTGCGCCTTGGTGGAGTCGCTCACGAGCAGTCGCCGACCATCGGGGCTCAGCCCCATGTGGTCGGTGCGGTAGCCGTCCATCTGCTGCTCGCGGACGATGCTGTCCGAGCGTCCGGCGGTCGCCTTCGCCAGGTCGATCCACACGACGTCGGCGAAGCTGGGCCGCGAGACCGCGACGTAGCGACCGTCCTTGGTGGTGAACATGTCGTCGACGTACTGGTCGTGGCCCTCGCCGGGTCCCTGCTGGATCAGGTAGTAGAACGCCAGCTGGTCCGGCTTCTTGCGGATGTCGGCGAGCTCCTGCTCCTTGTCGGGCACGAGGTTCACGCCCGTCTTGAGGAGCTTGCGGGTGCGGGCGTCGACGATCGTGGCCGTCCCGGCCCAGTTGTTGCCCACGAGCATCACGTCGCGCAGCTTCGGCGTCGCCGCCGCGGCCGGCTCGGTCTCGGAGATGCCGGGTCCGGCCGCGACCAGGACGCCGAGGAGGGCCGTGGTGGCAAGGGTGGCGATGCGTCTCATGCGGGGTCCGTTCGCGGGGCGGTGGGTCGGACTCTCCCGCCGGTAGCGGTCGCGTCCATGCGTGCTCCAACGACGAAGGGGCGCCCAGGTCCCGCCCGACCCCGACGACAGCGTCGCTGCCCTCTGCGATGATGGCCGCCGGAGCACGGTTCTTAGGACGTCCGTCCGGGCTGAGGTCCTCGTGCCCCGGGCCTCTAGCTCACTTGGCAGAGCAGCGGACTTTTAATCCGCGGGTTGTGGGTTCGATCCCCACGGGGCCCACCGTCCTGACCTGCACCGATACCCGATTCGGCGGGCACTGCGGGCCTCGCAGGGGCCTCG
>JALRCA010000070.1 GCA_023257515.1 Aeromicrobium sp.
CCCGGGATCGTCACACTCAGCGGGTGGGTAGGGACTGGAAATAACGTGAGGGGTTCCTCACATTAAACTTGAGGAAGTCCTCACGTTTTGCGACGATGGGTCGCGTGACGATCGAGACGACTGCTGCCACCTCCGCCCCCACGACCGAGCGCCGGGCGCTCGTCGACCGTCTGCGCGAGGGGGTGCCGTTCGCCCTCGTCGCCGGGGGTCAGGGCGGCGCCTGGCTCGCGCCGCTGGCAGAGGTGGCTCGTGACTTCGCGCTCGAGGGCGAGCTCGCCCGTCTCGTCGACGAGGCCGAGCGCGTCCTGGCGCCCGTGCAGCACGAGCTGCTGCGCACCGGTCTGACGGTCGACCCCCTCGGCTGGCTCGACGCGCTCTCGCTGAGCGAGAGCGTCGAGGACGACGAGGCCTCGACCGTCCCGTCCGACGAGGTGCTGCGCGCCCCGGCCGTCTCGGTCCCGGGCATCGCGCTCACGCAGCTCGCCGGCCTGGCCGCACTCCGCGCGCAGGGGGTCGACGTCGACCGGGCCGTCGCCGTCGCCGGGCACTCGCAGGGCCGCCTGATCGTCGCCGCCACCGAGGGCCGCAGCGCCGCCGAGGTCTACGCGATCGCCCGCCTGGTCGGTGCCGCCACCCAGCTCGTCGGTCGTCGCCGCGGCCTGCTCGGCGACGCGATGCTGTCGGTCACCGGCGCCTCCCCCGAGGCCGTGGAGGCCGCCCTCGCCGAGGTCCCCGACTCCGCGCGCGTCGTCGTGGCGCTGCGCAACGGACGCCGCTCCGTCGTGCTGGCCGGCCCCGAGGCGGGTCTGCAGGTCGCTCGCTCCGTGCTCGAGGCCGTCGCGGACCGCGAGGCCACGCAGCGCGAGCGCAAGCTCACCGGTGGCGCGCCGTTCGCACCCGTGCTCGACGAGGTCGCCTCCGGCGTCGCCTTCCACCACCCCGACCTGGCCGAGGTCGCCGACCTCGTCGCCGCGTGGGCCCAGGCGTGCGGTCTCGACGCCGACGTCGCGCGGACGCTCGCTCAGGAGTCCGTCGTCGACCGCGTCGACTGGGTGCAGTCGCTCGAGGCGGTGCTGGACGCCGGCGCCGAGTGGCTGCTCGACGTCGGTCCCGCCGACGTCGCGAGCCGCCTGAGCGCGGCCGAGGCGCGCGCCCGCGGCGTTGGCGTCGTCGCACCGACCACGCGCCGCGGACACCGCGAGCTGACCGCGCCCGGTGCCGCGCCGCGCCGTCCGCGTCCCTGGTCCGCGCACGCGCCGACCGTCGTGACGCTGCCCGACGGGTCCGTCCGCGCCGAGACCGCGTTCAGCCGGCTCACCGGACGTTCGCCCGTGCTGCTCGCGGGCATGACGCCCACGACGGTCGACGCCGGCATCGTCGCCGCGGCCGCCAACGCCGGCTTCTGGGCCGAGCTCGCCGGCGGGGGCCAGGTGAGCGAGCAGGTCTTCGCCGACCGCGTCGCCGACCTGGACGAGCGGCTCGAAGCCGGTCGCACCTACGCGTTCAACTCGCTCTTCCTCGACCCCTACCTGTGGGGTCTGCAGCTCGGCCGCACCAAGCTCGTGCAGAGGGCCCGCCAGGCCGGCGCCGCGCTCGACGCCGTCGTCGTGACGGCCGGCGTCCCCGAGCTCGACGAGGCGGTCGCGCTCGTCCAGGAGCTGCGCACCACCGGTGTCGAGCACGTCGCCTTCAAGCCCGGGACGGTCCGCCAGGTCAAGGACGTCCTGGCGATCGCCCGCGAGCTCGCGCCCTACCGGGTGATCGTGCAGATCGAGGGCGGCAAGGCCGGTGGCCACCACTCGTGGGAGGACCTCGACGAGCTCCTGCTCACGACGTACGCGGACCTGCGCGCCGCGGAGAACGTCGTCGTGTGCGTCGGTGGCGGCATCGGCACGCCCGAGGCCGCGGCCCGCTACCTGACGGGCGACTGGTCGCGCGGCCACGGGCACCCGGCGATGCCGCTCGACGGCGTGCTCGTCGGCACGGCCGCCATGGCGACGCTCGAGGCGACCACGGCTCCGGCCGTCAAGCAGCTCCTGGTCGACACCCCCGGCACGCCGGACTGGATCGGGGCGGGTCACGCCACCGAGGGCATGGCCTCGGGCCGCAGCCAGCTCGGCGCCGACATCCACGAGATCGACAACACGGCGTCGCGCGTCGGGCGCCTGCTCGACGAGGTGGCGGGCGACGCGGACGCCGTGGCCCGCCGTCGCGACGAGATCGTCGACGCCCTGGACCGCACCGCCAAGCCGTACTTCGGCGACCTGGCGACCATGACCTACGGCGCCGTCCTCGACCGGTTCGCGGAGCTGTGCGTCGCCGAGGCGCCCGCGCTGACCGGCCACATCGAGGACGGCGCCCCGGCAGGGGTGCCGGGCCCTGGGCGGCAGGAAGGCACAGTCCCGGCAGGGGTGCCGGGCCCTGGGCGGCAGAAGGCACAGTGGCTCGACGTGACGCTGCGCGACCGCTTCCAGGCGCTCGCGCAGCGTGCGGAGGCGCGTCTGTCCGCGGCCGATCACGGCACGGTGCCGACGCAGTTCCCCGAGGCGTCCGACGTCGAGGACGCGCAGGGGGCCCTGGCGCGCCTGCGGGAGGCCCATCCGACGCTCGACACGGTCGTCCTGCACCCGGCCGACGTGCACCACGTGGTCGAGGTGTGCCGCCGTCCCGGCAAGCCGGTGCCGTTCGTGCCGGTCGTCGACGCCGACGTGCGCCGTTG
Organism: Aeromicrobium sp.; assembly: GCA_023257515.1. GTDB lineage: Bacteria > Actinomycetota > Actinomycetes > Propionibacteriales > Nocardioidaceae > Aeromicrobium. The sequence goes on from JALRCA010000070.1 coordinate 2,720, forward strand.
GTGGCGCTCGGACTCCCTGTGGCAGGCCCACGACCCGCGCTACGGCGCCGACCAGGTGTGCGTGATCCCGGGACCGGTCTCGGTCGCCGGCATCACGCGGGTCGACGAGCCCGTGGCCGACCTGCTGCGTCGCTTCGAGGACGCGACCGTCGACGCCGTGCTGGCCTCCGGTCGTGCCCCGCTGTCGGTGCCTGGCCTCCGACGGGTCGAGGGCGCACCGGGTCCGCTGGCCCTGGTCCTCGCCGCGCCTGATGTCACGTGGGCCGGCCGCACGACCCGCAACCCCGTCCACCGACTCGGCGGCGACTGGGTGATCGTCGACGGCGGTCGTGCGGAGCATCCGCCGACCGGTGCCTCGCTGGTCTCGACCGGCTCCGACGTCGTGGAGCTCCGGGTGCCGATGACCCCGCAGGACCGCGACCTGGTCGTGCGGCTCGACGTCCCGAGCTCGGTGGCGACCGGTGCCGCGCCGTCGGTCGGCACCGACGCCGCCGCCGAGTCGATGCTCGACCTGCTGGTCGGCACGGCCGGTGGTTCCCTTCCGGTCGTCGAGCACGGTCGTGCCTCGACGTCGGTGTCGTGGACGCCGGACCTGGCGAGCGACCACGCCGCCGTGACCGCCGGCACCGGCGACGTCGCCGCCCCCGATGCGCTCGTCGGGCTCACGTGGCCGGCCGTGTTCGCCGTGATCGGCGACGCTCGCACGTCGTCGGGGGAGCGGGTCGTCGAGGGGATGCTCGACCTCGTCCACCTCGACCACGCGGTCCGCCTGGACCGCCTGCCGGGGTCGCCGTGCGACGTGGGCGTCGTGGCCGAGGTCGACACGGTCGAGGACTCGACGATGGGTCGCATCGTCACCGTCGCGGTCGAGGTCGCCGACGGTGAGGGGCCCGTCGCCTCGCTGACCGAACGCTTCTGCGTCCGCGGACGGCTGGGCGAGGCGCCGGTCGAGGACCCCGAGCGCGCCGCCGGCCTGCTCGAGACGCCCCGCGACACCCCGCGTCGCAGCCGCGCGAGCGTCGACCTCGTCGCCCCGAGCGACCTGCGCGCCTTCGCCGCCGTGAGTGGCGACCACAACCCGATCCACGTGAGCGACGCGGCCGCCGCGCTCGCCGGTCTCGGTGCTCCGATCGTCCACGGCATGTGGCTCTCGGCCGCCGCCCAGCACGCGGTCCAGTCCGGCACGGGTCGTCGGGTCCGCGGCTGGACGTCGCGCTGGCTCGCCCCGCTCCAGCTCGGTGCTGCCGTCGAGGTCCGTGCCGCTCGCGTCGGTCTGCAGGACGGCGCGGAGGTGCTCGACGTGACGTGCCGTGCCGACGGCGAGGTCGTCATGAGTGCGTCGGCGCTCCTGGTGGCGCCGCGCACCGCGTACGCGTTCCCCGGCCAGGGGATCCAGCACCAGGGCATGGGCATGGCGGGCTACCAGCGGTCGAAGGCCGCCCGCGAGATCTGGGACCGCGCCGACGCGCACACGCGGTCCGCGCTGGGGTTCTCGATCCTGACCGTCGTGCGCGACAACCCGACGCGACTGGTCGCCGACGGCACCGTCCACCAGCACCCCGACGGCGTGCTGTTCCTGACGCAGTTCACGCAGGTCGCCATGGCCGTCCTCGGTGCCGCCCAGATGGCCGAGCTGCGCGAGCAGGGGGCGTTCGTCGAGGGCGCCGTGCTCGCGGGCCACAGCGTCGGCGAGTACAACGCCCTCGCCGCTGTGTCCGGCGTCATCCCGCTCGAGGCCGTCGTCGAGGTCGTGTTCCAGCGCGGCTCCGTGATGCACACGCTCGTGCCGCGTGACGCGGACGGCCGCAGCAACTACCGCCTCGCCGCCATCCGGCCGTCGCAGGTCGCGCTGGCCGACGACGAGGTCACGGCCTACGTCGACGGCATCGCGGAGCGCACCGGTGAGTTCCTGCAGATCGTGAACTACAACCTGCGCGGCTCGCAGTACGCGATCGCCGGCACCGTCGCCGGCCTCGAGGAACTCGAGCGTGACGTCGCCAGGCGGCGTGCCGAGCACGGTGGCAAGGCCGCCTTCATCCTGGTCCCCGGCATCGACGTGCCGTTCCACTCCCAGGTCCTGCACGGCGGCGTGGACGAGTTCCGTGCCCGCCTCGAGGAGCTGCTGCCCGAGCACGTCGACCCGGCCATCCTCGAGGGACGCTACGTGCCGAACCTCGTGCCGCGGCCCTTCACGCTGTCGCGGGAGTTCGTGGCCGAGATCGTCGACCTCGTCGACCCCGACCGCGACGGGCGGTCGCCCCTGAGCGCCGTCCTGGCCGAGCACGACGCCTGGGCGCGCGAGCCCGAGCGTCTGTGCCGTGCCGTGCTCGTCGAGCTGCTCGCGTGGCAGTTCGCGAGTCCCGTCCGCTGGATCGAGACCCAGGATCTGCTCTTCGCCTCGCCCGACCTGGGCGGTCTCGGGGTGGAGCAGCTCGTGGAGATCGGTGTGGGCCAGGCGCCGACCGTGGCGAACCTCGCCTCGGCCACGCTCAAGCTGCCCGAGGTCCAGCGCACCACGGGTGGCACGACCGTCACGGTGCTCAACGCCGAGCGCGACGCCCCCGCGGTGTTCGCGACCGACGAGGAGCCGGTGGTCGAGGACGAGGCCGAGGTCGACGAGCCCGTCGCGCAGACTGCCGCGGCCGCCGCTCCCGCCCCGGTGTCGTCGGGTGGCCCTCGACCGGCCGACGTGCCCTTCACGGCCGGCGACGCGACGCGTCTGCTGGTTGCCTGGTGGACCAAGCTGCGTCCGGACCAGATCGGTGCGGCGGACTCGATCGAGTCCCTCACCGACGGCGCCTCGTCGCGTCGCAACCAGCTGCTCGTCGACCTGGGCGGGGAGCTCGGGCTCGGCGCGATCGACGGCGCGGCGGAGGCCGACGTGCCCACCCTGACGGTGCAGGTCGACGCCCTGGCGCGCGGCTACAAGCCGTTCGGCCCGGTGCTCGGCGAGGCCGTGGGCGACCAGCTCAAGAAGGTGCTGGGCCCTGCGGGTCGCAAGCAGACCTCGGTCGTCGACCGCGTGCGTGACACGTGGCAGCTCGGCGACGGGTGGCAGCGGCACGTCGTGGCCGAGCTGGCGCAGGCCACGCGGGAGGGCGCGAGCGTCCGCGGCGGCGAGCTGGCCACGATCGCGGCACCGACGAGTGCCGCCGAGGCGGACGCCGCGATCGACGCCGCCGTCCAGGCCGTGGCGTCGCGTCACGGCGTGACGGTCGACCTGCCGTCGAGCGGCGGCGGCGACGCCACCGTCGACGCGGCCGCCCTCGCCGAGATCACGGGTGAGATCACGGGCGCCGACGGCGTGCTCGCCACGACCGCTCGCCACCTGCTGTCCCGGCTCGGTCTCGACGACGCTCCCGTCGCCGCCGAGCTCGACGACTCGGACGCGCAGGTGCTGGCGCGCGTGGAGGCCGAGCTCGGAAGCGACTGGGTGAGCGCCACCGCGCCGGCCTTCGACGAACGTCGGGCGGTGCTGCTCGACGACCGCTGGGCCAGCGCGCGTGAGGACCTCGCGCGCCTGGCACTGGGCGACGAGAGCCTGGCCGGACTTGACCTGAGCGGCGCCGGAGAGATCGTCGCGCGGCAGGCGCGCTGGTGGGCCGCCCGCGCCGACGACCCGGCGCGCCGCGCGCGCCTGGAGCAGCTGGCCAGCCAGGCCGCGGACACGACGCCGGGCCGCTGGGCCGACGAGGTCGCGGTCGTGACCGGGGCCGGCCAGGGCTCGATCGCCGCCGACGTCGTGGGCGGTCTGCTCGCCGGGGGAGCGACCGTCGTCGCGACGACCTCGCGCCTCGACGCCAAGCGTCTGGCCGCGTACAAGGAGCTGGTCCGCACCCGTGCCCGCGCCGGTGCACGCCTCTGGGTCGTCCCGGCGAACATGGCCTCGTTCCAGGACGTCGACGCGCTCGTCGCGTGGGTGACGTCGGAGCAGACCGTCACGCTCGGCGCGACCACGAAGGTGCTCAAGCCGGCCCTGACCCCGACGCTCCTCCTGCCGTTCGCGGCCGGTCGCGTCGCGGGCGACCTGACCGAGGCCGGCAGTCGCGCCGAGGTCGACGCCCGCATCCTGCTGTGGTCCGTCGAGCGGCTCGTCGGCGGTCTCGCCACGACCGGACGCGACCACGACCTGGCCTCGCGCCTGCACGTCGTGCTGCCCGGGTCGCCCAACCGCGGCACGTTCGGCGGCGACGGCGGCTACGGCGAGTCCAAGGCCGCGCTCGACGCGGTCGTCGCCAAGTGGACGGCCGAGCCGTCCTGGTCGGCACGCGTCACGATCGCCCACGCCCTCATCGGCTGGGTCCGCGGCACGGGTCTGATGGGCGGCAACGACCCGCTCGTCGAGGCCGTCGAGGCGGCGGGAGTCCGCACCTGGAGCACGCTCGAGATGGCCGAGGAGATCCTCGACCTCTGCGGCCCGGCCGCACGCCGGGCGGCCGAGAGCTCGCCCCTGCGGGCCGACCTGACCGGCGGGCTGGGCGAGGCCTCGCTCGACCTGGCGGCGCTGGCCCGCGAGGCCATGGCGGCCCGACGGCCCGCCGACACCCTCGACGAGCCGGTCGGGGTCGCGGCGCTGCCCGCGCCGCCATCGCTGCTGGAGCGCCACCCGGTGCCGTCGTTCGACGACGTGCCGGCCGCGCCCGAGGACCTGGTGGTCGTCGTCGGTGCGGGTGAGCTCGGTCCCTACGGCTCGGCGCGCACGCGGTTCGAGATGGAGGTCTACGACGAGCTGTCGGCCGCCGGCGTGCTCGAGCTCGCCTGGTCGACCGGTCTCGTGGCCTGGGACGACGCCGCCCATGGCTGGTACGACGTCGCCTCGGGCGAGGTCGTCGACGAGGCCGACCTGCACGCGAGGTACCACGACGAGGTCGTGTCGCGCTGCGGTGTGCGCCGCTACGAGGACGACGGCTCGATGCGCGACAACACCGCACCGCTCCTGACGTCGGTGTACCTCGACGAGGACCTCACGTTCACCGTCGGGTCACGCACCGAGGCCCAGGCGATGGTCGACGCGGACCCCGAGCGCACGCTCGTGCGCGAGACGGCCGACGGCGACTGGCAGGTCACGCGACGGGCCGGGACCGAGATCCGCGTGCCGCGCCGCATGCAGCTGACCCGCACGGTGGGCGGCCAGGTGCCGACCGGGTTCGACCCGTCGGTGTGGGGCGTCCCGGCCGAGATGGTCGAGTCGATCGACCGGGTCGCGCTGTGGAACCTGATCTGCACGGTCGACGCGTTCCTGTCGAGCGGGTTCACGCCCGCCGAGCTCATGCGCTGGGTGCACCCCACGCTGGTCGCCAACACGCAGGGCACGGGCATGGGCGGCATGAGCTCGATGCACGCGCTCTACATCAACACGCTGCTGGGCGAGAACAACCCGAACGACATCCTGCAGGAGGCGCTGCCGAACGTCATCGCGGCGCACGTCGTGCAGTCCTACGTGGGCAGCTACGGCGCGATGGTGCACCCGGTCGCGGCGTGCGCGACGACCGCGATCTCGGTCGAGGAGGGGGTCGACAAGATCCGCCTCGGCAAGGCCGAGTTCGTCGTCGCCGGTGGGTTCGACGACCTGAGCACCGAGGGCATCGTCGGCTTCGCCGACATGTCAGCGACCGCCGACACCGAGGTCATGCGGGCCAAGGGGATCGAGGACCGGTACCTCAGCCGGGCCAACGACCGCCGTCGCGGCGGGTTCGTGGAGTCGCAGGGCGGCGGCACGCTGCTGCTCGCCCGTGGCGACGTCGCCGCCCGCGCCGGCCTGCCGGTGCTCGCGGTCGTGGCGTACGCCGGCTCGTTCGCCGACGGCGTCCACACGTCGATCCCGGCGCCCGGAGTGGGTGCCCTCGGAGCCGCCCTCGGCGGTGACGCGTCGCCGCTGGCCAAGGGTCTGGCGGCCGTCGGCCTGACGGGCGACGACATCGGCGTGGTCAGCAAGCACGACACGTCGACCGACGCCAACGACCCCAACGAGTCCGAGCTGCACGAGCGGCTCGCGGCGGCGCTGGGTCGCGAGGCCGGCAACCCGCTGCTGGTCGTCTCGCAGAAGGCGCTGACGGGCCACGCGAAGGGCGGTGCTGCGGCGTTCCAGCTCATCGGCCTGACCCAGGTGCTCGAGACGGGTGTCGTGCCGCCGAACCGGAGCCTCGACTGCGTCGACGACGTGCTGGCGCGCCACGAGCACCTGGTCTGGCTGCGGCGCCCGCTGCGGACCGACGGCGTGCGCGCCGCGATCCTGACGAGCCTCGGCTTCGGCCACGTGTCGGGCATCATCGCCGTGGCGCACCCGGCGGCCTTCGTCGCCGCGCTCGCGCCACAGGACCGTGACGACTACCTCGAGCGCGCGCAGCAGCGCACGATCGACGGCCGGTCGCGCGTGGTCGAGGCGATCTACGGCGGCCGACCGGCCTACCAGCGACCCGAGGGCCGACGTCTCGGCGACGGCTCGGACCAGCAGCGCAGCCGCGAGGCCGCGATGCTGCTGGACCCCCAGGCCCGACTCGGCAGCGACGGCGTCTACGCCGGTCCGAGCTGCCGATGACGATCCTGGGAGTCGGGGTCGACCTGGTCCACGTGCCCTCCTTCGCGGACCAGCTCGACCTGCCCGGCTCCCGGTTCGCCGGGGTGTTCACCCCGGGGGAGCGACGTGACGCGCGGGACCGTGACCCGTCCCTCCGGGGCGGTCCCGCGCGTCACCTCGCCGCTCGCTGGGCGGCGAAGGAGGCCGTGGTCAAGGCGTGGTCGGACTCGCTGCACGGTTCACCGCCCGTGACGGGCGACGACGTCTGGCACCTCGTCGAGGTCGTGACCGACGCGTGGGGTCGTCCTCGCATCCGCCTCCACGGCCAGGTCGCGGAGCACCTGCGCGGCGACCTGCACGTCTCGCTCAGCCATGACGGCGACTACGCCACGGCGTACGTCGTGCTGTCGGACTGAGCGGCGCCGGCGGGGGTGCCGGGCCGTGGGCGGCGAGGGACCCGGCGGGGGTGCCGGGCCGTGGGCGGCGAACGGAACAGCTCAGGCCTCGGCGGCCAGCAGGTAGGCGGCGAGCAGGCGCTTGAGCTCGATGACTGCCTCGTCGTGCTCCTGGCCGTCGCGGATCGAGAAGTTCAGCATCGAGTAGACGACGTGCACGATGACCTCGGCCATGATCCGGCGTCGTGCGCGGGGAGTGCCCGGCGTGAGTGGTGCCAGGGCGCTGGCGACACCGGCCGCGAGCTCACGCTCGGTGACCGCCGCGGTCGCACGTGTCGCCGGCGTCGACTGCACGGCGTGCCAGACGGCGCGGCGGGAGGGGTCCTCGCGCCACAGCTGGGCCATGTGGTCGATCAGTCGGTCCAGGAAGCGGAGCCAGTCGAGCGTCGGGATCTCGGCAGCGAAGCGCTCGAGCTCCTCGCGCACGGCGACCGCGTCCTGGCGGTCGAGCTCGCACACGATGACGTACTTGTTGGCGAAGAACTGGTACAGCGTGCCGATCGGCAGCTCGGCGCGCTGCGCGACCTCCTCGCACGTGAACGACTCGAACCCGACCTCGAGCAGCAGGGCGCGCGAGACCTGCAGCAGCAGGTCGAACTTCTTCTGGCTGCGCTCCTGGGTCGGCCTGCGGCGCGGCTCGAGGATCTCGGCGGTCACGGCGCCCACCCTAGGGGGTCGACCGCACCCACCCCGCGATTCGTCGAGTTCGCGCTCGAAAACCCCCTCGGGAAGCGATCGAAGTCGTCAAATCGCAGTCCCCGAACTGGGGCCGTCAGGGAGGGGAGAGGCGCGTCAGGCGCGGAGGCCGGCCTGGATGAGGGGGTGGATCAGGTCGCCGATGCCCTCGAAGCCGGAGCCGAGCGTCTGGCCCTGCGTGTGGCGGTAGTGGATGCCTTCGAGGATGACCGCGAGCTTGAAGAACGCGAGCGCGAGGTGGAAGTCGAGCTCGTCGACGCGCCGGCCCGAGCCCTGCGCGTAGCGGGCCACGACCTCCTCGGTGCCCAGGTGGCCCTCGGCGCGGGCCGCGTCGGTGACGAGCCCGGCGCCGCCGTTCGGGGCCGCCTGCGCGAGCTGCTGGTACGCGAGCAGCACCGCGACGTCGGTGAGCGGATCGCCCAGCGTGCTCATCTCCCAGTCGAGCACCGCGGTGACGCGGTCGTCGTCGACGAGCAGGTTGTCGAGACGGAAGTCGCCGTGCACGATCGTGGCGTCGCCGCCGGTCGGCACGGTGCCCTCGAGCCGGGCCACGAGCTCGTCCATGCCGGGCAGCTCGCGGCTGGTCGAGGCGGCGAGCTGCTTCTTCCAGCGCCGCACCTGCCGCTCGAGGTAGCCGTCCGGGCGACCGAAGTCGCCCAGGCCGACGGCCTCGTGGTCGACCGCGTGCAGGTCGACGAGGGTGTCGACCATGCGCTCGGTGATCGCGCGGGTGCGCTCGGGGCCGAGCGCATCGAGCTGCGAGGCCCGGCTGTAGGGCGTGCCCGCGACGCGCTCCATGACGTAGAACGGCGCACCGATGACGGCGTCGTCCTGGCACAGCGCGTGGGTGCGGGGGACCGGCACGGGGGTGTCGGTGAGCGCCGTCATGACGCGGTGCTCACGCCCCATGTCGTGGGCGGTCGCCAGGACGTGACCGAGCGGCGGGCGCCGCACGATCACCTCGGTCGTGCCGTCGGTGACCACGTAGGTCAGGTTCGACTTGCCCCCGGTGATCAGCTCGGCGTCGAGGGGCCCGGACAGCAGTCCGGGCACCTCGCGCTCGAGCCACGTGCGCAGGGCGTCGGTGTCGAGTCCCTCGACGGCGCTCATGCTGTGCTCAGTCCTTCGGTCCGCCGGCGACGTAGATGACCTGGCCGGAGACGAAGCCCGCGGCCTCGCCCACGAGGAACGACACGGTGTTGGCGATGTCCTCGGGCTGGCCGACCCGCTGCACGGGGATCTCCTTCGCGGCGTACGCGATGAAGTCGTCGAACGGCACGCCGACGCGCTCGGCGGTCGCGGCCGTCATGTCGGTCTGGATGAAGCCCGGCGCGACCGCGTTGGCGGTGATGCCGAACTTGCCCAGCTCGATCGCCAGCGTCTTCGTGAAGCCCTGGAGGCCGGCCTTGGCGGCGGAGTAGTTCACCTGGCCGCGGTTGCCCTGGGCGGACGTGCTCGACAGGTTGACGATGCGGCCGAACTTCGCCTCGGTCATGTACTTCTGGGCGGCCTTCGTGACGTTGAACGAGCCCCGCAGGTGGACGGCCATGACGGTGTCCCAGTCGTCGACCGACATCTTGAACAGCAGGTTGTCGCGCAGGACGCCGGCGTTGTTCACGACGATGGTGGGCGGGCCGAGCTCGTCGGCGACCTTCTGCACCGCGGCGTCGACGCTCGCGGCGTCGCTGACGTCGGCACCGACGGCGAGAGCCGTGCCCCCGGCCGCGGTGATCGCGTCGACGGTCCCGGCGCACGCGGCCTCGTCGAGGTCGATGACGGCGACGGCGTGACCGTCGGCGGCGAGGCGCTGGGCGGTCGCGGCACCGATGCCGCGGGCGGCTCCGGTGACGATCGCGACGCGGGACGTGGTCTCGGGCGGGGTGGTCATGCGAGCTCCTCTACGACGGGTAAGCGCTTGCTTAGTGCACCGTAGCGCACCGCGTCGCTCGCGTCAGGGTCCGGCCTGAGGGCGCACGGGGGTGACGCCGCTCGCAAAAGATGAGGGATTCCTCGGGTTCATGTAGAGTTGAGGAAAGCCTCATGTTTCAGGAGATCGCATGACTTCTCGGATCGACGAGACGACCAGCCCCGCCGTCGGCGACGTGATCACAGATGCCCCGGACCACTGCCACGTCCTCGAGCAGCGACGTGACGACCGGTTCGCCCGGGTCGAGCCGCGAGGCCGTCGCCGCCACACGGCGCGCGAGCGGGCCGAGCTGCTCCTCGACCCGGGCACGTTCGTCGAGATCTCGCCGTTGCGCACGGCGGGCGCCTCCGGCAGCGGCGTGGTCATCGGCTGGGGATCGGTCGACGGTCACCCGGTCGTGGTCGCGAGCCACGACGCGGCGGTCGCCTCGGGCGCCATCGGCGCGGTCTTCGCCGAGACGGTCCAGCGGGCGCAGCGGATCGCGATCGACCGCGGCTGCCCCATCGTCTACGTCAACGACTCGGGCGGCGCCCGCATCCACGACGGCATCCACGCGCTGCACGGCTGCGGCGGGATCTTCGCGCTCAACGTCGAGGCGAGCCGCACGATCCCGCAGATCTCGCTCATCCTGGGACCGTGTGCCGGCGCCGCCGCGTACTCGCCGGCCCTGACCGACTGGACGATCATGGTCCGCGAGCAGGGGCAGATGTTCCTGACCGGTCCTGAGATCGTCAAGGCCGCCACGGGCGAGGACGCGACCGCCGAGGAGATCGGTGGCTCCGGCATGCACACCCGCACGAGCGGTGTCGCGCACCTCGAGGTCGACTCCGAGGAGGAGGCCCTCGACGCGGCCCGCCGGCTGCTCTCGTTCCTGCCGAGCAACGTCGCTGCCCCGCAGCGGGTCACCGCGGCCGTGCCGGCCGACCCGGCGGCCGTCGCGCGTCTTCCGCACGTCGTGCCCGACAAGTCGAGCATCGTCTTCGACATGCACGAGGTCCTCGACGGCGTGCTCGACGCGGGGGAGCGCTTCGAGATCAGCCCCGACCACGCGCCCAGCGTCCTGACGCTGCTGGGTCGCGTCGACGGTCGTCCGGTCGCGGTCGTCGCCAACCAGCCGCAGGCCCGCGGCGGCATCCTCGACGCCAAGGCGTCGGTCAAGATCTCGCGCTTCGTGGAGTGGGCGGCCCGGTTCGGGCTGCCCGTCCTGACCTTCGTCGACGTCCCCGGCTTCCTGCCCGGCACGGTCGAGGAGGCGCGCGGCGTCATCACCCAGGGCGCCACGATGCTGCGGGCGTACGCCGAGGCCGAGTCGCCCGTCCTGACGGTCGTCGTGCGCAAGGCGTTCGGCGGGGCCTACATCGCGATGGGCGCCAAGTCGCTCGGCGCCGACTTCACGTGGGCCTGGTCGGGCTCGGAGATCGCGGTCATGGGCCCCGGTGGCGCCGTCGCGCTGCTGCACCGTCGCGCGCTGCAGGCGTCCGAGGACCCCGACGCCCTGCGCGACGAGCTCGCCGCGGACTACCGCGAGCAGGTCGCGCGCCCCTACCTCGCGGCCGAGGCCGGCATCCTCGACGACGTCATCCACGCCGACGAGACGCGCGGACGCCTGGTCGACGCCCTGCGCCTGCTCGCCCCGGGGCCGGTGGCCTGATGGCGGAGGCACGGGCCGAGATCGTGGCCAACGTCTGGAAGCTGCTGACCCACGAGGGTGCCGAGGTGCGCGAGCGGGACGTGCTCGCGGTGCTCGAGACGATGAAGATGGAGATCCCCGTCCACGCGCCGGCCGCTGGCCGCGTCAGCTCGGTCCCCGTCGCCGAGGGCCAGATCGTCCAGGAGGGCGACGTCATCGCCGTCGTGGACTGAGTGCGATCATCGGCGCGTGCACGCGCTGCGGATCCCGATGCGCTGGTCGGACCTGGACCAGCTGAACCACGTCAACAACGTCGTCTACGTCGACTACGCCGAGCAGGCCCGGGCGGCCCTCGTCGAGGACGGTGAGGTCGTCGCCGGTCCGCTGTCGCGGGTCGATGTCGAGTTCCGTCGGCCCCTGCTGCTGAGCCGCACGCCGGTGCTGGTGCGCACCGAGGTGGACGGTGGCACGACGACCCACGCGATCGGTCCCGACGGCGCCGACCAGGCGTTCGCGACCGTGCGGCTCGAGGCCGGTGCCCTGGCGCCCGAGCCCATGGCGGGTGCGGCGACCAAGGACGGGCTGTCGCTGCGCCGCAGTGACCTCGGCGCCGATGGCACCGTGACGCCGACCCGGCTCTTCGAGCTGACGCAGGAGGCGCGGATCCTGTCCTTCGCCACGATCGTGCCGGACCGCACGGCCCGCTTCGTCGTCGCGCGGGTGGACCTGCGGCTCGGCGAGCCGGTCGGCTGGCGCACCGAGCCGCTCCTGGCCGAGACGGGAGTGACGCACGTGGGTCGGTCGTCGTTCGTCACGACCACGTGGTTCGACGGCGGCCGGGCGGGGTCCGCGACGGCCGTGCTCGTCGGCTTCGACCTGGAGACCCAGTCGTCGCAGCCGCTCGACGACGCGATGCGCGAGGCGCTCACGGCGGCGCAGCGCGGCTAGCGTCCGTGGGCCCGGACCACGGTGGCCTTCCCGCCGGTCCGGAGGACGTGGACGTGGCCGTGCCGGTCGATCCGCACGGTCGCGCTGAAGGCGGCCGCCAGGTCGATCCGCTGCCACGACCCCTGACGGGTGGCCGACGCGTCGAGGGGGTGGCCCGAGCGGATCTCCGTCTGCTCCAGCACCGCCTTGCGCTGGACGTCGGTCAGCTGCGGGAACACGGTCCGCAGCACGTTCTGCGCGCCCCGCGGCACCGAGGGGCGACGATGCGTCGACGACGTCGGTGCGAAGCCGTACGACAGGCGCTCGCGGTACACCGTCGTCGCGCTGCGACGGTCACGGACGACCTGCGCCGTCCCGCCCGGGATGCGCTGCCCGCCGTAGGGATTCGAGGTGTACGGACGCTGGTGCGCGGCGCAGCGCGCGATCGACGTGCCGCACCGGCGCTCGAGGTAGCGCACGAGCTCGCGGCGTGCCGGGGCCAGGGTCCTGGCACGGAATCCCGCGTCCGACCACCGCGTGGCGAGGGCGAGCTCGCCGTCGATGCGTCCGCCGACGATGTCCAGCGGGTAGTGCACGCCCAGGACCATGCGGTTGTTGGCGGCCTCCGACGCGCTCGTCAGGATCTCCGGCCCGACCTCGGGCAGGAGCGTCGCCAGCGTGATGCCGGCCTGGTAGGCCGTGGTCGTGTGACCGCTGGGGAAGGAGCCACCCGTGCACAGGCCGGTCGTGCCGTAGTCGCCGCTCACGGTGACGTCGTGGTCGGCGTAGCGGTGGGTGCGGTCGATCGCGTCCGGGACGCGCTTGATCCGCAGGTTGCCCGAGGCATCGGCCCAGGGCTTCCCGATCCGGTTGCCCTTCAGCGACGACGCGTTGACGATCGAGGGGGCGCAACCGGCCGCGTCCCCGGGGACGGGCGCCGCGTCGGCGTCGACCGGCAGGTAGGGACGGGGGTGGCTGAACCGCTTCTTGGCCTCGGAGGTGCCGAGGAACGCGCCGGTCGAGCCGTCCTCGCTGTTGACGAGCGCCGACGTCTTCGGCAGCCGACCGCTCAGGCGTCCCTCGACGTAGTAGCGGCCGAGGCGCGAGCCGAGGCCGTCGGCGATCGTCAGCGACTGGTCGTAGGACTCGCCGTCGTCGTACTCCGCCTGCTGCAGCGCGCGGAACTGCTGCGGCCTCGTGGCGTGGCGGTTGATCCACGTGACGAGCTGGTCGTTGCGGGCGAGCGTCGCACCGTCGAGCACCGTGCCGTGCAGGTCGTTGATGCCGTCCGAGCGCCAGAGCCGGTCGTACCCGCTGAGCGCCGGGATGGGGTCCGGTGGCGAGTCGTCCGCGCTCGCGGGAGCGAGCACCGCGCCCAGCAGGGCGGTGGTCGTGACCGCCAGGGTGGCGAGTCGGGCGGTGTGCGTGCGGACCTGCATGGTGTTCCCCCGTCGACGTGGTGCCGGACCGTCCGACGGTAGGTCGGCAAGTTGCTGCGCGCAACCAACGCGCGGTGACGTGCGGGTGATGGTCCGGTCAGTGGACCAGGCTCCGCAGAGCTACGCCTGGTTCACCATGCTGTGCTGGATGCTTCCTGGTGGACCAGGCTCCGCAGGGCTACGCCTGGTTCACCATGAAGTTCGCCGCGTGCTGCGCGTAGGCCCAGAACTGGGCGTCCTGCTCGGGTGTCAGGTCGACCGCGTCGAGGCCGGCACGGAAGTGCCCGAGCCACCGGTCGCGCGCCTCGGGCGTCACGGCGAACGGGGCGTGCCGCATGCGCAGCCGCGGGTGGCCGCGCTGCTGCGAGTACGTCGTGGGCCCGCCCCAGTACTGCTCGAGGAACATGGTGAATCGCTCGGCAGCAGGCGCCAGGTCCTCCTCGGGGTACATCGGGCGCAGCACGTCGTCGCGGGCGACGCCGTCGTAGAACACCTGCACGATGCGCTCGATCGTGGCGCGCCCGCCGATCTCGTCGTAGTAGGTCGCCTCGCTCACGGGTTCTCCTGACCAGGGGGCAGGAACGAGCTCGGGATGCGGATGCCCGCGGCGTCGAAGCGAGCCTTGATGCGCTGGCGCAGCGTGCGCGCGACGAGCCACTGCTGCAGCGGCGCGGTCTTGAGCACCACCCGCACGACGACTCCGTCCTTGTCGAAGCGCTCGACGCCCCAGACCTCGGGCTCCTCGATGATGACGTCGTGGAACCGCTCGGAGGCGTACATCGACTCGGCCTCCTCCGACAGGATGCGCTGCACCAGGTCCAGGTCGGACTCGTAGGCCACGGTCACGTCGAGCACGGTGCGCGCCCAGTTCTGGCTCTGGTTGCCGACGCGCAGGATCTCGCCGTTGCGGACGTACCAGACCGTGCCGTTGACGTCGCGGACACGGGTGACACGCAGCCCCGTGGCCTCGACGGTGCCCGACGCCTCGCCCAGGTCGACGGAGTCACCGACGCCGTACTGGTCCTCCAGGATCATGAACAGACCCGCCAGGTAGTCCTTCACGAGGGTCTGGGCGCCGAAGCCGAGCGCGACGCCGAGGATCCCAGCGCCGGTCAGGATCGGGGCGATCGGGACGCCGAGGACGTCGAACACCATGACCGTGCCGATCGCGAAAACGACGAGGCTCGCGATCGAGCTGAGCAGGTCGCCCATCGCGGTCGCGCGCTGCTTGCGTCGCTCCGACACCCCGGGGCGCAGGTCCTGCAGCAGCTCGCCGGCCTTGGTGTTGGCGAGCACGCCGGGGACCGTGCCCTGGGCGGCACGGCCCACGACCCGGTGGATCGCCCGGCGCACGATCCAGCGCGCCACCAAGCAGGCGACGACGATGACGAGGATCTGCAGGCCCGAGGACAGCAGGTTGTCGAGGGTGAGCCACTCCGGCATCTGCACGTCGAGGTCAGCCATGCAACCAGCCTACGGGCCGATACGATGAGTCCATGAACAGCGTCTCCCGCGTCGTCACCGTCGTGTCCACGGCTCTCGTCCTGGTCCTCGCCGGCGCCTCGGCCTCGGTCGCCGACTCGCCCACGACGTGGGAGGAGGGGCCGGCGACGGACACCCTCTACTACCTGACGCTGCTGCTCGCGATCCCCGCCGGCCTGTTCGTGCTCATCGCGCTGTTCGGTCTGCTCACCGCTCGCCGCAACTACGTGCCTCCGGCGCCCTCGACCGAGGTCGAGAAGGCCGGCGACCACACGCCGGCCCACCACTGAGCCCCGCCCCCCGCCCCCGCTGGCAGTGACGGTTTGACGCGACACGCCAGCGTGTCGCGGTAGAAGTGTCACTGCCAGCGGGGCTGGGGACGAGTGGCTGGGCAGATCGGCAGCCACGTCCGACGATCGGCCGATGGATCAGTACGACCCTCTGTTGCTCAGCCGACGCGTACGACGGGCGCTCGCGGACGGGGAGTCCGAAGCCGACCTGCGGTCCGCGGTGTACTCGCACCCGCTGCACGGCGTGGTGCGACCCAGGTACGTCTCGCATGACGACGTCACGATGCGGATGTCCGACGCGGTCGCGCTGCTCGGGCCGAACCAGGCACTCGGCGGCTGGGCGGCACTGAGAGCTCAGGGAAACCACTGGTTCAGTGGAGAGTCGGGGGACGGTGCTCCGCGACCGGTGCCGGTGCACTGCGACGTCGGGCAGCTGCGGCGGCGCAACGGGATCGAACCGTGGCGCGGTCGACTGCACCCGGACGAGACGGTGGACCTCGGCTCCTACCGCGCGACATCGATCGCGCGGGCGGTGTTCGACGAGATGCGTCGAGCCCGCTCGCTGCGCGACGCAGTGGCGATGGCCGACATGGCGTGCTCGACCACGGCCGGCACGCCGCACTGCTCGCTCGTCGCCCTTCAGCAGGTCGTGGCCGCTCACCCGAAGGTGCGCGGCGTGGTCAGAGCCCGTGCGGCGACGGCCCTGGCGGTCACACGGTCAGCGAGCCCCGAGGAGACGCGCACACGACTGGCTGCCTCCCTCGACGCCGAGATCTCGGGTCTGCGCGCGAACGTGCCCGTGTTCACCCGGAACGGCCGACTGATCGGGATCGCGGACCTCCTGCAGGCCGAGCACGGGCTCGTGATCGAGTCCGACGGGGCGCACCACCGTGAGGAGGGGCAGCACGCCTCGGACAACGTGCGCGAGGAGGACTTCGAGAACCACGGCCTCGTCGTCTGCCGAGTCACCCACCTCGACCATCGTGACCGTTGGGGGCTCGCGGCGCGCCTCGTCGCTGCTGATCGACGGGCCCGACAGGGCGATCAGCAGGGACGATGGACCACCGACCCGCCGCCCTGGTGGTCGACCTGGGCTCCCGCCCGCCGCTGGCAGTGACCAATCCACGGCGACACGCTGGCGTGTCGCCTCAAAACGTCACTCCCAGCGGGGGACGAGGGCGCGTGAGGCTCAGGCCGAGGCCGCCGCCTGAGCCCGCAGCGCCCGCGCGAGGTCGTCGCGGCCCTCCGTGACGTACCGCTTCGAGGCGGAGCCGGCCGAGGTCGAGGACAGCCACGCATCCACCTTGTCGAGGGTGTCCTGCGACGGGTTGGCCAGCGGGAAGAGGTAGACCAGCGCGACCTGACCGATCCAGACGCCCTGGTCCTCGATGATCGTCTCGGCCAGCTCGAGGTAGCGGTCGACGTACGGCTCGAGCAGCTCGCCCTGACCGGGCACCTGGAACGCGACGGCCGTCTGACGACGCGTCTCGTTCGGCGTCGAGGTGTCGACCGCGACCGCCTGCCAGGCGGCGGCCTTCGCGTCGGGGTCCGGGCGGACTGCCCTCGCCGCCGCGGCGCGCTCCCGCCCCGAGATCGTGTGGTCGCGTTCCTGCTCGGCCGCGATCTCGTCCTCCCCGTAGCTGCCGAGCCGGGCGAGCGCCGTGACGAACGTCCATCGCAGGTCGGTGTCGACGTCGAGGCCCTCGAGCGACCCGTCGAGCAGCGCCTGCACCCGCTCCGGGCCCCGCGCCGCCGAGGCGTAGGCACGGGCCAGGGCGAGCTGGTGGTCACTGCCCGGATCGGCCGCCCCGAGCAGCCCCCACAGACCCGTCTCCCAGCGCTCGGCGAGCTCGGGACGCGAGGCGTCGGGCGTGTACAGGTTGATGGCCGAGGAGCCCTGGCGCAGCAACGACGCCACGGCGGTCAGGTCCGACTCGGTGCCGACCCCGGCGAGCACGAGCGAGACGAAGTCGGCTCCCGACAGCTCCGCGTCGCGCGTCATGTCCCAGGCGGCGCCCCAGCTCAGGGCCCGCGGCAGCGACTCGTCGAAGGCGGCGATGTGCTCGACCAGGGTGGCGAACGAGTGCTCGTCGAGACGGATCTTGGCGTACGTCAGGTCGTCGTCGTTGAGCAGCACGAGGTCCGGGCGGCGCTGACCGACGAGCTCAGGCACCTCGGTGCGCTCGCCCTCGATGTCGGTCTCGATGCGCTCGCGCCGCGTGAGGCGACCGTCGACGAGGTCGTAGAGACCGATCGCGATCCGATGACGACGCAGCGTCGGGTGGTCCGGGTGCGCGGACTGCTCGACGGCGAAGGAGCCGAAGGCGCCGCCGTCGTCGGTCGAGAAGTCGGCGCGCAGCGTGTTGACGCCCGTCGTCTGCAGCCACTCCTTGGCCCACGAGCCGAGCTCGCGGCCCGAGGCCGTCTCCAGCTCGTCGAGCAGGTCCTGCAGGGTCGTGTTCCCGAAGGCGTGCTTGGTGAAGTAGGCCCGGAGCCCGGCGAAGAAGTCCTCCTCGCCGACCCACGAGACGAGCTGCTTGAGCGTCGAGGCGCCCTTGGCGTAGGTGATGCCGTCGAAGTTGGCCTCGACCGCGTGCAGGTCGTAGTTGTCGGCCGAGATCGGGTGCGTGGACGGCAGCTGGTCCTGGCGGTAGGCCCAATTCTTGCGTTGGTTGGTGAACCCGGTCCACGCGTCGGTGAAGCGGGTCGCGTTGACCTGGGAGTGGTGTGAGGCGAACTCGGCGAACGACTCGTTGAGCCACAGGTCGTCCCACCACTTCATGGTGAC
>JALRCA010000119.1 GCA_023257515.1 Aeromicrobium sp.
GCCGCAGGATCGCCGGGTCGATCATGTCCTCGCGGTTCGAGGCGCCGATGACCAGCACGTTCTCGAGCCCCTCGACGCCATCGATCTCGCTGAGCAGCTGCGGCACGATCGTGTTCTCGACGTCGGAGGAGACTCCGGAGCCGCGCGTGCGGAACAGCGAGTCCATCTCGTCGAAGAACACGATGACGGGCGTGCCCTCGCTCGCCTTCTCGCGGGCCCGTTGGAAGACCAGGCGGATGTGACGCTCGGTCTCGCCGACGTACTTGTTGAGCAGCTCCGGACCCTTGATGTTCAGGAAGTAGGAGCGGCCCTCCTCGCCGGTGCGCTCGGAGACCTTGCGGGCCAGCGACGACGCGACCGCCTTGGCGATCATCGTCTTGCCGCAGCCGGGCGGACCGTAGAGCAGGATGCCCTTGGGCGGGCGCAGCTCGTGCTCGACGAACACCTCGGGGTGCAGGTACGGCAGCTCGACGGCGTCCTGGATGATCTCGACCTGGCCGGCGAGCCCGCCGATGCTCGTGTAGTCGATGTCCGGGACCTCTTCGAGGACGAGCTCCTCGACCTCGCTCTTGGGGATGCGCTCGTAGACGTAGCCCGCGCGCGAGTCGAGCAGCAGGGAGTCGCCGGCGCGGATCCTCTGGTCCTTGAGCGACTCGGCGATCCGGACGACCTTCTCGTCGTCGGTGCTGCCCAGGATCAGTGCGCGCTCGCCGTCGGCCAGGACCTCCTTGAGCATGACGACCTCGCCGACGGTCTCGAACTCGAGCGCGGCGACGACGTTCATGGCCTCGTTGAGGATGACCTCCTGGCCCTTCTGCAGCTCGTCCTTGTCGACGGCGGGGCTGACGTTCACGCGCAGCTTGCGGCCGCCGGTGAACACGTCGACGGAGTCGTCGTCGTTGCGCTGCAGGAACGTGCCGAAGCCGGTCGGCGGCTGTGCGAGCCGGTCGACCTCCTCCTTGAGCGAGACGATCTGGTCGCGAGCCTCGCGCAGCGTGGTCGTGAGCCGCTCGTTCTGCGCGTTCGTCGAGGAGAGGCGTGCCTCCAGGTCGGAGAAGCGGGCGTCGTACGTGCCCTCCGAACCGAGGCGGCGGCGCAGGTGCTCGACCTCTGCGCGCAGGTAGGCCAGCTCGTGCTCGGATCCCGCGGTGTGGGACTGGTCGTCGGAACTCATGTCGCACCTCCTGCTGTGGATCTCGACCCTACCGGGACAAACGTTGCAGCACAGTGCGTCTCGGCGCGACACGTGTGACGATCCGGTTTCGATCCACCCCGCCCGACCCAGCACCCCACCGGGAAACTGGGCCGGGAGGTTGGGGGGTCAGGGGAGGTTGGCGGGGCGGGGACCGGTGTAGTCGGGGCCGTAGGCGCCGGGGGCCGGGCGGCGCGACTTCTCCAGCGACCGCACGCCCGGTGCCATGCGACGAGCCGTCACCAGGAACGCCGTGTGGCCGATCATCTTGTGGTCCGGCCGCACCGCCAGGCCCTCGAGGTGCCACTGGCGCTGCAGCGTCTCCCACGCGACGGGCTCGGTGAAGCCGCCGTCCTCGCGCAGCGTCTCCACGAACAACGAGAGCTGGGTCGTGGTCGCCACGTAGGCGCACACGACCCCGCCGGGCACGAGCCGCTCGACGGCCAGCGGCACGCACGTCCACGGGTCGACCATGTCGAGGATCAGCCGGTCGACCTCGGGCTCGCTCATGACGTCGCGCACGTCGCCGACGGTGAGCGTCCAGGCGGGATGTCCGCCGTCGGTCACCTGCTCGACGTTGCGCCGTGCCGTCTCGGCGAACTCCTCGCGCAGCTCGTACGAGCCGACGTGGCCCTCGGGACCGACGGCGCGCAGCAGATAGGCGGTGAGCGCGCCCGACCCGGCGCCGGCCTCGACCACGCGCGCACCGGGGTAGATGTCGGCGAGCGTGATGATCTGTGCCGCGTCCTTGGGGTAGATCACGGCTGCGCCGCGTGGCATCGAGACGACGTACTCCGACAGCAGTGGCCTGAACACCTGGTACTGCCCGTCCAGCGACGACGCGACGACGATGCCCTCGGGGTGCCCGATGATGTCGTCGTGGCGGATCTGGCCCTTCTTGGTCGAGAACTCACGCCCCGCCTCGAGGCGGATGTTGTGCTTGCGGCCCTTGGCGTCGCTGAGCCGCACCCACTCCCCCTCGACGAAGGGTCCTGAGCGCATCCAGGTGGTCATCGGGTCCTCCGGTAGGCGTCGTCCACGGCGTCGGCGTGCAGCAGGCCGACGAGGCGCCCGTCGGGCGTCACGACGGCGTAGGTCGGGGCGGGACGTGCTGCCATCGCCCGCAGGAGCATCGTGCCGTGCAGGCCGTCCGGCAGGACCGGCAGGTCGGTCGGGGTCGCGGTGCCGTCGACGGCGGGCACCAGCAGCTCGGACGCGACCAGCCGGTTGACCCGCCCGACGCGGTCGGCCTGCTCCAGGGCCGCGGTCGCGCCGGTCCACAGCACGAAGCCGACCAGCACCGCGAGGGCCAGGTCGACGAGCCATCCCGTCCCGAGCCGGTCACGGAGCACGAGAGCCGCGGCCACGACCGCGACCGCCGCCAGCCTCCCGATCCAGGCCGCGACCCGGACGCCGGTCGACTCGCGGCCCGTCGCGGCCCACACGAGAGCACGCAGGACGCGGCCGCCGTCGAGCGGGAGACCAGGGACGAGGTTGAACGCCGCCACGATCGCGTTGACCCACGCGAGCGACCACAGCACGCCCGCTGCCAGGCCCGCGCCGAGCCAGAGGCTGGCGAGCCAGGCGGCGAGGGCGATGGCACCGGAGACGAGCGGCCCGACGACGGCGGTCGTGAGCTCCTGGGCCGGCGTGCGCGACTCACCCTCGATCACCGTCTCGCCGCCGAGCAGGTGCAGCGTGATCGAGGGCGCGTGCATGCCGTAGGCGCGTGCGACGACCAGGTGCGCCAGCTCGTGCACGAACACCGAGGCGTACAGACCGAGCACGAGCACGAGCGCGACGAGGTACTCGTTCGCCGTGGCGAGCTCGAACCGGGGCGCCAGCACGAGGACGAGCACGATACCCATGAGCAGGAGCGACGGTCGGGCCAGAACCTGCGTCTCGCCGATGCGGCCCAGACGCCAGGTCCCGACGGGTCGGTCCGCGGGAGCCTGTGACGTCACGGTCCCCAACGTATCGGGGGTGCCCGAGGGTGTCGGTGCTCGCGGCTACGTTGAGCGTGTGAGCAGCTCCATCGATCAGCATCCCCTGCGGCCCGAGGGCGACACCGGGGCGCGCCAGGTCCGGACCGCTCTCTCGCCCAGTCGTGCCGGCGACTTCCAGAGCTGCCCGCTGCTCTACCGGTTCCGCACGATCGACCGGCTGCCCGAGCCCGCCTCGCCGGCGGCAGCGCGCGGCACCCTCGTCCACTCGGTCCTCGAGGACCTCTTCGACCTGCCGGCGGACCGACGCACCCTCGAGGCGGCGGCGGCCATGCTCCCGAGTCGATGGGCGGCGCTGCAGGAGCAGGATCCGCGGCTCACCGAGCTGTTCACCGCCGAGCAGGCGGCCGACGAGGCCGCGTGGCTCGCGTCGGCCACCGAGCTGCTCGGCGCCTACTACTCGCTCGAGGACCCGCGCTGGCTCGAACCCGCCGAGCGGGAGCTGCGGGTCGACCACGAGCTCGACTCGGGCCTGGGCCTCGGTGGCATCGTCGACCGTCTCGACGTCGCGCCCGACGGGCGCATCCGTGTCGTCGACTACAAGACCGGACGCTCGCCCGATCCGCGCTTCGAGGACAAGGCGCTGTTCCAGATGAAGTTCTACGCGCTGGTGATCTGGCGCACGCGTGGCCTCATGCCCACCGTCCTGCAGCTGCTCTACCTGGCCGACCGCACGACGCTCGAGTACGTGCCCACGGAGTCGGACCTGCTGTCCACCGAACGTAAGCTGCAGGCGCTCTGGGACGCCATCGCTGACTGCCTGGAGCGGGGGGAGTTCCGTCCGCGGCGCTCAGCCCTGTGCGGGTGGTGCGCCCACCAGCAGACGTGCCCCGAGTTCGGTGGGGTCGCGCCGCCCATGCCCGAGCTTGAGATCGTCCCCGCGGGCCATCGGGTCGACTAGCCTCAGCCGACCTCGGCGCGCAGCCCGTGCAGCAGGTCGGCCGTGATCCCGTCGAGGCTCGGGCGGAAGACCCGGCGCTCCGCCGGCGGCACGTCGACGACGTGGGGCACGACCAGCACCGTGCACCCGGCCGCGTTCGCCGACGCGGCGCCCGTCGGCGAGTCCTCGATGGCGAGGCACTCGGCGGGGTCGACACCGAGCAGCTCCGCGGCCTTGAGGTACGGGTCGGGGTGCGGCTTCCCGCGCGTCACGCTGTCGCCGGTCACGACGGCATCGAACCCGAGGGTCTCCACGAGCACGTCGGCGATGCGGGCGTAGGACATCGTGACGAGCGCCTGAGGCACGGACTCCGCGCGCAGCGCCTTGATCAGGTCGGTCGCGCCGGGACGCCACGGCACCTCGGCGCGCAGCGCCTCGACGATCTCGTCGACCAGGTGGTCGATGATCTCCTCGACGGTCCACGACAGCTCGAGTCGCTGCTTGATGTAGGCCGCGGCTCCCGGCAGCGCGTTGCCGACCAGCTGCTTGCCGTCCTCGTCGGTCCACGTGGCCCCGTGTGCGGCGGCCAGGCGGTGCTCGGCGTCCATCCACATCGGCTCGGTGTCGACGATCGTTCCGTCCAGGTCCCACAGGACCGCTGCGAACTTCGTCACAGGTCGAGTCTAGGCTGTTCACGTGGACGACGTTCGGGCGGATACCGCCCTCAGGGGGACGTGGGCCAAGGGGCCGCTCAAGCCGCTGCGCCATGCCCAGTACCGGTGGCTCGCCGCCTCGATGGTGCTGGAGCTGACATCGGCCGGCGCGTGGCTCGTGGCCATCGTGTGGCTCATCATCGAGCACGGCGGTGGGCCGACCCAGCTGTCGGCCGTCACGACGGGGTCGGCCGTCGGACTGCTCGCGACGGCACTCCTCGGGGGCGTCACGGCGGACCGGGTCCCCCAACGCCGGATCCTGCTGTCCACGACCGTCGCGCGACTCGTCGTGATCGCGATCGTCGGGACGCTCGCGTTCAGCGGCACCGTCTCGATCCCGGCCCTCGCCGTCGCAGCCGTGGTGATCGGTGCCGCGGAGGGCTTCTACTTCCCTGCCTACTCGGCTCTCCTGCCGGCGCTCGTGCACGACGACGACCTGCTCGCGGCCAACGGGCTCGAGGGCTTCCTGCGACCGACCCTGCTCCAGGCGGCCGGGCCGGCGCTCGCCGGCGTCGTGGTCGCCACGACGTCGCCGGCCGCCGCGCTCGCGATGACGTTCGCGCTCGAGGTGCTCGTGCTGCTGCCCCTGCTCGCCCTGCGGCCGGTGCCGCTCTCGCGTGACCTGGACGCCGAGCCGTCCTCGGCGTGGGCCGACATCAAGGGCGGGCTCGGCTACATGGTCAGGACCCCGTGGTTCCTCGCGACGTTGCTGTTCGCGTGCCTGCTGGTGCTCATGGTGATCGGGCCGCTCGAGGTGCTCGTGCCGTTCGTCATCAAGGACGAGGCCGGAGGCGGCCCCACCGACCACGCCCTCGTGCTCGCGGCCTTCGGCATCGGGGGCGCGATCGCCGCCCTCGTCGCCGGTGCCACACGGCTGCCGCGCCGCTACCTCACGATCATGGTCGGGCTCTGGGGCCTCTCGTGCGTCCCGATGCTCGCCGTCGGGTTCAGCGAGTCGGTCGTCGTGATCGCCGCGGCGATGTTCGTCGTCGGCGCGCTCTTCGAGTGGCCGACCGTCATCTGGGGCACGCTGCTGCAACGACGCGTCCCGCGCGAGATGCTCGGGCGCGCCTCCAGCCTCGACTTCTTCGTCTCGTTGCTGCTGATGCCGGTCTCGATGGCGGTCGCCGGACCGCTCAGCGAGCTCATCGGCCTGCAGGCCACCTTCGTGCTGGTCGCCGTCGTGCCCGTGGTCGCCGCCCCGGTGGCCATCCTGGCCGCTCGCATGCCTCGCGACGAGATCGCGCACCCGTTGCGGTCCGAGACGACCGACACGTGAGTAGTGCTCCCACGGACTTGTGAGACGTGGGATGATGGACGCGAGTTCTTCGTGAAGGTCCACGCGAGCCCGCTGACGGCTGGAGACTCCCTCTTGATCGTCGACCCGTACCTCGACTCGATCCCGGAGGAGACGCCGTGACCAACGACCGCGCCTGGCGACCTGACGCCACCGAAGCCCTGTCCTCGCAGCTGCGCGAGCGCATCATGGTGCTCGACGGCGCGATGGGCACCGCGATCCAGCGCGACCGTCCCGACGAGGCCGGCTACCGGGGTGAGCGCTTCGCCGACTGGGCCTGCGACGTCGGCGGCAACAACGACCTGCTGACGCTGTCGCAGCCCGACATCATCGCCGGCATCCACCGGGAGTACCTCGAGGCCGGCGCCGAGCATTACGAAGGGCAGGTTGTGCGGGCGCATCGGAGTCCCGGGCCAGCCGAGTCGCTTGCCGAGGATGAGCGCCAGCACCAGCGCGGCGATGCCGGCGTTGATGTGCACGGCGGTTCCGCCCGCGAAGTCGATCGCTTTGAGTCTGTTGGCGATCCACCCGCCGGTCTCGGCGGTGAACCCGTCGAAGGCGAACACCCAGTGTGCGACCGGGAAGTAGACGAAGCTCACCCAGAGGGCCGTGAAGGCCAGCCATCCGCCGAAGCGGAGCCGATCTGCGACCGCGCCGGATATCAGCGCGACGGTGATGATGGCGAACATCAACTGGAACGCCACGAACACCGTCTGCGGGATGGTCCCGGCCAGCGGGATGGTCACCGCCTCAACCGCCTCGACGCCCGCGGCGGGGTCGGCTACCACCTCGGCGACGGCGTTCCCGCCGATCAGCCCCTTCAGCCCGAAATACTGGCTCGGATCGCCGAACACGCCCTGCTTGTCGTTGCCGAAGGCGATCGAGTAGCCGTAGAGCA
>JALRCA010000214.1 GCA_023257515.1 Aeromicrobium sp.
TTGTAGGAGCAGTGCTCGCTCCACATGACCGAGTACATCGCGAGCTCGGCACCCGTGGGGCGACGACCCAGGATCTCGCGGATCCTCTGGTACTCGTCGGGCTTGAGGCCCAGCTCGGCCCACGGCTGCTCCCGGTCGGGAGTGGCGGTGGCGTGCTCGACGGTGTCGAGGGTCGGCTGGGTCGGGGTGCTCAGAGGCGCGTCCGTCACGGTCCCAGCCTACCGAGGCCCGCGGGGACGCAAGGACCTGCGTTCGGCCCGGAGGCGCAGCGCCTACATCGCGGCGTCGATGCCCTGCTTGACGTCGATGAGGCGGTCCGCGGGGTCGCCGCTGTCGACCTCGTCCTGGATGTACTGCGCGACGAAGCGCTTGACCTCGTCGTCGATGCCGGCGAGCCTCTGCAGGACCGAGGCACGCAGCCCCGACGCCTTGAGGTCGAGGCGTACCTGGTCGGCCGTCGGCGGCTCGACCTCGATGTCGATGCACAGCTCCTTGGTGGCCCGCGCCGAGATCAGCAGCGGCACCAGCAGGTCGCCGTGGAAGCGGTGCTTGTCGACCTGGAGGTCGACGGTGAAGTCGAGCGAGATCGGCAGGACGACCTCGTAGCGGATGATGTCGCCCTCGAGTCGTGTCGCCGCGGGCTCACCCACCGATCCGGTGGCCGTGACCTGTGCGGCCCCGCCGGGGCCTGCGGGCACGGGCCCCATGTCGATCGGGTCGCCCGCCATCTCGCGGACGGCTTCCAGCACCTTCTCCTCGGTGACGGCGTGCTCGAAGAACGCCACCCCGAACTCCTCGTACGAGCAGAGCTCCATGGGGGGACGCTACCGCCGAATCCGGCGGGCGTCGCCTCAGCGCCAGGCGCCCCGGGTGTACTGGGCCGGGTACGGTGCGTCGCTCACGTCGATCCGCAGCTCGTGGGCCGCGCGCAGCGGCCACGCCGGTTCGCGCAGCGCGGCGCGCGCCAGCAGCACCAGGTCGGCGTCCCCGTCGAGCAGGACCTGCTCGGCCTGGGCCGGCTCGGTGATGAGCCCGACCGCCCCGGTCGTGAGTGCCGAGCCCTCGCGGACCGCTCGTGCGAGGGGGACCTGGTAGCCCGGCCCGACCGGGATCTCGGCCGGCAGCAGCCCACCGCTCGACACGTCGATCACGTCGACGCCGCGGTCGCTCAGGAGCTTGCCGAGCCGCGCCGTCTCGTCGATCGTCCAGCCGTCGTCCAGCCAGTCGGTGCCGGAGAAGCGGACCGCCAGGGCCTTGTCCTCCGGCCAGGCATCGCGGATCGCGTCGACGACCTCGATCACCAGACGCGTGCGGTTCTCGAACGAACCGCCGTAGCGGTCCTCGCGGTGGTTCGACAACGGCGAGAGGAACTCGTGCAGCAGGTAGCCGTGGGCGGCGTGGACCTCGACGACGTCGAACCCGGCCTCGTCGGCGCGGCGAGCGGCGTCGGCGAACGCGGTCACCACGCCGGCGACCTCGTCGGTCGTGAGCTCACGCGGCTCGTCGAAGCCCGGGAACGCGATCGGCGAGGGCGCCACCGTGCGCCAGCCGCCCTCGGACTCCGGGACCGTGCCGTCCTGGCCGGACAGCGGCGAGTACGTGGACGCCTTGCGCCCGGCGTGGGCGAGCTGGATGCCGATCGCCGCACCCTGCTCGTGGGTGAAGTCGACGATCCGCCGCCAGGCCCGCGCCTGCTCGTCGTTCCAGATCCCGGCGTCCTGGGGGCTGATCCGGCCCTCCGGCACGACTGCCGACGCCTCGGTGATCAGCAGGCCGAACCCGCCGGTCGCCCGGGACCCCAGGTGCGCGAGGTGCCAGTCGGTCGGCACGCCGTCCTGGGCGAAGCACGAGTACTGGCACATGGGCGCGAGCCAGATGCGGTTCCGTGCGGTGACGCCCCGCAGGGTCAAGGGCTCGAAGAGTTCACTCACGACGACCACCAACCGCCGCAACCGTGACGATGTTCCCGGTGTGACGCGCTCCGCACCGCCCCGGCGGCGCTGATTCCCATGCTCGCCAGGGAATCAGCGCACGGTGCCCGGTTCTCATCACGAAGCCCGGGTTACGCCCCGGGCATCGTGACGAGGAACCAGGCGAGGTGCGAGCCGACCTCAGCGCGGCCGGTGCAGCCGACCGATCTCGCGCCCGTCGCGGTCGAACGCGACCAGCACGTCGCCGCGGAGGG
The DNA here is from genome assembly GCA_023257515.1 of Aeromicrobium sp. Classification (GTDB taxonomy): domain Bacteria; phylum Actinomycetota; class Actinomycetes; order Propionibacteriales; family Nocardioidaceae; genus Aeromicrobium. The sequence goes on from JALRCA010000214.1 coordinate 2,186, forward strand.
CGAACGACCGCGCCCTCCAGATCTCTGCCGTCGGAAGGCTGCACCCCAAGGCTCGGACCGGTAGGTCGTCTCGAAACTTGGCCCGGCCGTGCACCAGGTCCCAGCCTCCATATCGCCGTGGGATGCACCCGTCGTGGACCACCGCCTGGCGTTGACCGAGAACCACGTAGGCCCTCTCAGGAAGAGCGTCGAAGACCCAACGCCCCACCACGTCCGCGCGCTCGAGCGGCTTGCTCGGGGTGGTGGGCGAGGACGTCGGGAACGTCGGCTCGGCCACCGTGTCGAACGAGTACCGCCCGCAGCCCACGAGCGTCACCATCGCGAGCGCGACGACCACGACGGCGCGGACTGGACCCATGCCGTCACCGTAGGGCCGCCCGCGGGACCTGTCCCCCGAATCGCGCCCACGTCGTGCGGGCGTGCCGGTCAGTCGCCGTACGGCTCGCGGTCCGCCGGCGGCGTCGTGGCGAGAGCCGGGCGCGAGCGACGGCCGCCGGGGAGTCGCTGCGCGAGCGACCCGAGCGGCTCGACCGCGCCGCTCAGGATCGCGACGGCGTTGTTGAGGTTGGGGATCGCGTTGCCCAGGGCCTCGAGCCGCGGGACGAGCGAGTCGAAGGTCCGGCCGAGCTCGACGAGCTGGTCGAGCGTGCCGCCGGGCTGCAGCAGCGTCTCGAGCATGCCCTCCTCCTCGACGAGCTGCTCCAGCAGACCACCGGGCTCCAGCACGCGCTCGAGCGTCCCGCCCTCGGAGAGCAGGTGGTCGAGGGCGCCGTCCGGCGCGAGCATGCGGTCCAACGGACCGTCGGGGACGAGCAGCCGCTCCAGCGGTCCGTCGGTCGCCAGCAGCCGGTCCAGTGCACCACCGGGTGCGAGGAACCGGTAGAGCGGGCCGTTCTCGGCCAGCGCGCGATCGAGCGCGCCACCCTCCTCGAGCAGCCGCACGAACGGGCCGTCCTCGGAGGCCATGCGATCGACGAGTCCGTCACGAGCCAGCGCCTTGCCGAGCGGGCGGTCCTCGGCGGTCAGGTCGGCGAGCGTGTTGCCGAGCGCCAGCACGCCACGCTCGTCGGCGAGCAGCTTCGCGACCTGCTCCAGGAGCCCACCCTCGCCGATGATCTCGCCGATGCGCGAGCCGTAGCCGCCCTCCCGCAGGATCGGGCCGTCCGGCGCGGCGAGCTGACCCAGCGCGAGCGTCGTGCGCGTCGCGGAGATCGTCACACGCAGCGGCAGGGTGGCCAGTCCGACGAGGTTCATGGCGGTCAGCGTAGGACCAGCCCCCGACGCTGTCACCCGATCCTGAACTCAGATCGCGTGGGCGATCGCGCCGACGACCGACAGCAGGCAGAGCACGAACGAGATCGGCACGAGCCACAGCGCCGCGATCGTGACGGTCACGGTCGTGCCGATCTTGGGCGGGAAGAAGTACCGTGCCCGGGGCAGGTCGTCGATGCCCTCGATCCAGCGCCCGGTCATCGTGACGCCACCCCACAGGCCGCGCAACCGCGACAGCACGCGCCACCCGCCACCGCCCGCCACGGCCTCGAGGACGCCCCGGGACTCGTCGACCTTGCCCGACAGGCTGACCGCGATCCCGAGCTCGGTGGCGAGCGCGGACGGGACCTCGACAGCCTGCAGGATCTTGTACCGCCGCGCGCCGAAGGCGAACGAGACCAGCGCGCCGACCAGTGAGAGCACGACCACGACGATCCGCAGCCAGCCGCTCATGGTCAGGCCCAGGACGAACGTCACGAGGAGGAACGGGACCGGGATCGCGAGCAGCACCAGCGTCGGCCAGCGCAGCACCTTGACGGCCAGCACGAGCACCGGAGCGGCGCGTCGGGACACGTCCTCGGTGCGCCCGTCGACGCGCGCGGCCATGCCGTCGACCGCACGATTCGTGCGTCGACCCCATCCGCCGCGCCTGGCGTCACCCTCGGCCGTCATGGCCCCACTCTAGGCAGCGCGGCCAATCCACCTCGGCGCTCGCACCGGAGCCCGGACCCGAGCACTACAGTCCTGGCGTGGCCGTCGTCCTCTCCCTGCTCTCCGCCCTCTCCTACGGCGTCTCGGACTTCCTGGGCGGACTGTTCTCGAAGCGGTCCGGACCCTGGCAGGTTGCTGTCGTCGGCCAGTCCTCGTCGACGGTCGCGAACCTGGTCGTCGGCCTGGTGGTCGGCGGCGTCGTGACGGGGCAGGACTGGGCCTGGGCCGCCGGGGCCGGCGTGGGTGGCGGCCTCGGCACCGCGTTCCTCTACCGCGGGCTGGCGGGGGCGCGGATGGGCGTCGTGGCGCCACTCTCGGCCGTCGGCACGGCGCTGCTCCCGGTGGCCGTCGGGCTCGCGATCGGCGAACGACCCTCGCCGCTCGCCGTGCTGGGCGTCATCAGCGCAATGCCCGCGATCTGGCTCATCTCGCGCGTGGCCGACGAGGACCCGAGCCACCGCGGCGGGGTCGTCGACGGCGTGCTGGCGGGGCTGGGCTTCGGTCTGCTGTTCGTGTGCCTGGGGCGCATCGGCGAGGACGCCGGGATCGTGCCGCTCGCCCTGACGCAACTCGTGTCGGTGGCGGTCGTCGTCCTGACCGCCGTCTCGCTGCGTCAGGCCTGGGTGCCGCGCGACCCCGCTGCCTGGCGCGCCCTCGCGATGGGACCGCTGGGCGCGGCCGCCACCGGCCTGTTCGTCTACGCGACCCACCACGGCCTGCTGTCGGTGGTGTCCGTCATCTCGGCGCTCTACCCCGCCTCGACGGTGGTGCTCGCCGCCCTCGTGCTCAAGGAGCGCATCCACGCCTGGCAGGGCGTCGGCCTGGCGCTCGCAGCGGCCGCCGTGACGCTCGTGGCGCTCGGCTGACCCCGCCCAGCTAGCGCGGCATGAGCTCGGCGTCGACGTGGTCGACGAGCTCGCGCTCCTCGCGGCAGACCCGTTCGCGTCCCCACTCACCGAGCGGAGCGAGGGCGCGATTGAGCGAACGACCGTGCTCGGTCAGCGAGTACTGCACCCGCGGCGGCACCTCGGCGAACACCTCGCGGTCGACGAGCCCGTCGGCCTCCATCTCGCGCAGGTGCTGGGTCAGCATCTTCTCGCTGACCCCGGGCAGGCCGCGTCGCAGCTCGGCGAAGCGGCGGACGCCGTACGTCTCGAGCTCCCACAGGATGAGGCCCTTCCACTTGCCGCTGACGACATCCATCGCGGCGTCGATGCCACAGATGTACGGTCCCTTGCGCTCCCCCATGGTCGAGCTCCTCACGTCTAGGTGCGTACCGCACTTCCTGGTGGGTACTTCCCCGATGGTAGGTGGTCGAGGCACGATGACCAAGCACACGTCATCGAGGGGGCACACCATGGAGCACACCGACGTCAGCCTGTTGGGCCTGGGAGAGATGGGACGCGCGCTGGCCGGCTCGCTGCTCGCGTCCGGCCGGACCGTCACGACCTGGAACCGGACGTCGGGACGCGAGCACGAGCTCGTGGACCGCGGGGCCCTTCACCGGCCGGACGTCGGGGCGGCGATCGGCGCGAGCCCGGTCGTCGTCGCCTGCCTGTACGACCACGCCTCGGTCCTCGCGACGCTGGAGCCGGTCGCCGACGCCCTGAAGGGCCGCGCCCTCGTGAACCTGACCACGACCTCGCCCCAGCAAGCGCGGGAGCTGTCGGCATGGGCCGCCGAGCACGGCGTCGCCTACCTGGACGGGGCGATCATGGCGGTCCCGGCCATGATCGGGTCGCCGGGCGCGTCGATCCTCTACAGCGGGTCCGCCGAGGTCTTCGAGACCCAGCGACCGATGCTCGAGACCTGGGCGACGACCACGTACGACGGGCCCGACGCCGGGACCGCGTCGCTCTACGACCTGGCGATGCTGTCGGGGATGTACACGATGATCGTCGGGTTCCTGCACGGCGCGGCGATGGTCGCACCGGCCGGCATCTCGGCCGCGGACTACGCCCGGCGCGCGACTCCCTTCCTGGCCGCGATGACCGGGAGCTTCGCCTCGTCCGCCTCGGTGCTCGACGACCGGGACTTCGCCGACCCGGTCCAGAGCCTCGGGTGGACCCGCGAGGTGCTCGGCACGATCGCGCAGGCAGCGCAGGAGCAGGCCGTCGACCCAGCGGTCATGGATCTGCTGCTCGGACTGGCGGACCGCCAGATCGATGCCGGCCACGCGGCTGACGCCTTCTACCGGGTCGTGGACTCGCTGCGCCCTGCCGCCTGACGCGGCCCCGACGGGACGCAGGCTGAGGGGTTGCGGTCGTCCTGGCGACCAGGATCCCTCGGACCGCGCGTGCGGGCTGCGCGCGCCTGAGGGCCTGCGGTCGCCAGGACGACCGCAACCCCTCAGAGTGCGTCCGAGCCGCAGCTCACTTCAGGAACTTGCTCGTGGAGCGGTCCTTGAGCGGCTTGCCGCCCGTCTGGCACGTGGGGCAGTACTGGAGCGAGGAGTCGCTGAACGTGACCTCGGCGATCGTGTCGCCGCACACGGGGCACGCCTCGCCGGTGCGGCCGTGGACCCGCATGCGCGTGCGCTTGGCGTCCTTGAGCTCCGAGGCCGGCTTGCCGTGCGCCTCGGCGAGCGCCTCGGTGAGGATCGCGCGGATCGCGACGTCCAGCCGGTCGACCTGGTCGGCGTCGAGGTCCGCACTGATCGCGAACGGCGACAGCTTGGCGGCATGGAGGATCTCGTCGCTGTAGGCGTTGCCGATCCCGGCGATGACCTTCTGGTCGGTGATCACGGTCTTGAGCCGTCCACCCTGGGTCTTCAGCACGTCGGTCAAGGCGTCGACGCTCAAGGACAGGGCGTCGGGCCCCAGCGACGCGATCTGGGGCAGCGTCCGGTACATGCCGAGCCCGAAGCCGTAGTAGACCGGCACAAACAACAGCGACTGACCGACATAGAGGCTCAGCGTCATCCGCCCCACCGGCGCCAGCAGGCGCGTGACCAGCGGGACCCAAA
>JALRCA010000220.1 GCA_023257515.1 Aeromicrobium sp.
GATGAGGGCTCTCAAGATGTTCAAGACCGTGCGTAACCTGCTGCTGACCGTGCTGGCCACCATGCCTCTGGTCGCCCTGGCGGCGCCGAGTGCTCATGAGGTGGTGCAGCAGACCACCGATACCCTGCTCGCGCTCCGAGCGCAGGCCGTCGGTCAGCAGCGCGAGGTCGGCGGACTCGAGGCCGCGGTCGCGGCTGACCCGCTCCACGGCGTCGAACTGGTCGGCGAGCACCGACTTGGAGTCGAACAGCAGACGTCCGACGAGCGTGGACTTGCCGTCGTCGACGGAGCCCGCCGTCGCGAGGCGCAGCAGGGTGCTCATCAGAAGTAGCCTTCCTTCTTGCGGTCCTCCATGGCGGCCTCGGAGATCCGGTCGTCGGCGCGCGTGGCGCCACGCTCGGTGACGCGGGTCGCGGCGACCTCGGTGATGACGTCCTCGACGGTGAGCGCGTCGCTCAGGACGGCGCCCGTGCACGACATGTCGCCGACCGTGCGGTAGCGGACCAGACGGGTCGAGACGTCCTCGCCGTCCTTGGGCTGCGCGAACTCGCCGACCGACAGCAGCATGCCGTCGCGCTCGAAGACCTCGCGCTCGTGCGCGTAGTAGAGCGGCGGGAGCTCGATCTTCTCGCGACCGATGTACTGCCAGACGTCGAGCTCGGTCCAGTTGCTCAGCGGGAAGACGCGGACGTGCTGGCCGGGCGTGTGGCGGCCGTTGTACAGATTCCACAGCTCGGGTCGCTGGTTGCGCGGGTCCCACTGGCCGAACTCGTCGCGCAGGCTGAACACGCGTTCCTTGGCACGCGCCTTCTCCTCGTCGCGACGCCCGCCGCCGAACACGGCGTCGAAGCGGTGTCCCTCGATGGCGTCGAGCAGCGGCTGGGTCTGCAGGGGATTGCGAGTGCCGTCGGCGCGCTCGCGCAGGCGGCCGTCGTCGATGTAGTCCTGCACGCTGGCCACCTCGAGACGCAGGCCGAGGCGCTCGACCGTCGCGTCGCGGTACGCGAGGACCTCGGGGAAGTTGTGGCCCGTGTCGACGTGCAGCACCGGGAACGGCACCGGCGCGGGCCAGAAGGCCTTGACCGCCAGGTGCAGCATCACGACGGAGTCCTTGCCGCCGGAGAAGAGCAGCACGGGCCGCTCGAACTCGGCCACGACCTCGCGGATGATGTGGATCGACTCCGACTCGAGCCAGTCGAGCTGGTCGAGCCGGTAGGCAGGGCTGGGCGCGGTCATGCGTTCCTTCGGTGGGGGTCGAGCGGGGATCAGGTGTGCAGGCCGCACTCGGTCTTGTCGAACCCGGCCCAGCGGCCGGCGCGCGGGTCCTCGCCCGGGGCGACGCGGCGCGTGCACGGCGCGCAGCCGATCGACGGGTAGCCGTCGTTGACCAGCGGGTTGACGATCACGTCGTGCTCGGCGGCGTAGTCCAGGACCTCGTCGAACGTCCACGTCGCGAGCGGGTTGATCTTGACCAGGCCGTTCTTGGCGTCCCAGGTGACGAAGGGCGTGTCGGCGCGGGTTGGACCCTCGTCGCGACGCACCCCGGTGATCCAGGCCTCGTAGCCCTTGAGGGTGCTCGTGAGCGGCTCGACCTTGCGCATCGCGCAGCACTCGGCCGGGTTGGTCGAGAACAGGTCCTTGCCGTGTGCCTCGTCCTGCTCGGCGACGCTGAGGCGCGGGCGGACGTCGACGATCGTGAGCTCCATCGACGACTCGACGGCGTCGCGGGTGCCGAGGGTCTCGGGGAAGTGGTAGCCGGTGTCGAGGAACAGGGTGTCGACCCACGGCACGTGCTGGGCCACGACGTGCGGCAGGACGGCGTCGGCCATGGAGCACGCGACCGCCGTCAGGTAGCCGAACTCCTCGGCGACCCAGGCGAGGACCTCGTCGGTGGTCGCGTCGGCGAAGCGCTCCTCGGCCTCGTGCGCGATCCGCTCCAGCTCGGCGTCGCTGCGACGCGGTCGGACGAGCTCCGGACGCAGGCGCTCGTGCTCGGCTCGGGCCGTGTCGTGGGCGAGCTGACGCTCGCGCCGCTCGGCCAGAGTGAGCGTGGCGACCATGAGCACCCCTTCGAGAGACACGACTAGGACGGCTCAAGCGTAGGCAGGTCGGACCAAGCCGTGGGAGGCGTCCGCATGCTGGTATCGCAGGCCCTTGGGACGTCAGGGACGGCGCCAGGATGCGTGATCGAGGTCACGGTCCTACGGTCGAGGGACAGGGAGAGAAAGGGAGTTCCATCATGGCATTCATCCTGTGGATCATCGCCGTCGTCATCGCGATCTTCGGCGTCGTGCGCATCGTGCGCGGCGACATCCTGTGGGGCGTGGTCCTGCTGGTCGTCGCGGCGCTCGTCGGCCCCGGCGGCTACTCGATCTTCAACATGTAGAGCCTGGGCGGCGGCTGGGGAAGCACGTAGGGTCGGGCCATGGCACGCATCATCGACATCCACCCGCAGAACCCCCAGCCGCGCGCCGTCCAGCAGGCCGTCTCGGTGCTCACCGACGGCGGCCTGATCGCGTACCCGACCGACTCGGGCTACGCGCTCGGTGCCCAGCTCGGCAACGCCGACGCCCTCGAGCGGATCCGCACGATCCGTCAGCTCGACGACAAGCACCACTTCACCCTCGTGTGTCGGGAGTTCGCCCAGCTCGGCCAGCTCGTCAACCTGGACAACGCGGTGTTCCGCGCGGTCAAGAACGCCACGCCCGGCCCGTACACGTTCATCCTCCCGGCCACGCGCGAGGTGCCGAAGCGGATGCTGCACCCGAAGAAGAAGACCGTCGGCGTGCGCATCCCCGACCACGAGGTCGTGCGCGCGCTGCTCGACGAGCTCGGCGAGCCGCTGCTCACCAGCACCCTCATCCTGCCGGGCCAGGACGAGGCCCTCACGGAGTCGTGGGTCGTGCAGGACGAGCTCGACGGCCAGGTCGACGCGATCGTCGAGTCGGGTGACGTGACGGCCGAGCCGACCACGGTCGTCGACTTCGTCGACGGCGTGCCCGAGGTCGTGCGGGCCGGCGCGGGCGAGGTGTCGCGGTTCGCGTGACGACCTACGTCCTCGTGCCCGGCGCCGGTGGCGCGCCGTGGGTCTGGAGCCGCGTGGTCCCGCTGCTCGAGCAGGCGGGGGAGCGCGCGGTGGCCGTCGACCTGCCGGGTGATGACGAGTCCGTCGACCTCGAGGGCTACGTGCGCCTCGTGCAGGACGCCGTCCTGGCGGCGCGACCGGACCGGGTCGTGCTCGTCGGTCAGTCGTTCGGCGGCTTCAGCACGGTCGCTGCGGCGTGTCGTGTGCCGGTCGACGCACTCGTGCTGCTGAACGCGATGATCCCGGCGCCCGGGGAGTCCGGCACCGCTTGGTGGAAGGCCGTGGGCCAACGTGAGGCGCGCCGCGAGGCGGAGGTCGCCGCCGGCCGGGACCCGGACGCGGGCTTCGACCCGTTCGCGGTGTTCCTCCACGACGCACCGGCCGACGTCGTGCGCGAGGCGGCCGCGCACGAGCGCGAGCAGAGCGACGCCGCGTTCTCGGCCCCATGGCCCGAGTCCGGGTGGCCCGACGTCCCGACGACGGTCCTGGTCGCCGACGACGACCGGCTGTTCCCGCCCACGTGGCAGGCGCGGGTGGCGCGTGAGCGGCTCGACCTCGAGGCCCGGATCGTCCCGGGCGGGCACCTCAACGCGCTGACCCGACCACGCGAGCTCACCGAGGCGCTGCTGACCGTCCGCTGAGCCGCGCCGGCACGGCGGAGGTGGCCAGCACCGCCGCGAGCAGGACCAGGGTGGTGGTGGCCGAGAGGACCGAAAGCAACAGCGTGCCGACGTATGGCGCCGCGAAGCCGATGTAGGTGAGGCTGTAGAACACGGCCGTCACCGTCGCGAGGTCGGCGGGGCGGGCGACCTGCTCGACGATCGTCAGGCCACCGACGAGGATGAGTCCGTACGCCGCACCCAGGCCGATCGCCGCGACCGGCACGAGCCAGCCGGTGTCGAGCACGGCTGCGAGCGTGGCGACCGCGAACCCGGCCACCCCCGAGGTGACGCCGACGAGGAGCGTCGTCGTGGCCTCGAAGCGCCGACCGAGCGGCTGGATGAGGACGCCGGTCCACAGCGTGAGCGCGACGACCAGGCCGCCCACGGCGATCGAGGGTCCGGGGACGTCGACGACGGCCGGCACGGTGGCGAACGCGAAGCTCGCGCAGCCGAAGACCCACGGTGCGGTCGGGACCACCGCGAGGAGGAACGCACGGCTGCGCAGCGCCTGGCCGACCCGGCGGGCCTCCTGGCGAGGCGTGCCCTCGTCAGGGCGCGCCGGCTCGGGCGCGGACCAGACGAGGACCGAGACCGCGACGGTGAGCACGAGGTGCGGCACGTACGGCAACCACGTCGCATGGGCCAGCCACTGCGCCATCAGGCCCGTGACGAGAGGACCCGTGCCGAACCCGGCGGACAACGCGATCGCCGCGCGCCGGGCACCCGTGCCGGCGGGGCCCTCGCTCAGCTCCTTGACCCAGGCGGTGCCGGGCGCGAACGCGGCGCCCGAGGCCACGCCGGCCAGCAGGCGCCCGACGAGCAGCAGCCCCAGGTGGTAGCCGCCCAGCATGAGGACGACGGTGGCGACGAACGACAGGACCAGGACGGGGCGCAGGACGCGGCGACGGCCGAGCCGGTCGGACGCCGGTCCGACGAGCAGGAGCGCCGGGATCAGGCCCGCGGCGTACGCGCCGAAGAGCAGCGTGACCTCCGCGGCGCTGGCGCCGTCCTCGATCCGGTAGACGGGGAGCATGGCCGCGAACTGGTTGGCTCCCCAGCCGATGGCGAAGAGCGCGAGCGCGGCGCGGGTCCAGGCGGGCACGAGCTCACTGTAGGCACGGCGCGGCATGGCTAGATGCCGCGGTGGTCCACCCGGGACATCCGGGGCCCGCGCCGCTCGACCCGGACCAGCGGACTGAGCTGGAGCAGCCGGACGACACGACCACGATGGGGGCGGTAGGGCTCGAGCAGCTCGGCGACCTGGTGGTCGTCGAGGTCGAGCGCGGCGCCCATCGCGCTGCCCACGGTGCGACCGAGGTGGTAGTCGCCCCACGGGACGGCATCGGCGTCGCCGAGTGCACGGGACCCGACCTCGGCGGCCGTCCAGGTGCCGACCCCCGGGATGCTGCGGAGCGCGCGGTAGAGCGCCGCGTGGTCACCGGTCGCCGCGATGCGCTCGAACGAGCTGGCGTGGCGGGCCGCGGCCTGGGCGGCCCGGTAGCGCTTGGGATCGACGCCGGCGCGGTGCCAGTCCCACTGCGCCAGCCCGGCCCACGTCGCGGCGTCGAGGGGGACCCGCATGCCGGACGGGGCCGGACCGGGAGCCGGGTCGCCATGGCGCACCGAGAGCTGTCGCTGGGACCTGAACGCATCGGTGCCCAGGACCTTCTGCTCGATGATCGCGGGCATCAGTGCCTCGACGACGCGGCCGGTGGCCGGTGTGCGCAGGCCGGGGAACCGGCGGTGCGCGTCGAGCACGACGGGGTGGGCCGGCGCGAAGTCGCTCGTGTCGTCGTCCGTGCCGAGCAGGCGCGGCAGCTGCTCGAGCTCGGCGTCGGCGCCCGGGCCCCACGCGCGAGCCTCGACGGTGCGCTCGTCCTGCTGGCGCAGCGCAAGTGTCGCCGGACCGTCCGGCGTGCGGGTCGTGCGCCACGTCCAGTCGCCGTCGCGCCGGAACAACGGATCGCCGGGCCCGCGGCGGATCAGGCCGATCGTGAGACCGACGTCGACGGCGTGCGGACTGCGCCAGGTGCGCGCTCGCTCACCCACGTCGGAACCAGCGACTCCCGAACCAGCCTGGGCGACGGCTCGGCTCGGCCCGCAGGGACGCCCGTGCCCGCTCGGCGTGCTCGGCCGCGCGGAGGCGTCGACGCTCGTGCCACGCCGCGACGGTGACCTCGACCTCGCGCGTCGGGGTGATGACCGGCGGGCCGCCCTGCAGCTGGCGTCGGGCCTCGACGACCCGTCGGTTGAAGTCCTCGACGATCTCGCGCACGCGCTCCTCCGACCCGGTCGTGTCGAGCAGGTCGTCGAGCTCGGCGTCCTCGCGGCGCAGGCCGAGGGCCGGTGGCAGGATGCCGGTGATCTGCTCCCGCTCGATGAGCTGCTTGACCCACCAGTCCGGGTCGTGGGTCGTGGAGCGGTGGGGCAGCGGCTTGCCCTGGAGGGGCAGGTCGTCGAACTCGCCGCGCTCGATCGCGGCGCGCACCTGCTGGTCGACCCAGAGAGCGTGGTCCTCGGGACGGCGCGGGGGAGCGGCACGGTGTTGCTCGACGTCGTCGGTCGCCTCGACGCGGTCGGCGCCGGCCCGGTACTCGGTGGCCCGCCTCAGCGCCTCGGCCCGCTGCTCGTCGTCCGCCATGTCAGACCTCCCACCACCATCGTAGGCACGATCTACGACCATGCCTCCAGGGAGGCGTCGAGGGTCGCGACGACGCGGTGCCACGACTCCTCGGTGCTGGGCGGGCTGTGGTCGAAGCTGCCGGCGGCCTCGAGCTGGATGTAGCCGTGCAGCGTGCTGCCGAGCAACCGGATCGCATGCGGGTGGTCGGCGTCCGGCACCGGATAGCCGCGCAGCACGGCGGCCGTGAGCTCGGACAGGCGCGGTCCGGCGCTCGACATCGCCGTCGCGTGGTCGAGACCCACCCGGGTCGCGTCGTAGCGACCGGGGTGGGCGCGGGCGTAGTCGCGGTAGGAGTCGGCCATCGCCACCAGGGCGTCGCGTCCCGCGCGGCCGGCGATCACGGCGCCGACGGCCGTGGCCATCTCCTCGAGGGCGAGCAGCGCGACGCGGCGCCGGATGTCGTCGGACCCGTCGAGGTGCGAGTACAGGCTCGCGGGCCTGACGTCGACGGCTCGCGCCAGCGCCGAGACGGTCAGGGCGTCGAAGCCGATCTCGTCCGCCAGGTCGGCGGCCACGTCGACGAGACGCGCGGCGGTCAGTCCGGAACGGGGCACGGTGACAGCCTATGGCATGTCGTGGTAAACCTAAAGATGTTAGGAAAATCCCGATCGACCCAGGAGTCGTCGTGCAACCGCTGGACCAGAAGGCCGTCCGCAAGGCCTTCGTCAATGCCTCGAAGAGCCGCGCCGCGTCGGCCACGTTCCCGCAGGAGTGGCCGCCGGCCGGCGTGGAGGACCTCGACTTCGTCGGCTGGTCCGACCCCAAGGCGCCGCAGCGCGCCTACGTCGTGGTCGACGGGGCCGTCGCGGCGGACGTGACGGCCATCGAGCTGCGCCTGTCGACCTCGGCGGGGACGGTCCGCAAGACGATGTGCGACTGGTGCCACAGCCAGGACTCCGGCGAGGGAGCGCGCCTCATGGTCGCTCGCCGGGCCGGAAGGCGTGGCAAGGCCGGCGACACGGTAGGGCTCTACGTGTGCGCCGACTTCGGGTGCTCGCGCCGGGCGCGGGTCCCGCTCAAGGCGCACCAGCTGTCGGTCTCCGGGGCACCGGACCGCAGGGTCCCGGAGCTCGTCGAGCGGGTGCGGGACTTCGTCCTGCGGGTCGGAGGCGACTGACGCGGCCCTCGCCACGGTCCCTAGGATCGACACGTGAGTCGGGTCGTGTGGTTGTGCGGTACGTCGGGGGTCGGCAAGTCGACCGCCGCCGTCGAGCTGGTCCAGGTCCTCGCGGAGCAGGGCACGAGCGCCCGGATGATCGACGCCGACCAGCTCCGGCTGGCCGCAGGGATCGAGGCAGCGGAGCAGGACCTGGTGGCCGCCGGGCTGCAGGCGGTGTCGTCGCGACTCGACGTCGAGGTGCTCGTCGTGGCCGGCATGGCGCGGGATGAGAGCGAGCTGGCGCGGTTGCTGCCGAGTGTTCCGCGAGAGCGCGTGCTCGTCGCCCAGCTGCGCGCCGACGAGAGCGCGGTGCGGGACCGCGTCGTGGCGCGCGGATGGCTGGTCGAGCTCGCGGACTCCTCGATCGAGTACGCGCGCGGCATGGCCGAGACGTTCGGCGACGTCGTGATCGACACGAGCGGGCTCTCGCCGCGTGACGTGGCCGAGCGTGTGGCCGAGGCCCTGCCACAGGTCGAGGCTCCCCGGCTCGTCGTGGTCTCCGGGCCCCGTGGGGCCGGCGTCTCGACCGCCGGCTTCGAGCTCTTCAGGCAGCTCGCCACCGACGGGACACGGGTGGGCTACGTCGACACGCGTCAGATGGCAGGGCTCGCAGCGGAGGGCGCACGCGCTCAGGCGCAGGTGCTGGCGGACGCCGGCTGCGACCTCGTGTTGGTGGCAGCCGACGCCGAGGCGGCACGCGACCTGGTCGGCCGCGAGCCGGTGGCGATCTTCTGGCTCGCCGCGTCCGACGGAGTGCGTCGCGCCCGACTCGAGGCACGTGCTGCGGGGCAGGGCCCGCCGACCGCGGACGACCCGCTGCGTGGACTGCAGGGCGCGGCGTTCGAGTCCGTCGTCGACGAGGGCCACGGGCAGGCCGAGCGCGGGCCGATCGTCGGGGCCGAGGTGATCGACACCGACGACCTCAGTCCTGCCGAGGTCGCCGAGCAGGAAGCCGCGCGCTTGCATGTCACCCGCTGCCCAGGCCAGGTCGCCAATACGCTGGAAGCCGAACATCGAGTAATACACATAAAACGGCACCATGATGCGGTTGCTGGTGGAGTAGCTGGTGGCCGCTGCAATCCAGCTGGACATACCGCCCGCCTCGTTGATGCCTTCTTGCACAATTTGACCCGCCACGTCTTCTTTGTAGTACATGACCTGGTCTTTGTCGACCGGGGTGTATTGCTGACCTGCGGGGTTGTAGATACCGATTTGTCGGAACAACCCCTCCATGCCAAAGGTACGGGCTTCGTCCACCAAAATAGGCACCACACGTGGACCCAAGGCTTGATCACGCAACAGTTGTGTGAGGAAGCGCACATAAGCTTGTGTGGTGGAAATTTCACGACCTTCGGCGGTGGGCTCCATCACGGATTTGAATACTTCCAGGGAAGGCACCGTGAAGCTTTCGTCCGCCTTGGTGCGACGGTGTGGCAAGTAGCCACCCAAAGCTTTGCGACGCTCATGCAAATAGCGCATCTCGGGGGTGTCATCGGCCGGCTTGTAGAAAGGCACCTTGGACAATTCGCTGTCTGGCACTGGAATGTTGAAGCGATCGCGCATGTAGCGAATGTCTTCGTCTGTCAGTTTCTTGGTTTGGTGAACGTTGTTCTTGCCTTCGCCGGCTTTGCCCATGCCAAAACCTTTCACCGTTTTGATCAAGAGCACGGTGGGTTGGTCTTTGGTGTTCACTGCAGCGTGATAAGCAGCATAGACTTTTTGGGGGTCATGTCCGCCACGCTTCAAGGCCCAAATTTCGTCGTCACTCATGTGCGCCACCATTTCTAGGGTGCGTGGATCACGTCCAAAGAAATGCTTTCGGACATAGGCGCCATCGTTGGCTTTGAAAGCTTGGAAGTCGCCGTCCAAGGTGTCCATCATGATCTTGCGCAGTGCACCATCTTTGTCGCGCGCCAAGAGTTTGTCCCACTCGCTGCCCCACAAGAGCTTGATGACGTTCCAGCCAGAACCGCGGAATTCGCCTTCCAGCTCCTGAACAATTTTGCCGTTGCCGCGCACAGGACCGTCCAAACGCTGCAAGTTGCAATTGACCACGAAGATCAAGTTGTCCAGCTTTTCACGCGCAGCCAAACCAATGGCACCTAAGGATTC
>JALRCA010000228.1 GCA_023257515.1 Aeromicrobium sp.
CTTCTTGGCCGGGGCCTTCTTGGCGGCCGTCTTCTTCGCGGGGGTGTTCTCCGCCATGGCGCGGTGCTCCTTGCGCTTCGGGGTGGACGGGGTGGTCGGGTGGTGCCGAGCCACCGGGGTGGGTGCGACGATGGTGCCACGCGACGCGGTCCTCGGTCGCCTGCACGCCCGTGTGCGCCTCGCCACCCTCGGTGGACGTTGGTGTCACTCCAAGTTACAGTTTGGCTGCGAATCCAGATACCAATGGTATGCGAGAGATAGGACACACCCGGCGATGAGCGATCGTTACCAGGACCTGGCCCACAACCCGATCGGCAAGTTCCTCGTCAAGAACCTCGGGCTCCCCAACCCGCCGTACCTCGAGCGCTACGAGGGCGGCCCGCTCGTGAAGGGCACCGTCCTGACCGGCAGTGCCACCAACGGTCCGGTCGCCAAGGCGGTGACCGCCGCCCTCAAGGCCTCCAAGATCGAGGCCACCGGCGTCCCCGCCCAGGGCAAGAAGTACAAGGGGCTCGTGTTCGACGCCTCGGGCATCGAGGACGCCAAGGGGCTCGTCGCCCTGCAGGAGTTCTTCACGCCGGTGCTGCGACAGCTGCAGAGCACGGGTCGCGTCGTCGTGATCGGTTCGGCCGTCGACGAGGCGCCGTCCGAGAGCGCCGCCATCGCGCAGCGCGCCCTCGAGGGATTCGCCCGCTCGCTCGGCAAGGAGGTCGGTGGCGGCTCGACCGTCAACCTGGTCTACGTCTCGAAGGGCGCCGAGAAGGCGCTCGCCTCGACCCTCGGGTTCTTCCTCTCCCCCAAGTCGGCCTACGTGTCGGGCCAGGTCGTCCGCGTGGGCGCCACGGGGATCACGACCGCGGAGACGGTCAAGGACCTGCAGAAGCCGCTCGCCGGCAAGGTCGCCCTCGTGACCGGTGCCTCGCGCGGACTCGGCGAGGCCGATCTGCGCACCCTCGCCCGGGACGGCGCCACGGTCATCGGTCTCGACGTGCCGCCGCTGCAGGACGACCTCAAGGCGCTGACCGCCGAGCTCGGCGGCGACTTCATCGTCGGCGACATCACTGCCGACGACGCTCCCGAGACGATCGCGTCCTACATCAAGGAGCACCACGGCGGCGTCGACATCGTCGTGCACAACGCGGGCATCACGCGCGACAAGCGTCTCAAGAACATGAAGCCCGAGAACTGGCAGCTCGTCGTCGAGATCTCGGTCGGCGCGCCGCAGCGCATCACCGACCACCTGCTCGAGCAGGGGCTCATCAACGAGGGCGGCACCGTCATCGGCATCGCCTCGATCGCCGGCATCGCCGGCAACAACGGCCAGACCAACTACGCCTCGGCCAAGGCCGGCGTCATCGGCTGGATCCAGTCGCTCGCTGCCCGCGTCGCCGACCAGGGCATCACGGCCAACGTCATCGCACCCGGGTTCATGGAGACCGAGATGGTCAAGACCATCCCGCTCGGCGTCCGCGAGGCGGGTCGCCGGATGAACTCGATGTCGCAGGGCGGTCAGCCGGTCGACGTCGCCGAGGCGATCGCGTGGCTCGCCAGCCCCGGCTCTGCGGCCGTCAGCGGCAACGTCATCGGCGTCAACGGTCAGATGCTGCTGGGTGCCTCGTGACCACGAAGCACTTCGACAAGGCGCCCTCCACCGCGCCGCTCATGCTCAAGGCCGCGCTGCCGGCGATCCCGGTGGTCGGCTCGCTGCCGGGCGTCAAGCACGCCTCGGGACAGGTCCCGGACCTCGTGCTCGAGCGTTCCGGGGTCGCGACCGACCCGGCCCACCTGGACGCGTACTCCGAGGTGTGCGGCTTCCCCCGTGGCGGTGCGCTGCCGGCGACCTATCCGCACATGGCGGCCTTCGCGCTGCACATGGCGCTCATGACCGACACGTCGTTCCCGTTCGCGCCGATGGCGGCCTGATCGGCACCTTCACGGTGGCCGAATAGGGCGCTTAACCCGCCATTAACCGCCGTCTTCCAGCATCCAGGGCTCCGCAGCGAGTCTGGGTGGGATCATGCTCTTCGGGATATTGGGCTTTCTGTTTGGCATTGCCGGCATCGGCGCGGGCTTCTGGCTGCTCTACGACCATGACAGCAGCAAGGTCGTCGAGGGCATTTATGGCGTTCGCCGGGGTCGCCAGCGCGCCTGAATTGCCTTGATCTTGCCTCGGGGCTGATCTACGCCGCTTCTCAATCCCTTGGCTGATATGAGGAGCCACGCTTTGAGCGACGAATCCCTGTTTCGCGAGGTGGACGAAGAGGTCCGCCAGGAACAGTTCAAGAAACTGTGGGCCCGCTATGGCAATGCCGTCATCGGCCTTTGCGTAGTCGTCATCATCGGTGTCGCCGGCTTCGAAGGCTGGAAGTACTGGCAGCTGAAGCAGTCGGAAGCCGCCGGCGCCTCCTTCTTCTC
>JALRCA010000261.1 GCA_023257515.1 Aeromicrobium sp.
CTCGACAGCGGTGCGCTGGCGATCATCGGCGGCACCGTCGGCGTCATCACGGCGATGTGCTTCTTCACGGGCACCGAGGTCGGCATCCAGGGCTACGCGGCCCTCGACCAGCTCGGCACCGCGGCACTGTCCGGCTTCGTCTCGGCCTACTTCAACACCCGCGAGATCGCGCCCATCGTCTCCGGCATCGCGCTGGCGGCCACCGTCGGCTGCGGCTTCACTGCGCAGCTCGGCGCGATGCGGATCTCCGAGGAGGTCGACGCGCTCGAGGTCATGGCCATCCCGTCGATGCAGTTCCTCGTCACCACGCGCGTGCTCGCGGGCCTCATCGCGGTCATCCCGCTCTACGTCGTGGGCCTGCTGTCCTCGTACTTCGCGACGCGTCTGACGATCACCCAGATCAACGGCCAGAGCGCCGGCACGTACGACCACTACTTCACGACCTTCCTCCCGCCGGGTGACGTGCTGTGGTCGTTCGCGAAGGTCTTGATCTTCGCGGTCGTCGTGATCCTCATCCACTGCTACTACGGCTACTACGCGTCCGGGGGACCGGCCGGCGTGGGTGTCGCGGTCGGCCGTGCCGTCCGCACGTCCATCGTGGCCGTCAACGTCGTCGACCTGCTCGCCTCGATGGCGATCTGGGGCACGACCGCGACCGTGAGATTGGCGGGCTGACCCATGGCACGTGTGGCGTTCAGCGAGAGGCCCAGCACCCTCAAGGTGCTCGGCATCGGCTTCATCGCGCTCATGCTCTTCTTCGTGTGGCTCACGTACGCCTTCTTCAACAAGACGTTCGTCTCGACGGACGACGTCACGGTGCTCACCAGCAACGCTGGCCAGAACCTGCCCAAGAACGCCGACGTGAAGCTGCGCGGCATGATCGTCGGCTCGGTCAAGGAGATCGAGCCCTCCAAGAGCGGCACCGGGGTCGAGATCACGGTGGGTCTCAAGCCCGACCTCATCGACCGGGTGCCCGAGGACGTGACGGCCCGCATCGTGCCGAAGACCCTGTTCGGCGAGAAGTACATCGCGCTCATCGCGCCGAAGAACCCCTCCAGCGAGCACCTTCGCGCGGGCGACACGATCCAGCGCGCCGTCGTCCCGATCGAGGTCGAGGACCTCCTCAACGACCTGTACCCGTTGCTCAAGGCGGTCGATCCCGAGGAGCTCTCCTACACGCTCAGCGCCGTGTCGTCGGCGCTCGAGGGCCGCGGCGAGAAGCTCGGCCGGACGCTCGTGCAGGCCAACGACTACCTCGAGGCGATCAACCCCGAGGTCCCGCAGCTGGTCGACGACGTCATCAAGCTGGGCGACGTCTCCGACCAGTACGCCGACGAGATGCCGCGCATCGCCCGCACGCTGAACAACACCGTGTTCACCGGCAACACGATCGTGGCCAAGCGGGCACAGCTCGCGTCGTTCTTCGACGAGGGCACCCGCCTGGCCGACACGCTCACGACGTTCACGCGCACGAACGGCGACAACCTCGTGAAGCTGGCCGCCAACGGCTCGGAGGTCCTCGACGTGAGTGCGCAGTACTCCTCGGTCTTCCCGTGCTTCCTGGGCGCGATGGCCAAGATCATGCCGCGCCTCGACAGCGTGTTCCGCAACCAGACCGTCCACATCAACCTGCGGACCCTGGCCGAGCAGCCGTCGGGGTACAGCGCCAAGGAGCGGGCCTCGGTCCCGCCGCAGGCCGAGATCGACGCGCTGGCCGAGGCCGACCCCAGGAACACCGAGACCCGCCGGGCGCCGGCGAACCGCCTCTCCGACGGGGGCAGGGGCCAGGCGACCGTGCCCGTCGGACTGGGCGCCGTGTGCAAGCAGCTCGCGGCCTACTCGCGCGGCGAGGACCCGCTGGACGGTCACATCTACCCCGGTCCGAACCCGTCGGTGTACGAGCTCGTCGGTCTGAAGAACTCGCACAACAACAAGTTCGGCTCGGACGACGACTTCAAGAAGGAGCGCGCCGCGGTCGACAGCGGCCTGGCCTCGTCGGGGTACTTCGCCCCGAGCCTGGCGGCGACGGACTCGCCGAGCCAGCGCAAGCTGCTCAAGGCCATCGTGGCGAACCAGGCCGACGTCGCCTCGAACGACGTCCCTGACGCGGCGGCCATCATGCTCAGCCCCGTCCTGCGTGGATCGGCGGTGACCCAGCAGTGAAGCTCGACAAGGAGTCCCTGTCCGCACTCCTCAAGCTCTTGGTGTTCCTCGTCGTCACCGGCGCCGCCACGGCGCTGCTCGCCATGACGATGAGCAACATCCAGCTCGGCGGGTCGCGCGAGTACAAGGCGCTGTTCACCGACGCCACCGGCGTCACCAAGGGTGACGACGTCCGCATCGCCGGTGTCTCCGTGGGCTCGGTCAAGAAGGTCGAGGTCAAGGATCGCGACAAGGCCGAGGTCACGTTCTCGGTGCGCGACCAGACCACGCTGACCAAGAGCACCAACGTCCTGATCCGCTTCCGCAACCTGGTCGGGCAGCGCTACATCGCGCTGTCCCAGGGCACCGGTGACGACCAGACGGCGCTGCGGCCCGGCTCGACGATCGGTCTCGACAACACGACCGAGGCGCTCGACCTGAACGCGCTGCTC
The DNA here is from genome assembly GCA_023257515.1 of Aeromicrobium sp. Taxonomy (GTDB): domain Bacteria; phylum Actinomycetota; class Actinomycetes; order Propionibacteriales; family Nocardioidaceae; genus Aeromicrobium. The sequence goes on from JALRCA010000261.1 coordinate 2,595, forward strand.
AACGGCTTCAAGCCTGTGTTCCAGGCCCTGTCGCCCGACGACACGAACAAGCTCTCGTTCGAGATCGTGCAGACGCTCCAGGGCGAGGGCGGCAACGTCGAGAACCTGCTCGCTCGCACGGCCTCGCTCACGCGCACGCTGGCCGACCGCGACGAGCTCATCGGCGACGTCGTCACCAACCTGTCGCAGACGCTCGACACGATCGGGAGCCGCGACCGGCAGCTGACCGACACGATCGACACGCTCCAGCAGTTCGTCACGGGCCTGAAGGACGACCGCAACGCGATCCTCGACTCGATCGACGGCATCTCGGACCTGTCGACCGAGACGTCGAACCTGCTCGTCGAGGGTCGACCCGACCTCACGGCCGACGTCAAGCAGCTCGACCGCCTGACCGGCACGCTGAGCAAGCCCAAGAACCTGAAGACCATCGAGACCTCGACCCAGCTGCTGCCGATCAAGCTGCAGAAGCTCGGCAACCTGGCCTCCAACGGCAGCCTGTTCAACTTCTACGCGTGCTCGTTGAACATCGACGTGGACGAGCCGGCCTTCGAGCCTCTGCGCAAGCTGCTGCAGCCGCTGCTGGACGCCCTGAAGCTCAAGACCGGCGCCGAGCGCTGCCAGGAGAGTGCGAAGTGAAGCCTTTCCGCGAACGCAACCCCGTCATCATCGGCTTCGCCGGGTTCATCGTGATCGCCCTGCTCCTGCTCGGGGCGTTCCGTGCCGACCGCCTGCCGATCATCGGTGCCGGTGACACCTACCACGCGGACTTCGCCGAGATCGGCTCGCTCAAGGAGGGCAGCGAGGTCCGTGTGGCCGGCGTGCCCGTCGGCAAGGTCAACACGATCGAGCTCGACGGCAACAAGGTCCGCGTGACGTTCAAGATCGACAAGGGAACGGGCCTGGGTCGCGAGACGTCGGCCTCGGTCGGGATCCGGACGCTGCTCGGCGCCCAGTACCTCTCGTTGCAGCCCGCCGGGGGCGGCGAGCTCGACAAGGGGGCCACCATCCCGCTGTCGCGCACGACGCCGCCCTACGACGTCGTCGAGGCGTTCTCGGACCTGAGCGTGACGACGCAGAAGCTCGACAAGGACGAGCTCGGCAAGGCGCTCAACACGCTGGCCGACGTCGCCGCCCAGACGCCGGAGGAGTTCCGGGGAGCCATCAAGGGCGTCTCGGACCTGTCGGTCAACCTCGCGGCGCGCGACTCCCAGATCAACACGCTCCTCAAGCGGCTCAAGAACGTGACGGGCGTGCTCAACTCCCGCGACGACGAGCTCGAGACCCTGTTCCGGGACGCCACGACGCTGTTCCGGGCCATCTCGGAGCGTCGCGACGCGATCCACACGCTGCTCGTCTCGACCCAGCGCGTCTCCGGCGAGCTGCGCGCCCTGGTGAAGGATGTCCGGGCCGATCTCAAGCCGGCGCTGGACCAGCTCGAGGACGTGTCCGGGATGCTGCGGCGCAACGTCAACAGCCTGGACGAGGCCCTCAGGGTGCTGCCCGGGTTCCTGACCGTCTTCTCCAACGCCCTCGGGTCCGGCCCGTGGTTCGACGCCTACGTGAAGATCGGAGGCGCATGATGGCCGCCACGTCCCAGCGGTTCGCCGCCCTGAGCAAGGTCATCACGGTCTTCGTCGTGCTCGCCCTCCTCGGCGGCCTGATCCTCATGTTCGGCCAGCGCGACGGCGAGAAGTACATGACGGTCGACTTCCCCCAGACCAACTCGCTCTACCGCGGCTCCGACGTCAAGATCCTGGGCGTCGCCGTCGGGCGCGTCGAGACCATCACGCCCCGCGGCGAGACGGTGCGGGTCAAGCTGTCGTACCGCGGCGACGTGAAGCTCCCCGACGACGTCAAGGCGGTCATCGTCTCGCCGTCCATCGTGGGCGACCGGTTCGTCCAGCTCACGCCGGCGTACCAGCCGGGCGACGCGGTCCTGGCCGACAACGCGTCCCTGGGCGAGGACCGCACCGCCGTGCCCGTCGAGCTCGACGAGGTGTACTCCTCGCTCGACGACCTGTCGGTGGCCCTCGGCCCCAAGGGCGCGAACAAGGACGGGGCGCTCAGCAGCCTCGTCAAGGACTCGGCCAACCAGCTCGACGGCCAGGGTGCACAGCTCAACCTGACGCTGCGCAACTTCGGCAAGCTCAGCACCACGTTGTCGAACAACAAGGACGAGCTGTTCGGCAGCCTGCGCGAGGTCAACGACTTCGTGAAGCTGCTGGAGCGCAACGACTCCGAGGTCCGCTCGTTCTTCGACAGCACGGCCGAGGTGTCGACCGTGCTCGAGGGTGAGCGCGAGGACCTCGCCAAGACGCTCAAGGCGCTGGGTCTGGCGCTCGTCGACGTCCGGACCCTGGTCAAGGAGAACCGGGGCACGCTGCGCCGCAACGTCGACAACCTGCAGGAGCTCACGACGGTGCTCGCGCGGCGCGAGAAGGAGATCGAGAACTTCACGGTCTCGGCGCCCACCGCTCTCTCCAACGTCGCCCTCACCTACAACGGCGAATCCGGCTCCCTCGACAACCGCAACGACCTCCTGGAGCTCCTGACCGGTGCGGTCGAGGACCTGCCGGGCGCCCTGTGCGACGCCATCGGGTCGCAGCTGCCCGAGAACATCGCCGACCAGCTCGGTGAGAACGTCTGTGCGGGCCTCAGCGATCTCTGGGACAACACGGTCGGCAAGATCCTCGGCGCGATCGGCGGCGGCAGCACGGCCGGTCAGCAGCGTGCTCCCGTGGCCTCCAACTCGCCCGACCGCATGAAGAGCTCGGTCGCCGACATGCTGGCGGTGAAGTGACATGAGGACCCGACGTTCCCTCACGACGGTGGTGCTGGGCGCGGTCTCGGCCGTCGTCCTGTCCGGCTGCAGCTTCAGCCCGTACGAGCTGCCGCTGCCCGGCGGTGCCGACCTCGGCGACGACCCGTACACCGTGACGGTCAAGTTCCGCGACGTGCTCGACCTCGTGCCGCAGAGCGCGGTCAAGGTCGACGACGTCTCGGTCGGTCGGGTCGACAAGGTCCGTCTCGACGGATGGACCGCCGTCGTCACGCTCAAGATCAACCGCGACGCCAAGCTGCCGGACGACGCCGAGGCGACGTTGCGTCAGAGCAGCCTGCTGGGCGAGAAGTTCGTCTCGCTCGCGCCGCCGTCCGGCGGTGGCACGGGTCGTCTCAGCGACGGCGACGTCATCGGACTCGACCGCTCGGGTCGCAACCCCGACATCGAGGAGGTGCTCGGCGCTGCGTCGCTGCTGCTGAACGGTGGCGGACTCGAGAAGACCAACACGATCGTCCGAGAGCTGAACAAGGCGCTCGACGGCAACGAGCCCGAGGTCAAGCAGCTCCTCAGGACCAGTGAGCAGTTCCTCGGACAGCTGGACGACAACAAGGGCGCGATCCTCGACGCCCTCGAGAAGGTCAACCGCCTCGCGGTCGAGACCAACAAGCAGAAGCGAGCGATCACGAGCGCCCTCGACGAGCTGCCGAGCGCACTGCGCGTCATCAACGACCAGCGCGACGACCTGGTGGGGCTGCTGCAGTCGCTCGATCGCCTGAGCGACGTCGCCACCGACGTCATCAAGCGCTCCAAGGCCGACACCCTCGCCTCGCTCCGCGATCTCGAGCCGGTGCTGCGCGAGCTCGCGAACGCCGGCGACTCGCTGCCGGTCGCCACCCAGGCGCTGCTGTCGTTCCCGTTCACCGACGGAGTCCTGGGCGACAACCCGGCCCGGACCCTGTCGCAGTGGAACAGCGGCTACTGCAACTCCTCGCCCGGCAACAAGGCGGCCAACAAGGTCAAGATCCAGCAGCAGAAGAGCGCGTGCTGGGGCGACTACTACAACCTCAACATCCGCCTCGGCCTCGACCTCAAGCAGGGCACCGACCTGATCGCTGGTCTGCTGTCCATCCCGGGTGCCCTGGCGTCCGGGGCCGCGGCCGAGGGCTCGTCGTCGACCGCCAAGAGCGGCACGTCCGCGCAGGGCGGCTCCGCGTCGCCGCAGAACCAGCTCGTCGACCTCATCGAGGGCCTGGCGCCGCAGACCGGTGCCACCGGGTCCTCGTCGCCGTCGCCGTCGGCCTCGTCGCCGGTCCCGAGCTCCGGTGGATCGTCGTCCCAGCGGCCCTCGAGCGGGCTGTGCGCCCTGCTCGGCTGCCGCACCGCGGCCGCCGACTCGCCGAGCACCGACGTCGACGACGCCGGTCGCATCATGCTCCAGACGGTGGTGGCCCGATGATCAACCGACTCACCAAGATCCAGCTGATCTTCTTCGCCTTCATCACACTGCTCGGCGGCGCCTACGTGGGCGGCAAGTACGCCCAGGTCGACCGTCTGTTCATCGACCGCACGTATCCCGTCACCGCGAAGTTCAGCGACTCCGGCGGCATCTTCGCCGGTGCCCAGGTCACGTACCGCGGCATCGAGGTCGGCAAGGTCGGGCAGCTGAGGTTCACCGACGACGGCGTCGACGTGCGCCTCGACATCGAGAAGGACGCGCCACGCATCTCCGACGACGTCCTGGCCGTGGTGGCCAACAAGTCCGCCATCGGCGAGCAGTTCGTCGACCTGCAGCCGCGCAGCCGCCAGGCGCCGTTCCTCAAGGCCGACTCCACGATCAGCGAGAAGAACACGCGCATCCCGATCGACACCACGACCCTGCTGCTGAACGTCAACAGCCTCGTGCAGTCGGTCGACACCCGGAGTCTCAAGACCCTCGTCGACGAGCTCGGCGCCGCGTTCGAGGGCACCGGCCCGGACCTCGCGCGCATCCTCGACACGTCGTCGGAGTTCATCAGTGCCGCGCAGGAGAACATCGGCGTCACGCGCGAGCTGATCCGCGGCTCCGACAGCGTCCTGCAGACCCAGATCGACAAGCAGGGCCAGCTCAGCACGTTCTCGCAGAACCTGGCCAAGCTCTCGGACACGCTGCGTGAGTCGGACCCGGACCTGCGTCGCCTGCTCGACGAGGGACCCTCGAGCGCCAAGACCGTCAACGACACGGTGGCCGAGAACGCCGACGGACTGCGGTCGGTCGTCGCCGACCTGGTCACGGCCAGCGAGCCGCTCGCCCGGAACAAGAAGAGCCTCGCCGTCCTGTCGATCCTGTACCCGTACCTGCTCGAGGGCGCGTACTCCGTCGTCCAGCCCAGCAAGTCCGACAAGGGCGAGTACGACGCGACGTTCGGCCTCGTGGTCACCCCCGATCCCAAGACGTGCAGCTTCACCAACGACGGGGGCCGGGACTCTGGCTACAAGCAGCGTCGGGTGCCCGAGGACCTCAGCGACACGAAGTTCGACGTGAACACCACTTGTAAGATCGGTGGGAAGGTCGCCCGCAACCCCAGCAAGACGGTCCTCAACAGGAACCGGGCGGCCGCCTCCTCGTCGTCGTCCGGAAAGGACACCTGGCAGTGGCTGATGGTCGGCCCCGCGGTCCAATGACCGACACCGACAGCACCCGACGCCTGCGCTCACGACTCGTCGCCATCACGGTGGTGGGTGTCGTCGTGGGTGCGGTCGGGAGCATCCTGGCCTTCACCGACCTCGTGCCGGTCAGCGGTGACGACCAGGACGAGCGTGCCGCGGTCGTCTCGCGCGTCGAGGCGTTCGCGAAGGTCTACAACACGTACTCCGTGGCCGACAAGGCCGACTACCAGAAGCGCATGAAGCCGCTCCTGACGTCGTCGTACTACGAGCAGTTCACGAAGGTCACCGACGGCATCTTCACCGCGTTGCAGGACAAGAAGCAGACGAGCGACGACCCCAAGGTCCTGCAGGTCGCGGTCCAGTCGATCGACGCCGACTCGGCATCGGCGCTCGTCGCCGTCGACGCGACGATCAGGGCCGAGGGCGAGGCGGCCGTGGAGCGGCGGTTCCGCTGGAAGGTCATCATGGCCAAGGACGGCGACACGTGGCGCGTCCGCGAGTTCCAGACCGTCGCCGCGGGGAGCGCCACCACGGGCGGATCCACGACGGAGTCCCCGGGCTCCGGTGACGCGGGCGAGCGGACCCAGCCCACCCCGAGCACCTCGGAGTCGGCCCGATGAGCGACCAGCAGCCCCCGCGCCGACGTCGGATCGCGGGCGAGTCCAAGCCGGGCGACCAGCCCAAGGCGGCCCCGCGCCGGGTCGTCCGCAAGCCGGTCGCGCGCCCCGGGGCCCCGGCCAAGGCGGAGAAGCAGAAGTCGACCGCACCGTCCGCGAAGCCGAGGTCCGAGGCGAGGAAGCCCCAGCCCGACGAGACCATGTCGCGCGCCGGCACCAAGGGCGCCGTCGCGACCGAGACCGCACGCCCGTCCCGCCCGGCCCCCCGTCGCGAGAAGCCCGCACGCGAGAAGCCGGCACGTGAGAAGCCCGCACGCCCCGAGACGACCGCGGCGCGTCCCGAGTCAGGGGGCGTCACGTGGTCCCGCCCGCTCGTCGCGATCGCGGTGCTGGCCGTCGCGGCCGTCGTCTTCGGCGTCGTCGGAGTGGTCCTCGGGGTCGACTCCTGGCGCGGCTCGCGCGGCATCGACAGCGCCCAGGACGCGGCCACCGAGACCGCCGCGTCGTCGGTGGGCGAGATCTTCTCCTACGACTACACCGACGTGAACGGCCACCTCGAGGACGCCCAGAAGCTCATGACGCCGAGCTTCGCCAAGAAGTTCGCGACGATCTCGCCCGCACTCGGCGAGCTCGCGCCGCAGCGCAAGATCCAGGTCAAGGCCGAGTCCCGCGAGGCCGCGGCGGTCCCGTGCGGCGACGACTGCAGCCAGGACGCCGTCACGGTGCTCGTGTTCTTCGACCAGGCGCGGCTGGCCGACGGGTCCAAGACGCCCACCGTCTTCGGGAACCGCGTGGCGGTCTCGATGGTCAAGGACGGCGGCGACTGGCTCGTGGACGACATCCGAGCGCTCTGAGCGGGCCGAATAGCCTGAACCATCGACCCGGGACTTGTCAAGGACCGGGGTTGCGTGGGTGTGTGTCACCGCGTTACACTGAACTTTCGCGCGCTCACTGACGTCCTCACGCCCCTTGACGGGGGCCGTTTGGCGTGCGCGCAGAAGTCCATACCGTGCCACCGCCTGAGCACACCAGCCTGTGCCAGCACCGCGAGCCTTTGGAAGGATCCCTCTTGGCCGCCTCGCGCACCGCCGCACCCGCCCAGAAGACGCCAGCACAGAACAACATCGTGCAGCACGCCCCCCGCCGCATCTCCTTCGCCAAGATCTCCGAGCCCCTCGAGGTGCCCGAGCTCCTGGCGCTGCAGACCGACAGCTTCGACTGGCTGATCGGTTCGGACGTCTGGCAGGCGGGCGTCGACGCCGCCCTCGCCGCCGGCCGCACCGACGTCTCGACCAAGTCGGGCCTCGAGGAGATCTTCGAGGAGATCTCGCCCATCGAGGACTTCTCCGAGACGATGAGCCTGTCCTTCCGGGACCACCGCTTCGAGCCGCCGAAGTACTCCGTCGAGGACTGCAAGGACCGCGACGTCACCTACGCCGCCCCGCTGTTCGTGACCGCCGAGTTCATGAACAACGAGACCGGCGAGATCAAGAGCCAGACCGTGTTCATGGGCGAGTTCCCGCTCATGACCGACAAGGGCACCTTCGTCATCAACGGCACCGAGCGTGTCGTCGTCTCGCAGCTCGTCCGCTCGCCGGGCGTGTACTTCGAGCGCACCGCCGACAAGACGTCCGACAAGGACATCTACACCGCGCGCGTGATCCCCTCGCGCGGCGCGTGGCTCGAGTTCGAGATCGACAAGCGCGACACCGTGGGCGTCCGCCTGGACCGCAAGCGCAAGCAGAGCGTCACGGTCCTGCTCAAGGCGCTCGGCTGGAGCGAGGCGCAGATCCTCGAGGAGCTCGGCCAGTACGAGTCGATCCGCAACACCCTCGAGAAGGACAACGTCCAGGGCCAGGACGACGCGCTGCTCGACATCTACCGCAAGCTGCGCCCGGGCGAGCCGCCGACGCGCGAGGCCGCGCTGACGCTGCTGAAGAACTACTACTTCAACCCCAAG
>JALRCA010000013.1 GCA_023257515.1 Aeromicrobium sp.
CGTGCTGATGCTCGGCAAGACTCTCGCCGACGTGGTCGACGACGGTGGCGGTGGCTGGCTCAAGGCGGCGCTCGACCTCGTGGGCACGCCCTTCGTGGCGCTGCTGATCGCGGTCCTGGTCGCGATGGTGACGCTCGGGCGCGGTGGCGGCATGAGTCGCGACGAGGTCATGAGCAGCGTCTCGGCGTCCCTCCCGCCGATCGCCGGGATCGTGCTGATCGTCGGCGCCGGCGGCGGCTTCAAGCAGACCCTGGTCGACACCGGCATCGCGACCGTCGTCTCGGACTGGGTGTCCGACAGCGGCGCGTCGGTGCTGCTGCTCGCGTGGCTGGTGGCCGTGCTGATCCGCCTGGCCACGGGCTCGGCGACCGTCGCCACGGTGACGGCCGCCGGCATCATGGCGCCGCTGGCACAGGACCTGGGCAGTGCCGAGGTCTCGTTGCTTGTGCTCGCCATCGGCGCGGGGTCGGTCTTCTTCTCCCACGTCAACGACGCCGGCTTCTGGCTCGTCAAGGAGTACTTCCACATGGATGTCGGCCAGACGCTGCGCACGTGGTCGCTCATGGAGACGGTGCTGTCGGTGACCGGGCTCGTGCTCGTGCTGCTCCTCGGTCTGGTGGTCTGAGCCGAGGCGCGTCATCGGTGACAGATGTCGTGCAGCGACCTGGATGCTGGGTTGTAGCCTGCAACGGTGCTCATCCCGCTCCTGCGGCGGTACCTCGCGCCCTACCGGGTGCCGATCGCCGTCGTGCTCGCCCTGCAGGTCGTCCAGACGATCGCGAACCTCTATCTGCCCGGGCTGAATGCCGACATCATCGACCGGGGCATCGTCGAGGGCGACATCGGCTACATCTGGCGGACCGGCGCGATCATGACGGCCGTGACGGTGCTCCAGGTCGTGACGACGATCGCCGCGGTCTACGTCGGCGCGCGCGTCGCCATGGCGCTCGGCCGCGACCTGCGCGCCGGGGTGTTCGACGCGGTGGAGTCCTTCGCGGCCCGTGAGCTGGCCGAGCTGGGGGCGCCCACGCTCATCACCCGTGGCACCAACGACGTGCAGCAGGTCCAGCTGCTGGTCTTCATGGCGCTGACACTGCTCGTCTCGGCGCCGATCATGGCGTTCGGTGGCGTGTTCATGGCACTGCGCCAGGACGTCGAGCTGTCGGGACTGCTGCTCGTCGTGCTCCCCGTGCTGATCGTGTCGGTCGGCCTCATCATCCGGCGGATGCGTCCGCTGTTCCGCGTCATGCAGGGACGCATCGACGACCTCAACGACGTCATGCGCGAGCAGGTTCAAGGAGTCCGCGTGATCCGCGCCTTCGTCACCGAGGAGCGCGAGGCCCGTCGATTCGGCGCGGCCAACCAGGCCTACTTCGACGTCGCCGTCGCGGTCGGTCGAGTCATGGCGCTCATGTTCCCGACCGTCATGCTCGTCATGAACGCCTCGGTCGTCCTGGCCACGTGGTTCGGTGGCTACCGCATCGCCTCGGGCGACCTGCAGGTCGGCACCCTGACCGCGTTCCAGAACTACCTCGTCCAGATCCTCATGGCCGTCATGATGGCCACCTTCATGCTCATGCTCTGGCCCCGCGCCGAGGTCTCCGCCGAGCGCATCACGGAGGTGCTCGAGACCGAGCCGAGCATCCGGGCGGCCGACGATGCGCTCGACGTCGCCGTCATGCGCGGCGAGGTCGTCATCAGCAGGGCGTCGTTCGCCTACCCCGGGGCCGAGCAGGACGTGCTGCACGAGGTCGATCTCGTGGCCAGGCCGGGGGAGACCACGGCCGTGATCGGTTCGACGGGCAGCGGCAAGACCACGGTGCTCAATCTCGTGCCGCGCCTGTTCGACGTCACGTCCGGCTCGGTCACTCTCGACGGTCACGACCTGCGTCGGCTCGATCCCGAGGCGGTCTGGGCGGCGATCGGACTGGTGCCCCAGAAGGCGTTCCTGTTCTCCGGCACGATCGGCTCGAACCTGCGCTTCGGGCGGACGGACGCGTCGGACGACGACCTGTGGGAGGCGCTGCAGGTCGCCCAGGCGCGCGACTTCGTCGAAGCGTTGCCCGAGGGCCTGGACGCGCCCGTCACGCAAGGCGGCACGAACTTCAGCGGCGGCCAGCGGCAGCGCCTCGCGATCGCCCGCGCCGTGGTCAAGCGACCCAAGGTCTACCTGTTCGACGATTCCTTCTCGGCCCTCGACTACGCCACCGACGCCGCGCTGCGCGCGGCGCTGCACCCGATCACCCGGGACGCCGCGGTCATCACGGTCGCCCAGCGCGTCTCGACCATCCGTGGCGCCGACCGCATCGTCGTGCTCGACGAGGGTCGCGTCGTCGGCACCGGCACCCACCACGACCTCATGGAGTCCTGCGACGTCTACCGCGAGATCGTCCTGTCCCAGCTGACGGAGGAGGAGGCGGCATGAGCGGGGGGAGGGGGCCCGCGTGGGCCGGAATGGGTGGTGCGCCGCAGAAGCCGCAGGACTTCCGGGGCACCGCTCGTCGCATGCTGGGCCGGCTGCTGCAGGAGCGCGTGCTCGTGTGGGCGGTCGTGGCCTTCGGCGTCGTCGGCACGGTGCTGTCGGTCGTCGGGCCTCGCATCCTGGGCCACGCCACGGACATCGTGTTCAACGGCTACCTCTCCGACCAGTTCCCGGAGGGCGCGACCAAGGCCGAGGTCGTGCGGGGCCTCGAGGCCCAAGGCCAGGACCGGCTCGCCGACGTCGTGCGGGGCGCCGACATCCGACCCGGCGAAGGCATCGACTTCACGAGCCTCGGGTGGGTGCTCGCCGGTGTGCTCGTGCTCTACGTGCTGGCCTCGGCCTTCATGTGGTGGCAGGGGCAGCTCACGACCCGCGTCGTGCAGACGATGATCGTGCGGCTGCGCGCCGACATCGAGGCCAAGATCAATCGGCTGCCGTTGTCGCACCTCGACGCCACGGAGCGTGGCGAGCTCATGTCGCGGACGACCAACGACGTCGACAACATCAGCCAGTCCCTGCAGCAGACGATCAGCCAGCTGCTCACGAGCGTGCTCACCGTCGTGGGGACGCTCGCGATGATGCTGTGGATCTCGCCGCTCCTCGCCCTGGTCGCGGTCGGCACGATCCCGGTCGCCATCTGGCTGACCAGCCAGGTCATGAAGCGCTCCCAGCCGCAGTTCGTCGCACAGTGGACCGCCACGGGCCGGCTCAACGGTCATGTCGAGGAGACCTTCACGGGCCACGAGGTGGTCAAGGTCTTCGGCCGCCAGCGGGAGATGCGCGAGGAGTTCGAGCGCCGCAACGACGCCCTGTTCGGCGCCGCGTTCAGGGCCCAGTTCATCTCCGGCATCGTGCAGCCGCTCATGATGTTCGTGTCGAACCTGAACTACGTGCTCGTCGCCGTGATCGGCGCCGTGCGCGTGGCCTCGGGGGCGCTCACCATCGGGGAGGTCCAGGCATTCATCCAGTACTCGCGCCAGTTCACCCAGCCGCTGACGCAGATCGCCTCGATGGTGAACCTGCTGCAGTCGGGCATGGCCTCGGCCGAGAGGGTGCTGGCGCTCCTGGACGAGCCCGAGGAGTCGCCGGACCCGACGGACGCCGAGACCCTGGGTCGCGTCCGGGGACGCGTCGTGTTCGACGACGTGTCGTTCTCCTACACCGACGAGCCGCTCATCGAGCACCTCGACCTCGTGGCCGAGCCGGGCCAGACGATCGCGATCGTCGGACCGACCGGCGCCGGCAAGACCACGCTGACCAACCTCCTGCTGCGCTTCTACGACGTCGACGCGGGCCGCATCCTGCTCGACGGGACGCCCATCGATCGGCTCACCCGGGCCGACCTGCGCCGCAGCTTCGGCGTGGTCCTGCAGGACACGTGGCTGTTCAAGGGCTCGATCCGCGACAACATCGCCTACGGGGCGGAGTCCTCGGACGACGTGGCCGTGCAGCGGGCGGCCGAGGCGGCGCACGTCGACCACTTCGTGCGCACGCTGCCCGAGGGCTACGACACCGTGGTCGACGACGGCGGCTCGGGCGTCAGCGCGGGTCAGCGACAGCTGCTCACGATCGCGCGGGCGTTCCTGGCCGACCCGGCGATCCTCGTGCTCGACGAGGCGACCAGCTCCGTCGACACCCGCACCGAGTCGCTGGTCCAGGAGGCCATGGCCCGGTTGCGGCAGGACCGCACGTCGTTCGTCATCGCGCACCGGCTCTCCACGATCCGTGACGCCGACCGGATCGTCGTCATGGAGCAGGGGCGCATCGTCGAGCAGGGCACCCACGACGAGCTGATCGCCGCCGGCGGGGCGTACGACCGGCTCTACGCGGCGCAGTTCGCCGGGCTCTCGACGTGACCTCGTAGGCTCGCCCCCATGGCTGAGACCACCGTCCTGCACCACCCCGGCTGCTCCACGTCGCGGCACGCCCTCGAGGCGGCCGAGGCGGCCGGCGTCGAGGTCGACGTCGTGCGCTACCTGAAGGAGCCGCTCGACCGGGCCGCGCTGCTCGACCTGCTGGCCAAGCTCGAGGACGAGCCGGCCGACCTGGTCCGCAAGGACTCGTTCTTCAAGGACCAGGGTCTCGACGCGGCCGACTACACGACGCCCGAGGCCGTGGCCGACCTGCTGGTCGAGCATCCGCGTCTGCTGCAGCGACCCGTCCTCGTGCGGGGGGACCGGGCGATCATCGGGCGTCCCAAGGACCGCGCCGACGCGTTCCTGGCCGAGGGCTGAGCCCGTGAGCCACGTCCGGTACGACGTCGACGACGCGATCTGCACGATCACGCTCGACCGTCCCGAGCGCCGCAACGCCGTCGACGGCCCCATGGCGCAGGAGCTGCACGAGGCCTTCGAGCGCTTCGAGGCCGACGACACGCTCGCCGTCGCGGTGCTCACCGGTGCCGGCGGCACGTTCTGCGCGGGGGCCGACCTGACGGCCGTCGCCGACCCCGACCGGCGCCACGACCTCGATCCCGACGGCTCCGGACCGATGGGCCCGACGAGGCTCCACCTGACCAAGCCCGTCATCGCCGCCGTGTCCGGCCACGCCGTCGCCGGGGGGCTCGAGCTCGCGCTGCTCGCCGACCTGCGGGTCGTCGAGGAGGACGCGGTGTTCGGCGTGTTCTGCCGCCGGTGGGGCGTCCCGCTCATCGACGGCGGCACCGTGCGGCTCCCACGGGTCGTCGGGCAGGGGCGTGCGCTCGACATGATCCTGACGGGCCGCCCGGTCGCCGCGGACGAGGCGCTGCAGATGGGGCTCGCGAATCGTGTCGTCCCCGTCGGGCGCGCGCTCGTCGTCGCCCACGCCCTCGCGGAGCAGCTTGCCACGTTCCCGCAGGAGTGCCTGCGCGTCGACCGCGCGTCCGCGATCTCCCAGTGGGACCTGCCCCTCGACGCAGCCCTGAGGGCCGAGGGTGCGGCGGGGATCCCGGTCGTCGCGGCCGAGGGGGCTCGCGGTGCGCAGCGCTTCGCCGACGGTGCCGGGCGGCACGGGGCCTTCTGAGCGACGTGGCCACCCGGTGGGGGAGTTTGGAACCCTCCCGCGACGTCTGGCAGAATGTCGCCTTGCGTCCGGAGCACGCCGAGGCCCCTCTCATCCTCGACCCTTCCGGCCCACAGACTCCGCCCGGTGCGTGTCCCCACCCGCACACGGCGCGTCACCACCACACCACGACCGAGGAGACACCACACCCGTGGCCGTCAAGATTCGCCTGAAGCGGATGGGCAAGATCCGCACCCCGCACTACCGCATCGTCGTCGCCGACTCGCGCACCAAGCGCGACGGTCGCGTGATCGAGGAGATCGGCACCTACAACCCCAAGACCGAGCCCTCGACCATCAAGGTCCAGTCCGAGCGCGCTCAGTACTGGCTGGGTGTCGGCGCGCAGCCCACCGAGGCCGTCGCCGCGATCCTCAAGCTCACCGGTGACATCGGTGGCGAGGCCTCGCTCAAGGAGCCCGCGCCCAAGCCCGACAAGGCCGCCCTGTTCGACGCCGCCCTGAAGGAGCTCCACGCCGAGCCCGCCGGCGACGCGACCACGGCCAAGAAGCCGGCCAAGAAGGCCGCCAAGAAGGCGGAGCCGAAGGCCGACGAGGCTGCTGCCGACGAGACGCCCGCCGAGGAGCCCAAGGCCGAGGAGACCCCGGCCGAGGACACGAAGGCCGACGAGGCCTGATCGTGGCCGCTCCCACGCAGGAGGTCATCGAGCACCTCGTCGCCGGCATCGTCGAGCACCCCGACGAGGTCGACGTGCGCGCCAAGCAGACGCGCCGCGGCGAGCTGTTCGAGGTCCGCGTCAACCCCGACGACCTCGGCAAGGTGATCGGCCGCCAGGGCCGCACCGCCACCGCGATCCGCACCGTCACGAGCGCCATCGCGGGCTCGGGCGCGGCACGGATCGACTTCGTCGACGTCGACCGCGGACGCTGACCGCACGAGCATGACCTCACCGCTGACCGTCGTGGTCGGGCGCGTCGCGCGCGCCCACGGCATCCGTGGTGAGCTCGCGGTCGAGGTCCGCACCGACGAGCCCGACCGCCGGCTGGCGCCCGGTGAGATCCTGCGCTGCGAAGGCCGCGACCTCCGGGTCGCGGCCTCGCGTCGTCACCAGGGCAAGCTGCTGTTGCGCTTCGACGGCATCGACGACCGCACCGAGGCCGAGCGCTGGCACGGTCGGCTGCTCGAGGCCGACGTCGACCCGGCCGAGGAACCCGAGGACGACGACGAGTTCTACGACCACCAGCTCGTGGGCCTCGCGGTCCACGATCCCGCCGGCCGCAGCATCGGCACCGTGCGGTCCGTCGAGCACCTGCCGTCGCAGGAGCTGCTGGTGATCGACGCCGACGGCACCGAGGTCCTGGTCCCGTTCGTCGAGGCCCTCGTGCCCGAGGTGGACCTCGCGGCCGGCCACCTCGTGGTCGCGGACGTGCCCGGCCTGCTCGACCCCGACGCCGCGGAGTCGACGTGACGCTGCGCATCGACGTCGTCAGCATCTTCCCGGCGTACCTCGACGCGCTCGACCTGTCTCTGGCAGGTCGCGCCCGCGAGTCGGGCCTGCTCCGGCTCGACGTCCACGACCTGCGCACGTGGACCCACGATCGCCATCGCACGGTCGACGACACGCCCTACGGCGGCGGCGCCGGCATGGTCATGCGGCCCGAGCCCTGGGGTGAGGCGTTCGACGCGCTGCTCGGCGACGACGACGCGGATGCCGTGGTCGTGCTCCCGAGCCCCGCGGGCGTCCGCTTC
>JALRCA010000068.1 GCA_023257515.1 Aeromicrobium sp.
CCGTGGCCGGCACCAGCGTGGCGTCCCAGCCGGCGGCCTGCCACGCGGCGACGGTGTCGCGGGCCCACGGCCCCGCGCCCTCGACGACGTCGACGGCGGTCTCGACCGGGGCGGGAGCGGGGGTGTCGAGAGGCTGACCGCTGACCGGGTCGAGCAGGTCGGGTGCGCCGTCGACGCAGGTCACCCGCTTCAGCCCGATGCCGAGACGTCGCTGGTGGCGGGCGAGGCTGAGCGCGGCGATGCCGGCGTCGGCGTACCCCACGACGGAGAGGGCGTCGGGCGGGTGGACGGAGGACTCGCGGGCGTAGCGCACCGAGCGGAGCAGGTCGCGCCCGTCCTCCCACACCGGTACGACGACACGCACCCCGCCCCGCGTCGCGATCCGGCTGGCCAGCGCCGCGACGGCGTCGGGCTCGGTCCGCACGAGCGGGTGCCAGAGCAGGAGGGTGTCGGCGTTGGGGTGTCCGTGCACCGAGACCTGGAGACCACTCGCCTGCGCCTGCATGGGACCACCGTAGGCTGAGCACCCACAGGTCCGTGGCACAGGAACCCGGTGTGAGACCGGGGCGGTTCCGCCACTGTGAGCTCGGCCGGAGGTTCGGCCGGGGAAGCCAGACACTGGTCACGGACGCACCGCCGATGAGGGGCGCGAACCCCGAGGAGGAACCCGTGCGCATCGCACTCCTGTCCACGTCCGACACCGACCTGCTCTCCGCGCGGTCCAGCGGCGCCGACTACACCTGGGCGAACCCGGGCCGCCCGGGACACACCGAGATGGCCGAGGCGATCGAGGCGGCCGACCTGGTGGTGGCGCGCATCCTCGGCTCGCCGCAGGACCTGTGCTCGGGCTTCGCGCGCATCCGCGCGACGGGCAAGCCGATGGTCGTGCTCGGCGGCGAGCAGTCGCCGAGCGCCGAGCTCATGGAGCAGTCGACGGTGCCGATCGGCGTGTGCGCCGACGCGCACGTCTACCTCGCCGAGGGCGGTCCCGAGAACCTCGCGCAGCTGCACGCCTTCCTGTCCGACACCGTCCTGCTGACCGGCGAGGGCTTCGAGCCGCCGACGGTGCTGCCCGAGTGGGGTCTCGCGCCGCGGCCCACTCCCGCGGACGCCCCCGAGAACGCGGGCAAGGCGCGCATCGGCGTCCTCTACTACCGCGCCCACGAGGCGAGCGGCAACAGCGGCTTCGCGCACGCGCTGGCCGACGCCATCGACGCGACGGGCGACGCGGTCGGCGTCCCGATCTTCAGCTCCTCGCTGCGCGCCGCACCCGACGCGCTGTTCGAGGAGATGGCGAACCTCGACGCGCTGATCGTCACCGTGCTGGCCGCCGGCGGCACCAAGCCGGGCACCGTGAGCGCCGGTGGCGACGACGAGTCGTGGGACGTCGCGCGGCTCAAGGCGCTCGACATCCCGATCCTGCAGGGCCTGAGCCTGACGTCGAGTCGCGCGGAGTGGGAGGAGTCCGACGACGGCGTCTCGCCGCTCGACTCCGCCAACCAGATCGCGATCCCGGAGTTCGACGGCCGCATCATCACGGCGCCGTTCAGCTTCAAGGAGGTCGACGAGGACGGGCTGCCCCGCTACGTCGCCGATCCCGAGCGTTGCGCCCGCGTCGCCGGCATCGCGGCCGCCCACGCGCGGCTGCGCCACACCCCGCCGGCCGAGCGCAAGGTCGTGCTCATGCTGTCGGCCTACCCGACCAAGCACAGCCGCGTCGGCAACGCCGTGGGCCTCGACACCCCGGCGTCGACGATCCGGCTGCTGCGCGCCATGCGTGACGCCGGCTACGACCTGGGCGCGGCCGGTGAGATCCCGGGTCTCGAGCACGACGACCTGACCGAGGCCGGTGACGCCCTCATCCACGCGCTCATCGACGCGGGCGGCCAGGACGAGGAGTGGCTCACGCACACGCAGCTCACCGAGAGCCACGTGCGCATCCCGGCGTCGCGCTACGCCGAGTGGTTCGAGCGCTTCGACCCTGCCCTGCGCGAGGCGATGCTCGAGGCGTGGGGCCCCGCGCCCGGCAGGCTGTTCGTGGCGGAGCCCTCGCAGGGGGAGGAGGAGATCGTCCTCGCCACGATTCGCGCCGGCAACGTCGTCCTGATGATCCAGCCGCCCCGCGGCTACGGCGAGAACCCCGTCGCGATCTACCACGATCCCGACATGGCGCCGTCGCACCACTACCTCGCCGCGTACCGCTGGGTGGAGACTGCGCCGTCCGAGGGTGGGTTCGGCGCGCACGCCGTCGTCCACCTCGGCAAGCACGGCTCGATGGAGTGGCTGCCCGGCAAGAACGCGGCGCTGTCGGCGTCGTGCGGCACGGATGCCGCGATCGGCAACCTGCCGCTCATCTACCCGTTCCTCGTCAACGACCCGGGGGAGGGCGCACAGGCCAAGCGCCGCGCGCACGCCACGATCGTCGACCACCTGATCCCGCCGATGGCCCGCGCCGAGAGCTACGGCGACATCGCCAAGCTCGAGCAGCTGCTCGACGAGTACGCCAACATCGGTGCGATGGACCCGGCGAAGCTGCCGGCGATCCGCGAGCAGGTCTGGACCCACATGCGGGCCGCGGAGATGCACCGCGACCTGGGCCTCGACGACCAGCCCGACGACGAGGGCTTCGACGACTTCATCTTCCATGTCGACGGCTGGCTGTGCGAGATCAAGGACGCCCAGATCCGCGACGGCCTGCACGTCCTCGGCCAGGCGCCGGGCGGCGAGGCGCGGGTCAACCTCGTGCTCTCGATCCTGCGCGCGGCGCAGATCTGGGGCGGCGAGACCGGGGCGGTCCCCGGTCTGCGCGCCGCGCTCGGGCTCCAGGGCGACACCGACGACGAGAGCGACCGCGAGTCGCTCGGACGGGTCGACGAGGTCGAGACGCAGGCCCGCGCGCTCGTGCAGGGCATGGAGGACGCGGGCTGGGAGCCGGGTGCCGCCGCCGGCCTGCACGACGATCCCGTGGTGCAGGAGGTGCTTCGCTTCGCGGCCGAGCAGGTCGTGCCGCGCCTCGCGCAGACCACCGACGAGCTCGACCACGTGCTGCACGCGCTCGAGGGTGGCTTCATCCCCGCCGGGCCGTCCGGGTCGCCGCTGCGCGGACTCGTCAACGTGCTCCCGACGGGTCGCAACTTCTACACCGTCGACCCCAAGGCCGTGCCGTCGCGCCTGGCCTGGGAGACCGGCCGCGCGATGGCCGACTCCCTGATCGAGCGGCACCTGTCCGACACCGGCGAGTACCCGCGCTCCGTGGGCCTGTCGGTCTGGGGCACGTCGGCGATGCGCACCTCCGGCGACGACATCGCCGAGGTCCTCGCGCTGATCGGCGTCGAGCCCGAGTGGGACCCCGCGTCGCGCCGCGTCAACGGCCTGCGCGTCGTCCCGCTCGAGGAGCTCGGCCGGCCGCGCATCGACGTCACCGTCCGCATCTCCGGGTTCTTCCGCGACGCGTTCCCGCACGTCATCGGCATCCTCGACGACGCGATCCGCCAGGTCGCCGAGCTCGACGAGCCGCTCGAGCAGAACTACGTCCGCGCCCACACCGAGGCCGACCTCGCCGAGCACGGCGACGAGCGACGTGCGACCACCCGCATCTACGGCTCGAAGCCGGGCTCGTACGGCGCGGGCGTCCTGCAGGTCATCGAGGCCGGCAACTGGAAGACCGACGACGACCTCGCCGA
>JALRCA010000081.1 GCA_023257515.1 Aeromicrobium sp.
ATTGGGGGCCCACAACCCCAATGGAAGGTTTAACGTGGATAGAAAAGCGCCTGAGTGATGGCCACAAAGCGCTGAAAGCGGTTCCTGCGAGACAAAAGATCACAATCGCACTGGAAGATTTAGCAATCGATAATCGTGAAGAGACCTACCGAAAGCTCACAAATTTCCTAGGGATTACAGATGCGCCCCTTATGAGAAAATTTTTTCAGGAAGAGCTCACGCCAGAAAATGCTACGAGCGGACGATGGAAGAAGGAAATATCCAGTCCTGAATTTGATGCTGCTTACGCCCAAGTGGAGAAAAAACTTGAGGGGTTAAGTGGGTTGTGAGGGACTCGAACCCCCGACCCGGTGATTAAGAGTCTATAAAATAGCGTTTCTGAGCGTACTTAGTCGGTTCTCCATGCGTGAATTACACGCGTGAGACAACTAGGAACGGTAGGGGGTGTTAGACAAGTGTTAGACAAAATCTCGCCTATAACCCTCTACCTATTCCATGTTTCCTGAAAGTTAGGAAAAAACGAACGAGAGCCAGGAAACACCGGGTTTTTTTGTAAGGCTAAGACACCCCTGACTCTCCCTGGTTATTTTTACCCCGGAAGACCGAAACCGGGGCTAGGACAACTCCCAACCACCGGAGACGGCTACCCCCAATAGTGAACGGTTTAGATCGGTTGATAAATAGGGATAACCCGAGAGATTTTGATTAAGCATGGTTTGAACGGGTTGGATTCAATAAATATTGGAGAGAGATCTCGACGCCGAACTCGGCGTACTCGTTCTTGAGCGAGTTGAAGCAGTGGGCGCAGGTGGAGACGACCTTCTTGGCCTTCGTCTCCTTGAGCACCTCGGAGTTCTCCATCGCCAGCTGCATGAAGACGATCTCGTTTCCGGCGCGACGGGCCGGGTCGCCGGTGCAGGTCTCGCCGTCACCCAGGATCGCGAAGTCGACGCCGGCGGTGTTCAGCAGCTCGGCGACGGCCTGCGTCGTCTTCTTGGCGCGGTCCTCGAACGCACCGGCGCAACCGACCCAGAACAGCCACTCGACCTCGTCGAGGCTCTCGACGTCGACACCGACCTGCTTGACCTCGAAGTCGAGTCCCTTGGTCCAGTCGAGGCGGTTCTTGGGATTCATGCCCCACGGGTTCCCCTTGCGCTCCAGGCCCTTGAAGATGTTGTTGAGCTCGGTGGGGAAGTTGGACTCGACGAGCACCTGGAAGCGGCGCATGTCGTCGATGTGGTCGACGTGCTCGATGTCGACGGGGCACTGCTGCACGCACGCACCGCAGTTGGTGCAGGACCAGAGCACGTCGGGGTCGATGACGCCGTACATCTCGGCGTCGCCGATGAGGGGACGCTCGAGCTCCTTCTTCTGCTCCTCGGTCAGGGTGTCGGCGTCCTGGTCGAGCAGGGGGATCTTGGCGTAGGCGTGCTCGCGCAGGCCCATCATGAGCAGCTTCGGGCTCAGCGGCTTCTCGGTGTTCCAGGCCGGGCACTGGCTCTGGCAGCGACCGCACTCGGTGCACGTCGTGAAGTCGAGGATGCCCTTCCAGCTGAAGTCCTCGACCTTGCCGACGCCGAGCTTCTCGAAGTCCTCCTCGTCGAGCTCCTCCATCGCCTCCATGTCGAGGGCCTTGCCCTTGACGTAGAGGGGCTTGAGCCCGCCGAGGGCCGTGCCGCCCTGGGGGTCGCGCTTGAACCAGATGTTGAACCAGGCGGTGAAGCGGTGCCAGGCGACGCCCATCGTGAGGTTCCGCGCGATGACGATGAGCCAGATCATGGCGGACGTGATCTTGATCGTCGCGATGACGAAGACGATGTTCTCGAGGGTGCCGATCGAGTCCTCGCCGGTCGGGTAGAGACCGCCGAAGAACTGCGAGATCGGGAAGTGGAAGGCCGACGCGTGGTCGTCGCCGTGGGCCTTCACGAGGTTGTACTCGGCGCCGCGGATGAACAGGATCGCGGAGCTCTCGAGCAGGACCATGAACTCGACGAAGTAGGCCTGCCACATCGTCGAGCCGAAGAACCGGCTCTGGCGGCCGTTGGCCGACGGGCGGTTCAGGACGCGGTAGACGAACAGCGGGATGATCGCGAGCGAGCCGAGGAGGCCGAGGACCTCGCCGGTCCACTCGTACAGGAACCACTTGCCGATGATCGGCCAGGCGAACTCGGGGTCGAACAGCTGGAAGTACGCCTGCGCGACGGCCGTGCTGAGGAACAGGAACGCGGCGTAGGCGAACCAGTGCAGCGCGCCGACCCACGTCCACTGCAGCATGCGCGTGTGGAGGAAGGTCTCCTTGACCATGGTGACCGTGCGGCCCGCCGGGTTGTCCGTGCGGCCGACGGCAGGCTGGCCCGCGCGGATCGTCCGCACCATGTGACGCACGGCGATGGCGGTCAGGGGGACGGCGACGGCGGTGAAGCCGAGCGAGATGATGATCGCGGCGATCTGCATGAAGGCACCAATCCCTGCAACTGAGCTGTGGCAGTGGGGCTGACAGCGGGGGCTGACAGTAGGCCCGAGGTTAACCGGTGAGTAGCCCGCGTGCGCACTAAGGCATGCCAAACCCGTGTCGCGCGTGGAGCACGTCACACCGCGCCATACCGGGCCCGGCGGCGACGCAGGTCGAGGGGTCGTGGTCGCCGGGGCGGCCGCGATCCCTCACGGTGCGTGAGCTGGGGACCGCACATCGAGGGTTCACGGCCGCTGGGGCGACCGCGATCCCTCAGATTGCGTCCGCCGCGGCGGGGCGGGAGCGTCGGGCGACGGGGACGATCGGGATCGCGAGCAGCGGGAACAGCGCCACCAGGGCGAAGGACCAGGCGTAGCCGGACTCCGCGACGGCCAGGCCGACGAGCGGCGGGACGGCGGCACTCATCAGGTACTGCCCGGTGTTCTGCCAGCCCATCGCCTTGCCCGCCCAGTAGGGTCCGCCGATCTCGGCGACCGCGGTGAACGCCAGGCCGTTGTCGGCGACCGTGACGGCCGTCGCGAGGACGATGACGAGGACCGCGACCCACGTGGGTTCGGTCACGGCGAGCAGCAGCATCGTGGCGGTCGCCAGGACGGCGACCTGTCGCATGGGCCGCAGCCGACTGCCGACACGGTCCGACCACCACCCGACGCCGATGCGTGCGGCCGCACCGAGCAGCTGGGTCACCGCCACGAGCGCCCCGGCCAGCGCCGGTGTCCAGCCCTTCGCGTCGATGAGCCACACGATCATGTACGTCCAGACCGTGAACTGCGGGACGACCAGCAGGGTGGACGCGAGGTGGATGCGGACGAGCGTCCCGCTGCGCCGGTAGGGGTTGTCGAGCTGTCCGGTCTCGGCGGCGGTCGCGCGGTCGGGTCGTGGCGGGTCGACGACCAGCAGCCACGACAACGCGGTGGCCGCGGCGCAGATGGCGGCGACCACGGCCATCGTCGTGCCGATGCCGGAGCGTGAGGCCAGCTGGGGGACGAGCAGCGCCGCGACCCCGACGCCGAGCGGCAGACCGGTCTGACGGATGCCCATCGCGGTACCTCGACGCTCGGGCGGGAACCACCCGACGACGAGGCGGCCGCTCGCGGAGTTCGTCGAGGCCGCGCCGACGCCGATCAGGAACCAGCACGCCGCCAGCGCGATGTAGCCCGACGAGAGGCTGGCGGCCACCGAGGCGGCCGTGACGACGAGCAGACCGGCCGTCAACGTGATCCGCTCGCCGATGCGGTCGACCAGGGCGCCCCAGGCGACCAGCGAGACGGCCGTCCCGACGAGGGGTGCCGAGGCGAGCAGGCCGGCATGGGCCAGGTCGAGCCCCCGCTCGCGGTGCAGGTGGTAGATCAGGAACGGCGCCGCGTTGTTCGCGATCGTGCCCGCGACCTGCCCGGCCATCCCCACGCCGAGCATGAGCCAGCGGCGGGACGGGGTCGTCGTGACGGTCACGGTCCCATGGTCTCGTGGGTCGTTGCGGGACGCACCGATGGGCCCGCCTGGTGGGACGTCAGTGCGCGTCGGCCCAGGCGAGCGCCTGCGTGAGGAGGTGACCGCGGCCGCCCTCGAGGTCGGCGAGCAGGTGGGGCTCGCGCGCCTCGGCCGGCGTGAGCCAGGTCAGCTCGAGGGCGTCCTGGCGCGGCGCGCACTCGCCCGTGACCGGCACGACGTACACGAGCGCGACCGCGTGCTGGCGGGGGTCGTGCAACGGGGTCACGCCCGGCAGCGGGAAGTACTCGGCGACGGTGAAGGGCACGGGGCTGAGGGGCAGCCGCGGGAACGCGTTGGGGCCCAGGTCCTTCTCGAGGTTGCGCAGGAGCGCGTCGCGGACCGACTCCCCGTGGATGACACGCCCGGAGACGAGGGTCCGCGTGATCTCGCCGGTCGCGGCCGAGCCGCGCAGCAGCACGCCGACGTGCTCGATCTGCCCGTGCGAGTCGACGCGCACGGGCACGGCCTCGACGTAGAGGATCGGGACCCGCGACCGCGTCTCCTCGAGCGCGATGTCGGAGAGCCAGCCGGGGTTCGGGTCAGGGGTGCGGACGGACGCCATGGACCCATCCTGGCCTACGCGCACGAACGATCAGGTCAACGATCCCGAGACGAGGGCGCGCAGCACCCCGAGGAGCTCGCTGACGGTGGCCTTCGGGTCGATGATGCGGCGCACGGCGGAACCGATCGCGAGGTTCATGACGGCGTCGGCGACGGCGTGCTCGACGGCGGGCGTGCGCAGCGACTCCGGCAGCAGGGGGCCGATCTCGGCGACGATGAGCCGGACCAGCGACTCGTGGCGCCGGCCCTCGGCGAGCACGAGCTCGGGGTCGTCACGGTGGTCGAGGGCGAAGTCGAGCTCGAGCCGCGGCCACCCCGACGTCAGGGCGTCCTCGGCCCAGGCGTCGAACACGGCGAGCTTGTCGCTCGCGTTGCCGGCGGCTGCGATACCCGAGGTCAGCCGTTCGATCTGCTCGGCCTCGATCTCGCGCAGCACGGCGAGGGCGAGCCCGGACTTGCCGGAGAAGTTGGAGTAGACGACGCCCGTCGAGAAGCCGGCCTCCTCGGCCACCGCCGCCAGCGAGGTCGCGGCGTAGCCGTCGCGCAGGAACAGCCGTCGTGCGACCTCGAGCACGTGCTCGCGGTTGCGTCGTTGGGTCTCGGAGCGGGTCAGCGGCGCCACGACGTCCACCGTATCGGTTGACGCATTTCAGATAACGTGATTATCTGAAATGCATGAACCCCTTGCACCGCGTCGGCGGGCGACTCGTCGACGGACTCGTGTCGGGCGCGGTCGACCGGGCCGTCAACCCGGCACGTGACCACGGCCCGCTGCGCGAGGCGGTCGAGGGCCGCACCGTCCTCGTCACCGGCGCCTCGTACGGGCTCGGCGAGGCCACCGCACGTCTGCTCGCCGGGTCCGGCGCGACGCTCGCTCTCCTGGCGAGGACCGAGTCGCGCCTGGTCGAGCTCGCCGACGAGCTGCGCGCCGGCGGCACCCGGGTCTCGGTCCACCCGGCCGACCTGAACACGCCGGAGTCCCTCGGCGACGTCGCCGACAAGATCCTGGCGGAGCACGGGCACCTCGACGTCGTCGTGAACAACGCCGGCAAGTCGCTGCGCCGGTCCCTGGCCCTCCAGCACGACCGGTTCCACGACTTCTCCCGCACGATGAACGTCAACTACCTCGGCCCGGTCAGCCTCCTGCTGCACCTGCTCCCCGCGATGCGGCGACGAGGAGCGGGCCACGTGGTCAACATCTCGACGATCGGGGTCCGACTCCCCCCGACGCCGCGTTGGGGTGCCTACCAGGCCAGCAAGGGTGCGTTCGACACCTGGCTCCGCTCGGTCACGCCCGAGCTCGAGCCGGACGGCGTCGACGTCTCCACGATCTACATGGCGCTCATGCACACCCGGATGAGCGCACCGACGCCCATCATGCGGCGCCTGCCCGGCCTCGACCCCGACGAGGCCGCCGAGCTCGTCGCCCGTGCCCTGGTGAGTCGACAGCGCGAGGTCGCGCCGTGGTGGGTGCGCCCCGCGGGCGTGCCCGAGGTCCTGGGGCGGGGTGCCTACAGCGCCGCCCTGCGCCGGCTGTACGAACGGAGCGCTGACTCGGCCCGCGCCCAGGGGCTGGCCGACGGGGCCGACGCATGAGCTCGGCCTGGCGCACGACCCTCGGTGCCGCACTGGCCATGACCGAGGCGGGAGTGCTGCGACCGCTCGGGCCGCGCACCACGGTGGGCATCGCGCGGCGGTTCCGCGCGCTCGGGACGTCACCGGCGCTGCTCGCGGGAGCCGCGGCGGTCCGGTGGCCCGACCACGTGGCGATCGTCGACGACGCCGGGTCCTTGACGTACCGCGAGCTGGACGAGCGGGCCGCCGCGCTCGCCCACGCCCTCGCCACGCGGCACGTGCTCGGTCCGGGCGCGTCGCTGGCCGTGATGTGCCGCAACCACCGCGGGCTCGTGCTCGGCCTCCTGGCGGCTGGTCGGCTCCATGCCGACCTGGTGCTGGTCAACACCGAGCTGCCGGCCTCGCAGCTCGGTCCGACGCTGGAGCGGCACGCTCCGCGGGTGCTGCTGCACGACGCCGAGTTCGCGGACCGGTTGAGCGGTCTGGACGACGCCACGGTCGCGCTGACGGCGTGGTCGCAGGACGGCCCGAGCGACCTCGACGCGCTCGCGTCGGGGCCCGTGCCGCCTGGCTACCGCTGGCCGCGGCCCCCTGAGCAGGCCGCGAACCTCGTGATCCTGACCTCGGGGACGACGGGCGCGCCGAAGGGGGTCCCTCGTCGGCCGAGCAGCGGCGACCTGCTCGGCACCGCGGCGAGCCTGCTCCACCGACTCGGCATCCGGACCAACGGCACGGTCGTCGTGTGCCCGCCGGCGTTCCACGGCCTGGGGCTCGTCACGATGCTGCTCGGACTCATGACCGGGAGCACCGTCGTGATGCGCTCGCGCTTCGACGCCGAGCGGGCCGCACGCGACGTCGCGGAGCATCCCGGCGCGACGCTCGTCGTGGTGCCGATCATGCTGCAACGCCTCCTCGGCGTCAGGGGTGTCGAGGAGCGACTGTCGCAGGTCGGAGCCGTGCTCTCCGGTGGCTCCGCCCTCAGCATCGCCACGGCCGACGAGCTCGTCGAGCGCGTGGGTCCGGTGCTGCACAACGGCTACGGCTCGTCGGAGGTCGGGGTCGCGGCCGTCGCCACCCCGGCCGACCTGGCGGCCGCGCCGGGCACCGTCGGGCGTCCGGTCCTCGGCACCTCCGTCCGCATCGTCGACGAGACCGGGGCCGTCGTGCCCACGGGCACGCCGGGTCGCATCGTCGTGGCGAGTCCTCTGGCGTTCGACCAGTACAGCGGCGGGGGCCGCAAGGCGCTCGTGGAGGGCCACGTCGAGACCGGTGACGTCGGCACGGTCGACGCCGCTGGACGCATCGTGGTGACCGGACGCGCCGACGACATGATCGTCTCGGGGGGCGAGAACGTGTTCCCGCAACCGGTCGAGGACGCGCTCCTGCGCCGTCCCGAGGTCGCCGAGGCCGCGGTCGTCGGCGTGCCGGATCCCGCCTTCGGGCAGCGCCTCGAGGCCTTCGTCGTCGCGCACGACGAGATCGACCCCGTGCGGCTGCGCGACGACCTGCGCGAGGAGCTGACCCGGTACGAGCTGCCGCGCACCATCACCGTCGTGGCCGAGCTGCCGCGCACCGCGAGCGGCAAGGTGCTGCGCGCCCGTCTCGTCGAGACGACCACCACCCCCGCCCAGGAGGACGCATGAACGTCGACCACGAGGTCGTGATCATCGGGGCCGGCATCTCCGGCGTGGGTGCCGCGGTGCGGCTCCGTCAGGAGGGCGTCGAGGACGTCCTGCTGCTCGAGCGCGCCGAGACCTTCGGGGGCACGTGGCGCGCCAACACCTACCCGGGATGCGCGTGCGACGTCCCGTCGGCGCTGTACTCCTACTCCTTCGCGCCCAATCCGCGCTGGAGTCGGGTGTTCGCCGAGCAGCCCGAGATCCTCGCCTACGTCGAACGGGTCGCCGACGACCACGGCCTGCGTCCACGCACACGCTTCGGCACCGACGTCGAGCGCGCCGACTGGGACGAGTCCGGGCGACGCTGGGTGCTCACCACGTCGGCCGGCGAGATCACGAGTCGCTTCCTCGTCTCGGCCGCCGGGCCGTGGAACGAACCCCGGGTACCGGACCTGCCGGGACTCGAGGAGTTCGACGGGGAGGTCTTCCACTCCGCACGCTGGAACCACGACTACGACCTGCGGGGGCGACGTGTCGCGGTCATCGGCTCCGGTGCGTCCGCGGTGCAGTTCGTGCCCGCGATCGCCGACGACGTCGCGGAGCTGCACCTGTTCCAGCGCACGGCGCAGTGGGTGCTGCCGAAGCTCGACCGGGCCGTGCCGCCGCCCGTCCGGTCCTTCATCGCCCGGGTGCCGCAGGTGCAGGATGCGATGAAGGCCGTCCAGTACGGCGCGCTCGAGACGCTCGGCATCGGCTTCCGGCGACCCGAGCCCACGATGCGCGCCGTCGAGGCGATCGGCTCGGCGTACCTGCGTCGGACGGTCCGCGACCCGGAGCTGCGACGCGCTCTCACGCCGGACTACCGCATCGGGTGCAAGCGCATCCTGTTCTCGAACTCCTACCTGCAGTCACTCACGAAGCCTCAGGTCGCGGTCCATCCCGTGGCCGTCGAGCGAGTCGAGGGCTCGACCGTGGTCGGCAGCGACGGCACGCGTGCCGAGGTCGACGCCATCATCCTCGGCACCGGGTTCCACATCCTCGACATGCCGGTCGCCGACCTGGTGCACGGTCGCGACGGCCGCAGCCTCGACGAGGTCTGGCAGGGGTCCCCGGAGGCGTACCTCGGCACGGTGGTGCACGGCTTCCCGAACCTGTTCGTCATGCTCGGCCCGAGCCTCGGCACCGGTCACAGCTCGGCCTTCGCGATCCTCGAGGCCCAGGTCGAGCTGCTCGTGTCGGCCGTCACCCACGCCCGGTCGACCCGCGCGGAGTCGCTCGACGTCAGGGCCGAGGTGCAGCGCGCCTACGTCGCCGACGTGCAGGACGCGCTCGCCGGGACCGTCTACAACGCCGGCGGGTGCCAGAGCTACTACCTCGACGACAACGGGCGCAACAGCTTCAGCTGGCCCTGGTCGACGGGGCGCCTGCGCCGACGGGTCAAGGCCTTCCGGGAACGTGACTTCGACCTGACGCTTGCCGTCGCCGACCAAGAGGTGGCGTGACGTGCGGCGCCTCCTGATGACGGCCGTCGTGCTCGCGGTCCTGGCCACGACCCTCGCGGCGCCGGTCGCCACGGCCGCGCCCGTCCGCCCCGGCCCCGCGGTCGGCAACCGGTCCCACGGGCTCACCGTGACGTCCGTGGACGCGCTCACCGCCCGGACCACGGTCTACCGCGTCGCCACGACGAACCTGCGCCAGCCGGTGCGCATCGTCGTCACGCTGCCGCAGGACTACGACCGTCGTCGCCGGTACCCGGTGCTGTACCTCATGCACGGCACCGGGGGGAACCCGACCGACTGGGTGCTCAAGGCACGGGCCGAGGAGTCCACGGCGAAGCGCGACGTCATCGTGGTGGCCCCCGACGCCGGCTACGAGGGTGACGGCGGTGGCTGGTTCGTGAACTGGTGGAACGGCGGGCGTGGGGGCGTGCCCCGGTGGGAGGACTTCCACATCGACCAGGTCGTCCCGTGGGTCGACGCGCAGTTCCCGACGATCGCCACGCGCCAGGGGCGCGCGGTCGCCGGAGCCTCGCAGGGCGGTTTCGGTGCCATGCACGCGGCGGCGCGGCACCCCGACATGTTCGCCACCGTCGGCAGCTTCTCCGGAGCCGCCACGATCTACCGCGACCCGCACACGCGCCTGTACGCCGGCTCGATCATCGAGCTCACGACGCTGCTGCTCGACGGCGCGCCGCCCCTGTCGATGTTCGGCGACCCGTTCACGAACGCCGTGCACTGGGAGGGCCACGACCCGGGATGGCTCGTCGACAACCTGCGGCACACGACGATCGACCTCTCGACCGGCAACGGTCTGCCGGGTGCGCGCGACGACCTGACGACGTGCTGCACGATCGCCTCGAACCTGATCGAGCACGCGGCGCACACCTCGACCCACGCGTTCGCCCGGTTCGCCGACGAGGCAGGGGTCAGGTACCGCCTCATCTCGCGGGTCGGCACGCACTCCTGGCCCTACTGGCAGGACGACGTCCAGCGCTTCACGGACCTGGCCATGAAGCAGTTCCGTGCGCCGGCCGCGCGCCCGGCACAGATCAGCTACACGTCCATCGAGCGACGATGGACCCAGTGGGGGTGGACCGTGGAGTGGGACCGCAGGGCCAAGGAGCAGGGATCGACGCTGTCGCGCGCCGGGAGCCGGGGCTTCAGGATCGCGGGCGAGGGGACCGCGCGCGTCGTGACGCCGCGGTCGTACCGGCCGCGCAGCACGCACGTCGTCACGGTGACGAGCGGCACGAAGGCGGTGCGGACCAGCGTCCGGGCCGACGCGTCGGGCCGCCTCGCGATCCGCGTGCCGGTCGCCGCGGGCCAGACCGCCGCCGTCGCGATCCGGTGACGATCAGGAGCTGGACCCGCCGACGACCGCGGAGCTCACGATGACCCCCGTCAGCAGCGCCTGCGCCTGGGCGATGGCCTGACGCACGCCCTCGCTCGCCCAGTCGCCTTCGCTCACGACCTTGGCCCGTGACGTGGCGCGCTTGCGATCGGCCCGATCGACCACGAGCGTGAGCTGGTCGGAGGCGAGCAAGAGCCCGACGAGGGGTCCGGTCGTGGCGTCGGCAGGCTGGTCCTGGAGCAGCACGGCACGTGTCCGGGCCACCAGGTCGTCGCGGCGTGCGGCGTCGACGACCTCGTGACGCTCCAGCCGGATGCCCAGGAGCCGCTGACCGGTCGGCGCGATCGCACCCGAGTCGCTCAGGCGCGCGAGCTCCGCCGCGCGGACGCCCTTGCCGAGTCGACCGACCGCCGAGCTCGGCTTCTGCCGTCCGCGCTGGCGCACGCGCGCGAACGACGCCTCGAGCACCGCGTCGCCGACCGGCCCCGGATCCGCGACGAGGACGCGCGCCTTGCGTCCCTGCCCGGTGATCGCGAGGTGCCCGGTGGCGACGAGGTCGAGCAGCACGGCTCCGCCGAGCGTCGCGTCCGACGTCATGGACGACAGACGGACCTTGTGGGTCGAGGGATCGAGGGCGACGAGCAGCAGGTCCTGGGCCACGGTCATGCCCTCCACCCTAGGTCTGCGCGGACGACCTGCGGGCAACGGATCCTGGGTATCTGCCATGAATCCTGCTCGAGGTCCGGGGAGGGACGTCGCCGGGACGGATCGTCGCCGCGGTCGTAGGGTCGTGGCCGTGGACGACGACGCACCCGAGCAGGCCCACGAGGACGTGGCGGGGGCCGTGGCGTTGGCGCACCGGCTCCTCGACGCCGCGCGCAACGGGGACACCGACCTGCTCGTCGCCTACGTCGACCGAGGCGTCCCCGCCGACCTGAGCGACGCCGACGGCAACTCGCTGCTCATGCTCGCGGCGTACCACGGCCACGCCGAGGCGGTCCGTGCGCTGCTCGAGCGCGGTGCCGACGCCGACCGGCTGAACGACCGGGGCCAGTCCCCGCTGGCCGGCACGATCTTCAAGGGCGAGGACGAGGTGGCCCGCGCGCTGCTCGCGGCAGGCGCCGACCCGGACGCCGGTGAGCCGTCGGCCCGCGCCACCGCCGAGATGTTCGGGCGCACCGACCTGCTCCCCTGAGGTGCGGTCCGGCTAGGCTGAGGTCACCAGACAGGGGAACGCCGGGCCCAGCAGACGGGCAGGGGCGCTGAGAGTGCGGGAGAGCCGCAGACCCTACGAACCTGCTCCGGTTAGCACCGGCGAAGGGAGTCCTTCATGAGTTCTGCGCACCCCTCCGGACCGCGGTCCGGGTCCCGGCTCGACGTGCGGTACCGCACCGTCGACCTCGTCACGATCACCACGCTGGCCGTCGCGTTCGGCGTCATCTTCTGGGGGTGGGGCAAGCTGTACGAGCCGATCAGCGCCCTGGCCCTGTTCTCGTACCCGCCCTCGTTCGCGCTCCTGACCGGGCCGTGGCTCATGGCGGGCGTCGTGGGCGGGCTGATCGTACGCAAGCCCGGCGCGGCGTTCGCGACTGAGCTCCTCGCGGCGGCCGTCTCGGCCCTCGTCCCGGGCGGCACGCAGTGGGGCTTGGACGTCCTGGCGTCCGGAACCTTCCAGGGCCTCGGCGCCGAGCTCGTGCTGCTGGTCCTGCTGTACCGCCGCTTCGGCGTCGTCGTCGCGGCCGCCGCGGGCTCGTTCGCGGGCGTCCTCGAGGCGCTCTACGAGTGGACGCGGCCGTTCGCCGCGGAGTGGGGCTGGGAGTACCGCCTCGCGCACCTGTCGTTCACCACCCTGAGCGGGCTCGTGGTCGCCGGCGTCGGCGGCTGGCTGCTCGTGCGGGCGCTGGCCTCGGCCGGGGTGCTCGACGCGTTCGGGCCGGGTCGCGAGCTCGCCGACCGTCCCGACCGGGACGGCGTCGCTGTCCGCTGACGTCGCGACCGGCGCGATCCGCGTCGACGGTCTGACGTGGCGTCCGCTGGGGCGACGCGCGCCCGTCGTCGCCGGTCTCGACCTGCGCATCGACCCCGGTGAGCGCGTGCTGCTCGTCGGGGCGAGCGGTGCCGGCAAGACGACGGTGCTGCACGCCCTGACGGGCGCGCTCGGCGACGTGATCGCGGGCGACGTCTCCGGCCAGGTCGCGCTCGGCGGCCGGCTCGGGCTGCTGCCGCAGGACCCGATGGACGCCGTCGTCGCCGACCGGATCGGGCGCGACGTGGCGTTCGGGCCCGAGAACCTGGGGCTGGACCGTGACGAGACCTGGCGACGAGTCGATGCGGCCCTGGCGGCGGTGCGTCTGCCCTACGGACGTCTCCACCCGACGACGGCGCTGTCGGGCGGGGAGCAGCAGCGGCTGGCGCTCGCCGGGCTGCTGGCGCTCGAGCCCGACGTCATGCTGCTCGACGAGCCGACGTCGATGCTCGACCCGGTCACGGCGGCCGCCGTGCGCGACGCGGTCGTCGAGGTCGTCGGCGACCGGACGATGGTCGTCGTGGAGCACCGCTTCGAGCCGTGGCTCGAGCATGTGCAGCGCGTCGTCGTGCTCGACGGTGGCGCGGTCGTGCACGACGGCTCGGTCGCGTCGTTCCTCGCGACGGACCTGCCGGGCCTGTGGATGCCGGGAGCTCCTGACCCGACCCCGCTCGATGTCGACGCCGCCCTCGTGTCACCCGGGGGGTCGGTGGTCGCGCCCGCGGGCGAGGCCCTCGTGGTCGAGCTCGTGACCCGCATGCTGCGCGGGACCCAGCGCACCCGCGCGCTCGACGGGCTCGACGTCGCGACCCGCGCCGGCCGACGTCTGGCGCTCGTCGGCGCGAGCGGGGCGGGCAAGTCCACCGCCCTGGCCGCGCTCGCGGGACTCGTCCGTCCGAGCGCCGGCTCGCTCATGCCCGACCTCGGACGACTGCGCAGCAAGGACGTGCCGGGAGTTCTCGGCTGGGTGCCGCAGGACCCCGAGCACTCCTTCGTGACCACGCGGGTGCGCGACGAGGTGGCGACGACCGCGCAGCGTGTGGGCCGTGCGGTCGACGTCGACGCGATGCTCGACACGCTCGGTCTGGCCGCGCTGGCCGACGCGCATCCGTTCCGCCTCTCGGGCGGAGAGCAGCGCCGCCTCGCCCTCGCCGCGGGACTCGCGCACCGACCGGGTCTCGTGATGCTCGACGAGCCGACCGTCGGGCAGGACCGTCGCACGTGGGCCGCGGTCGCCGGATGGGTGGCCGCCGCCGCGCGCGAGGGCGCGGCCGTGGCGGTCAGCACGCACGACGACGCGCTGCCTGTCGACGACGTCGTCGTGCTCGAGCGGGGGCGCCGGGCATGAGCGAGGTGTCGATGCCGACCGGACCCCTGCGAGGCGCGCTGCTGCGGGCCAACCCGCTCGCGCTCCTGTCGATCGGGTTGTTCGCGCTGCTCGGCGGATTCTTCGTGACCGACCTGCGCACCGGACTCGTCGCCGTCGGCGCCTACCTGGCCGTCGCGGTGCTCGTCGTGCCCACGTGGCGCTACCCGCTGCTGTGCCTGGCCTTCTCGGGGGTCGCGGCCGTGACCGTCACCTACTCGGGCTGGCGCGGCAACGGCCACGAGCTCGCACCGGCGGTGGTCCAGGGCGTGCGCGTCGTCATGGTCGCGTGGCCCGGCTCCGTCGCGATCGGCTACGTCGACCCGGCGCGTCTCGGTGACCACCTCGCCCAGGGACTGCGGCTGCCGGCGCGGTTCGTGGCGGCGTTCGTCGCCTCGCTGCAGCGGTTCGGGGCGCTGACGCACGCCTGGGGACAGCTCGACCGGTCCCGACGCGCGCGGGGTCTCGGGCCGGACTGGCGGCGCCCGCTCGGCGTGGTGCGCTGGATGGCGTCGATGGCCTTCGCCCTGCTCGTCCACGCGCTCCGGGGCGCGAGCCGGACGGCCGTCGCGATGGACGCCCGCGGGTTCGCGACCGCGCACGAGCGCTCGTGGGCCGAGCCCGCGACGTGGTCGCGCACCGACATCGTGGTGCTCGTCGGGGGACTGCTGCTTGCCCTCGTCCCCCCGGTGCTCACCCTCATCGGGTGAGGCTGGCCAGAGCCTGAGGGAGCGGCTAGGGTGCGAACTAAGCAAGCGCTTAGTGATCCGTCCCCGGAGGTACCCCCATGGCAGCCCGCGTGTTCGACAGCCTCGACGACTTCGTCGCGATCGCAGGGGAGGAGATCGGTCGGAGCGACTGGGTCACCGTCACGCAGGAGCAGATCAACCTGTTCGCCGACGCCACCGGCGACCACCAGTGGATCCACGTCGACCCCGAGCGCGCCAAGGACGGACCGTTCGGCGGCACGATCGCGCACGGCTACCTGACACTGTCGCTGCTGCCGACCTTCGGCCAGCAGATCTACGACGTCCGCGGCCTCGCGATGGGCGTCAACTACGGCGCCAACAAGGTGCGGTTCCCCAACCCCGTGCCGGTCGACTCGCGCCTGCGCGCGACCGCGACCCTCAAGGAGGTCGCGGACATCCCGATCGGCAAGCAGCTCGTGATCACGTTCGTCGTCGAGCGCGAGGGCGCCGACAAGCCGGTCTGCATCGCCGAGGTCGTCTACGTGTTCGCGGCGGCCTGACATGCACTTCGGCTTCGACGAGAAGACCCAGGACCTCATCGGGCGGCTCGAGACCTTCATGGACGAGGTCGTGCACCCGGCCGAGCCGCTCGCCCACGAGCAGATGCAGGCCGCGATCCGCGAGGACCGGTGGGACCCGCCGGCCGTGCTGGAGGAGCTCAAGGCCGAGGCGCGCTCGCGCGGACTCTGGAACTTCTTCCTGCCCAGCGCGCCGGAGGAGGGCGGCCTGACGAACCTGCAGTACGCGCCCCTCGCGGAGATCACCGGCCGCAGCATCCAGCTCGCGCCGTCCGCGCTCAACTGTGCGGCGCCCGACACGGGCAACATGGAGGTGCTGCACATGTTCGGCACCCCCGAGCAGAAGCAGCGCTGGCTACGCCCCCTGCTCGACGGGCAGATCCGCTCGGCCTTCGCCATGACCGAGCCCGACGTCGCCTCCTCCGACGCGACGAACATCGAGCTCTCGATCGTGCGCGACGGCGACGAGTACGTCATCAACGGGCGCAAGTGGTGGATCACCGGCGCGATGAACCCGAACTGCCGCGTCTTCATCGTCATGGGCAAGACCGTCCCCCACTCGCAGGGCTCGCGGGAGGTGCCCCCACCGTCGGCCGAACGGCACCGGCAGCAGTCGATGATCCTCGTCGAGCGCGACACCCCGGGGTTCGAGGTCGTGCGCGGCATGCACGTGCTCGGCTACCAGGACCGCGACCACGGCGGTCACGCCGAGCTGCGGTTCACCGACGTGCGCGTGCCGGCGACGAACCTGATCGGCGCGGAGGGCGAGGGCTTCGCGATCGCCCAGGCGCGGCTCGGACCCGGCCGCATCCACCACTGCATGCGCTCGATCGGCCTGGCCGAGCGAGCACTCGAGCTGATGTGCAAGCGGGTGCTGTCGCGCACCGCGTTCGGCAAGCCGATCGCGCAGCAGGGCGTCGTGCAGGACTGGATCGCCGAGGCGCGGGTCCGGCTGGAGCAGCTGCGGCTGCTGACGCTCAAGACCGCGTGGCTCATGGACACCGTCGGCAACCGCGGGGCCCACACCGAGATCCAGGCGATCAAGATCGCGACGCCGCAGACCGTGGAGTGGATCCTCGACAAGGCGATCCAGGCCCACGGAGCCGGCGGCCTGAGCCAGGACTACCCGCTCGCCGAGATGTTCGCCGGCATCCGCACGCTGCGCTTCGCGGACGGACCCGACGAGGTGCACAAGGCGTCGCTCGCCCGCGCCGAGCTCAAGAAGTACCGATGAGCCTCGAGCTCGACGGGTCGACCGCCGTCGTGACGGGTGCCGCCGGCGGGATCGGAGCGGCACTCGGCCGTGCCCTGCTGGAGCGCGGCGCCCGCGTGGTGCTGTCCGACCTCGACGGCGGACGGCTCGACGACACGGCCGACGTGCTGGCCGAGGAGTTCGGCGACCGGGTGCTGCGGCGTGCGGTCGACGTCACGAGCGAGCTGGGCGTCGACGCGGTGCTCGAGACCGCCGACGCACCGGTCGACGTCTACGTCGCGAACGCGGGCGTGTTCCGCGGGTTCGGCCTGGACGCCTCGCCCGAGGACTGGGCGTCGTCGTGGGACGTCAACGTGATGGGGCACGTCGTCGCGGCCCGCGCCCTCGTGCCGCAGTGGCTGGAGCGCGCGACCGACGACCGGCCGGGCGGGTGCTTCGTGAGCATCGCGTCGGCCGCCGGTCTGCTGACCCAGCTGGGCTCGCCGACCTACAGCGTCACCAAGCACGCCGCGGTCGGGTTCGCCGAGTGGCTCGCCGCGACCTACGGCGACCGTGGCGTGCAGGTCACGTGCGCGTGCCCGATGGGCGTGCGCACGGCGATGCTCGAGGAGGGCGAGTCGAGCTCCGACGCCGACGCCCGGCTCGGTCTCCAGGCGGTGGTCTCGGCAGGCGAGCCGGTCGAGCCGAGCGAGGTGGCACGCGTGGTGCTCGAGGCGGTCGAGGCGGGTCGGTTCCAGGCGCTCCCGCACCCCGAGGTCGCCACGATGTGGTCCCAGAAGGCCTCCGACCCCGACCGCTGGCTCGCCGGCATGCAGCGCTTCCGCCAGTCCCTGGTCTAGTGGGAAACCTGCAGCGGGCTCTCGGGGCGGGGAGTGGCTAGGGTCGGGGCATGCAGCAGCTGAGCGGGCGTGCGGGCGTCGCGTGGGTCGGACTCGCCGTCGTCGTGGTGGTCCTGGTGGTCGATCGCGTCGCGGACGTCCCGGGCGGGACGGCCACGGCGCTGGGGGTGCTCGCGATCGTCGGCGCCGTCGTGGTCGCGGCCATCGCGTACCAGACGTTCAGCTCCAACCCGCCCCGCACGCCGCGGATCATCGCCGCGGTCGTCGCGTCGCTGCTCGGCGGCGCGAGCCTCGCGTCGGCCGTGACCTCGGCGCCTGACGGGGCCGCGGTCGTCGACGGTCCGCTGCCGCTCGTCGGGGCCGCGGGCGTCCTGCTCGCCACGATCTGCCTGCAGCTCGAGGCCGCAGCGCGCCGCTCCTCCTGACGCACGACGAAGCGGTGCCCCGGCAACCCCATCCCTCCGGACGAGGTTGCCGAGACACCGCTCGACGGGTGGGCCGTCAGGTCAGGCGGGCTGCACCGCTCCCAGCACTGCGAGGACCTCGTCGGCCGACGTCGCCGTGCGGAGCCGCTCGACCTGCGCGTCGTCGGTGAACACCTCGCCGATGCGACCCAGCAGCGCCAGGTGGTCGTCGCCCGTCGCGGCGATGCCGACGACGAAGGTCACCTGCTTGCCGTTCCAGTCGACCGGGTCGGCGTAGCGGACGAACGAGAGCGCGGTGCGCTGCACCGACGACTTGGCCTCGTTGGTGCCGTGCGGCAGCGCCAGGCCGTTACCCATGAACGTCGAGACCGAGGCCTCGCGGTCGTGCATCGCCGACACGTAGGACGCGTCGACCGCACCGGCCTCGACGAGCAGCCGACCCGCCCGCGCGATCGCCTCGTCACGACCGTCCCCGGCCGCGTCGAGCACGATGCTGGACCGGTCGAGCAGGCCCGGCGCGATGTCGGTGGCGTCAGCCTCCGGGGCGGTCGCGGCCGTTGACGAGCCGTTGCGCTCCTGGACCAGCGCGACGATCTCGTCGTAGCGCGGGCTGTTCATGAAGTTCTCGACCGACACGTGGACCGCCGAGCCGGTGCGCTGACGCGCACGGTCCGTCAGGTCCTGGTGCGTCACGACGACGTCGTACTCGTCGCGCAGGTTCGAGATCGCCTTGTTCGTGACCGACACGTCGGGGAAACCCGCGGCCTGGACCTTGCGGCGCAGGAGCGAGGCGCCCATCGCCGAGGAGCCCATGCCGGCGTCGCACGCGAACACGATCGAGGTGATCGGGCCGGTCGAGGCGCCGCCGGTCAGCGACGAGGCGACCGACGACTTCTTGCCCTTCATGGCCTCCATCGAGCTCGTGGCGCCGGCGAGGTCGCCCTCGTCCTCGCTGCGGTCGATCTTGAGCAGGAACGCGGCGATGAGGAACGAGACACCGGCTGCGGCGACCACCGACAGCGTGACGCCGACGATGCTGCCGGCGGGCGCCTGGGTCCACACCGCGATGATCGAGCCCGGCGCGGCCGGGGCGCGCAGCCCGGAGTCGAACGCGACGTTGACCGCGACGCCCGTCATGCCGCCGCCGATGACGGCCAGCAGCATGGCCGGCTTCATGAGCACGTACGGGAAGTAGATCTCGTGGATGCCGCCGACGAACTGGATGAGCGCGGCGCCCGGCGCGGAGGCCTTGGCGATGCCGCGGCCGAACACGGCGAACGCGAGCAGCAGGCCCAGGCCGGGGCCGGGGTTGGCCTCGAGGAGGAACAGCACCGACTGGCCCTGCTCCTTGGCCTCCGCGGTGCCGAGCGGGGTCAGGATGCCGTGGTTGATGGCGTTGTTGAGGAACAGGACCTTGGCCGGCTCGATGAAGATCGAGGTCAGCGGCAGCAGGTCGTTCGAGACCAGGAAGTCGACGACCTTGCTCGCGCCCTTGCTGAAGCCCTCGACGAACGGGCCGGCGACGATGAAGCCGAACAGCGCCAGGATCATGCCCCAGATGCCGGCCGAGAAGTTGTTGACGAGCATCTCGAAGCCCGGCCTGATCTTGCCGTCCCAGAGACCGTCGATCTTGCGCATCGACCAGCCGCCGAGCGGGCCCATGACCATGGCGCCGAGGAACATCGGCACGTCGGTCCCGGTGATGACGCCCATCGTGGCGATCGCACCGACCACGCCGCCGCGGATGTTGTCGTCGTAGGTCATCCGGCCGCCGGTGTAGCCGATCAGGAGTGGCAGCAGGTAGGTGATCATCGGCCCGACGATGCCGGAGCCGTCGGCGCCGGAGCCCCACGCGCCGAGGTCCTCGACGATGCCGTAGCCGCCGCTGTAGCCGAGCTTGTCACCGATGAGCGTGATCCAGCCCGTCTCGATGAACAGGGCCGTGATGAGCCCCCACGCGATGAAGGCCCCGATGTTGGGCAGGACCATGTTCGACAAGAAGGTGCCGAACTTCTGCACGTACAGACGCAGCGACCCGCGCTGCGTCGCGTGCGAGGTGGTGGTGGCCATGAGTGAGCTCCGTTCTGTGACACCGATCACTCGGATGTGTGATTGTCTTTATATGTGCTCACTTGGCGCAGGTCAAGCCAAACAAACCAACATGGATGAAGAAATTCCCACACATCTGCGTTACGGTGACGGGGACCCGTCGACCAGACCTGGAGGAACCCATGAAGGCGCTGCGCTTCTACGCCCCCGAGGACGTCCGTCTCGAGGACGTCCCCGAGCCCGACTGCGGGCCGCGCGAGGTGAAGCTGCGGGTCAGGAACTGCAGCACGTGCGGCACCGACGTGAAGATCCTCCACAACGGTCACCAGAACCTGACGCCGCCGCGCACGATCGGTCACGAGATCGCCGGCGAGGTCGTCGAGGTCGGCGCCGAGGTCGAGTCGGCCTTCGGCACCTCGTGGCAGGCCGGCGACCGTGTCCAGGTCATCGCCGCCGTCCCGTGCGGCGAGTGCCACGAGTGCCGCAAGGGCTGGATGGCGGTGTGCCAGAACCAGACCTCGATGGGCTACCAGTACGACGGCGGGTTCGCCGAGTTCATGATCGTCCCGGAGCAGGTGCTCAAGGTCGACGGCCTGAACCGCATCCCCGAGAACGTCGGCTTCGACGAGGCCTCGGCCGCGGAGCCGTTCGCGTGCGCCATCAACGCCCAGGAGCTGCTCGGCATCGAGGAGGGCGACACGGTCGTCATCTTCGGTGCCGGACCGATCGGCTGCATGCACGTGCGCATCGCCCGTGGCGTCCACGGCGCCGGCCGCGTCGTGCTCGTCGACGTCAACGCCGAGCGGCTCGCGATGTCGGCCGCCGCCGTCTCGCCCGACGAGGTCGTCGACGGCTCGCAGGTCGACGTCGTCGAGAGGATCATGGAGCTGACCGACGGGCGTGGCGCCGACGTCATCATCACGGCCACCGCCGCGAACGTCACGCAGGAGCAGGCCATCGCGATGGCCGCCCGCAACGGCCGGATCTCGTTCTTCGGCGGACTGCCCAAGACGAACCCGACGATCACGTGCGACTCCAACGTCGTGCACTACCGCCAGCTGCACATCCACGGCGCCAACGGCTCCGCCCCGGAGCACAACAAGCGCGCGCTGGAGTACATCTCCACGGGTCAGGTGCCGGTCAAGGACCTCATCACCGAGCACATCCCGCTCGAGCGCGCCCTCGAGGCGTTCGACATCGTCGCCAAGGGCGAGGCCATCAAGGTCACCGTCGAGCCCTGAGCCCCCTGCCCCGCTGGCAGTGACGTTCTGACGCGACACGCCAGCGTGTCGCGGTAAAAGCGTCACTCCCAGCGGGGGCAGGGGACCGCTCAGGCGCGGAGCTCGGCGAGGGCGACGCGGCGGGCCTCGGTCGGGTCGACGGTGCCGAGGGCGGCCTGGGCGGCCCGCTCGCACGCGGCGTGGTCGACCGAGGCGAGCTGGGCACCGACGGCGCGGACCGCGGAGTCCGACATCGACAGCGACGTGACGCCGAGGCCCACGAGCACGCACGCGAGCACGGGATCGGCCGCCGCCTCGCCGCACACGCCCACCGGCTTGCCCGCCTCCTGACCCGCCCGCGCCGTCGCGGCGACGAGCGTCAGGACGGCCGGCTGCCAGGGATCGGTCAGGTGAGCCAGGTCCGTCGCCATGCGATCGGCGGCCATCGTGTACTGCGTCAGGTCGTTCGTGCCGATGCTCAGGAAGTCGACGTGCTCCAGGAGCCTCGGCGCGAGCAGCGCCGCCGCCGGGACCTCGATCATGACGCCGGCGCGCAGGCCCCGTGAGTGCACCGCGTCGCCGAACGCCTCGGCCTCGGCGACGGTCGCGACCATCGGTGCCATGACCCACGTGTCGGTGCCGGTGCGCTCGGCCGCCGCCGCGACGGCGTCGAGCTGGCGCTCCAGCAGGCCGGGGTTGTCGAACGACAGCCGCAGGCCGCGGACGCCCAGCGCCGGGTTCTCCTCGCTGTCGTGGCCGGCGAACGCGAGCGGCTTGTCGGACCCGGCGTCGAGCGTGCGCACCACGACGTGCTGGCCCTCGGACCAGGGCTCCAGCACCGCCGCGTAGATGTCGGTCTGCTCCTCGACGGCGGGCTCGTCGGAGCGGTTCAGGAAGCACAGCTCGGTGCGGAACAGCCCGACGCCCTCGACGGGTCCGCTCGCGGCCGAGCCTGCCGAGCTCGCGTCGGCGACGTTGGCCAGCAGCTCGACGCCGCGTCCGTCGGCGGTGGCGCCGGGACCGGTCCACGACTCCAGGGCGCGACGTCGCTCGGCGTCCTCGGCGGCGAGCGTGCGGGCCCGGTCGGGGTCCGGCGCGATCGACAGCTCGCCGCTCGCGCCGTCCAGCAGCACGTCGGTGCCGGCCTCGACCTCGTCGGCGCCCGCGACGCCCACGACGCACGGGATGCCGAGCTGGCGCGCGATGATCGCGGTGTGGCTCGTGGGTCCGCCGCGGCGCGTGGCGAGACCCAGCACGCGTGCTGGGTCGAGACCCGCGGTGTCGGCGGGCGACAGGTCCTCGGCCAGCAGGATCGACGGCTCGTCCGGTTCCGGCGCGCCCGGCTCGGGCTCGCCGACGAGGCGGGCCAGGACGCGGCGCTCGATGTCGCGCAGGTCGGTCACGCGCTCGGCCATGAGTCCACCCATGCCGGTGAGCATCTCGGCGAAGTGCTCGACCGCCGCGTGGAGGGCGTCGAGCAGGTCGTCCCCGGCTCGGAGCTGACGGCGGACGGCGGAGCGCAGCCCACGGTCGCGCGCGAGCCCGGCCGTCGCGGTCAGCACCTGCGCCGCGGCGCCCGAGCTCGTCGCCGCGCGGTGCTCGTACCCGTCGGCGACCGCGGCGGCCGCGGTGTCGAAAGCCTCGAGCGCCCCCGTCTCGTCGAGCTCGGTCGTGTCGAACGCGGCGATGGCCTCGGGCGAGACCTCGGCGCGGACGAGGACGGCGGGGCCGTGGGCGACGCCCGGCACGACAGGTGTGCCGGTCAGGGTACGAGGTGTGACCATGGTCACGACGCTACGGCCCGGCGCCTTGACAGTCAACACAAGCAGGCGTAAAACCACATATACGCAGATTTCGTGGACGCGTCAGCGAAGGGAAGCCGGTGTACGCCGAAGAACGCCAGCAGGCCATGGCTCAGCTCGTCGCCGAGCGCGGTCGACTGTCGGTCGCGGTCCTGGCAGGAGAGTACGACGTCACGACCGAGACCGTGCGACGGGACCTCTCGGCGCTCGAGCGGATGGGGCTGGTCCGGCGCGTCCACGGCGGCGCGATCCCGGCGAACAGCCTGGCCGTCATCGAGTCCGCGCTCGTGGAGCGCGACCGCGCGAACGTCGACGCGAAGGACGCGATCGCCAAGTGCGCGCTCTCGTTCCTGCCGCCTCCGGGCGGCACGGTCGTGCTCGACGCCGGCTCCACGACCGCGCGGCTCGTGGCGCACCTGCCTCGCGAGCACCAGCTCACGGTCTTCACCCACGCCGTGCCGCTCGCGGCGCGCCTCACGACGTGCCCCCAGGTCGAGCTCAACCTGCTGCCCGGTCGCGTGCGCGCGACCACCCAGGCGGCGGTCGGGGCCGACACCGTCGCCGCGCTCGGCGCGCTGCGGGTCGACGTCGCGATCCTCGGCAGCAACGGGCTGTCGCTCTCGCACGGCCTGAGCACCCCTGACCCCGACGAGGCGGCGACCAAGACCGCGATGGTGCGCGCCGCTCGGCAGGTGGTGGCCCTCGTCGACTCCAGCAAGCTCGGCGTCGAGTCGCCGATCCGGTTCGCCGCGCTCGACGAGCTCGACGTGCTCGTGACGGACGCCGCGATCGACCGCGAGGCCCGCACGGCCATCGAGGCCGTCGGCGTCGAGGTGGTCGTCGCCCCATGATCGTCACCCTGACGCCCAACCCCAGCCACGACCGGACCGTGTCGCTCGGGGGACCGCTCACGCGCGGCGACGTGCTGCGTGCGGTCGGGTCGACCCGG
Organism: Aeromicrobium sp.; assembly: GCA_023257515.1. GTDB lineage: Bacteria > Actinomycetota > Actinomycetes > Propionibacteriales > Nocardioidaceae > Aeromicrobium. Next base: position 23,726 of record JALRCA010000081.1, read on the forward strand.
CAGGCCGGGGGCAAGGGCGTCAACATCTCGCGGGCGTGCCTCGGGGCCGGCGTCCCGACGGTCGCGGTGCTGCCGGTGCCGTCCGACGACACGTTCACGCCCGAGCTCGCGGCCGCCGGCATCGTCTGCCACCCCGTCGTCCACGACGGCGCGGCGCGCGTCAACATCGCGATCACCGAGCCCGACGGCACGACCACCAAGATCAACAGCGCCGGACCTCATCTCGGCGAGTCCGTCCTGGCGTCCCTGAGCGCCGCCGTGGTGGCCGCGGCGCGGGGGGCGGACTGGGTCGTCCTCGCCGGCTCACTGCCACCGGGAGCACCCGAGGACTGGTACGCCACGCTCGTCGCCGCCCTGCGCGGCACCGGCGCGCGCGTCGCGGTCGACACGAGCGACGCCCCGTTGCGGGCCCTCGTCGACCGGCTCGACGTCGCGGCCCCCGACCTGATGAAGCCCAACGCCGAGGAGCTCGCGTCGCTGACGGGCGCCGACCCCGACGCACTCGAGTCCGACGTGGCCGCCGCAGCGGCCGCGGCGCGCGTGCTGGTCGAGCGAGGCGTCGGCGCCGTGCTGGCCACCCTCGGCGGCCGTGGCGCGGTGCTCGTCGACGCCGACGGCGCCTGGCGTGCGATCCCGCCGCCCACGACCGTCGTGAGCACCGTGGGCGCCGGCGACTCGAGCCTCTTCGGCTACCTGCTCGGCGACCTGCGGGGCCACGGCCCGGCGGAGCGCCTCGCGTCGGCCGTCGCCCACGGCAGCGCCGCCGCAGGACTGCCGGGCAGTACCGTGCCCGGAGCGGACGAGGTCCACCCGGAGCTCGTCACCGTCGACCCCGTATCGCTCGCACCCGCGGGCTGAACCCAGGAGGATCCATGCCCAGCAAGTCCGTCGTCGTCGGTTCGTCCGTCGGTCTGCACGCCCGTCCCGCATCGCTGATCGCCGAGGCCGCCGGTGAGCTCGACGACGACGTCACGCTGGCCTTCGGCGGCAAGCAGGTCGACGCCGGCTCGGCGCTGCTGATCATGACGCTCGGCGCCAAGCAGGGCGACACGGTCGAGGTCGAGGGCGAGAACGCCGACGACGTCGACACGATCGCCGCGCTGGTCGAGAAGGACCTCGACGCCTAGTCAGACCCCGGCTCACGCCGGGTCGTAGCGTGCGAGCAGCTCGGCGGCGCGATCGCGGAGCGCGCCGCGCAGCCAGTCCGGGCCCAGCACCTGCGCCTCGGTGCCCAGCTGCCAGGACGCCCAGAGCGCGTGGCGTCGGTCCTGGAACGTCGCCTCGAGCCGCAGTCGACCGTCCGGCTCCTGCGACTCCGACAGGATCGCGAGCGCCGTGTCCGTGACGTCGCCACGACGCGTCGCGGGGACGAGCACGACCACCGTCACCTGGTCCGCGCCCGCGCGGAACCGGATGCTGCGGTCACGCCAGACGTGGTGGAGGTCGACGATCTCCGGCCGTTCGGCCGGCTCGTCGAGCACCTCGGCAGCCGTCACCCGTGACAGGCGGTAGGTCCGGTCCTCCCCGTCGCGCAGGGCCAGCAGGTAGGCGCGGCCGCGCACGGTGACGAGGCCGACGGGATCGACCGCACGCCAGGCCGACGGCACGTCCGCGGGTGCGTAGCGGATCCGCGTGCGACGACCCTCCACGACCCCTCGGCGCACGGCGGTCAGGACGTCGCGCGGCACCTCGTCCCCGTCCTCGCGCCGGGCGAGCAGGTCGGTCTCGGGATCGACGAGCAACCGGTCGAGGGTGGTCGCGGCGATCTCGCGATGGCTCGAGGGGAGGGCGTCGACGACCTTGAGCATCGCCGACGCGAGCGACGAGCCGAGCCCGAACGCCTGGGCGCCACGCCTGGAGCCGGCCACGAGCAGCGCGAGCGCCTCGTCGTGGGTCAGGCCCGTCAGCTCGGTGCGGAAGCCCGGCAGCAGGGCGAAGCCCCCCTGGCGCCCGCGCTCGGCGTACACCGGCACGCCCGCCGCGGACAGAGCCTCCACGTCGCGCAGCACGGTCCGGGTCGAGACCTCGAGCTCGCGGGCCAGCGTGGTCGCGGACAGGCGTCCTCGCTGCCGCAGCAGGAGCACCAGCGTCACGAGTCGATCAGCACGCACGTGAGAACTCTAGGAAATACACGACACAGGATGTCGTGGTTGCTGCCCGACGCTCGTTCCACACCCTCGATGGACGGAGATGGACATGGAACGAAGCAGCACCAACCCCTGGTCGTGGTCGGAGGCGCTCGGCTACGAGCAGGGCGTCGTCGTGGACGGACCGGCTCGCACGCTCTACGCCGCCGGCCAGACGGCCATGAGTCCGGAGGGCGTGCCGCAGCACGACGGCGACATGGCCGCGCAGCTCGCGCTCAGCCTCGACAACCTCGAGTCCGTGCTGGCCTGCGCGGACATGACGCTCGCCGACGTCGTCCGCCTGAACGTCTACGCGACCGACGTCGACCAGCTCCTGCAGCACTACGGCGTCCTCGCGGGTCGGCTCGCGGCCGCGGGGGCGAGCACGAGCTCGACGATGCTGGGTGTCACCCGGCTCGCGGTGCCCACCCTGCTCGTCGAGCTCGAGGCGACCGCGGTCGCCTGAGCCGCTAGACCCCGATGTCGCGGCCGTCCGCACGCCACACGGCGACGACGGCCGGCCGCGGCACGGTGCCGGGCCCGTCGGGCCACTGCGAGGCGGGCTGCTCGACGGTCGCGCCGTCCTTCTCGCCCGGGTGCTGCACGGCCACGAGCACGCGGTCGCGCTGGATCACGGGACCGCACGTCTCCGCACCCGTCGGGACGGTCAGGAACTGCTTGGTCAGGCCCCGCGAGCGTCCCTCGACCGAGACGCCGAACAGCCCGTCGTGCGAGCCGAGCGCATTGCCGTCGGTCGAGATCCACAGGTTGCCGTGCGGGTCGAACGCGACGTTGTCGGGGCACGAGATCGGCGAGACGTCCTTCTTGGGGTAGCCCCCGAAGTACGTGCTCGGGTCGTCCGGGTCGCCGCACACGAGCAGCAGGTTCCACGCGAAGCTCGTGGCCGCCGAGTCGTTCCGGGCCTCGGTCAGCTCGAGCACGTGACCGTTCTTGTTCGCGTTGCGCGGGTTGGCCTCGTCGGCCGGGGCCTGGCCCGCGGCGCCACGGTTGCTGTTGTTGGTCAGGGCGACGTAGACCTTGCCGCTGCGCGGGCTCGGCTCGACGTCCTCGGGGCGGTCCATCTTGGTCGCACCCACCGTGTCGGCCGCGAGGCGCGTGAAGAGCAGCACCTCAGCGGCGCTGAAGCCGGGCACGTGACTCCTGTCGCCGCTGACGAGGGGGATCCACTCGCCGCCGCCGTCGAAGCGGCCGTCCGCGGGGAGCTTGCCGCTGCCGTCGATCTCACCGGGGGAGTCACCCGTGAACTTGGCGACGTAGAGCGTGCCGTGGTCGAGCAGGTCGGCGTTGTGGCGACGGGCCCGCAGGGAACGACCGCGCTTGACCTTGCCGTGGGAGACGAACTTGTAGAAGTAGTCGAAGCGCTCGTCGTCGCCCATGTAGACCGCGACGCGTCCGTCACGCGTGATGCGGGGCTGCGCGGCCTCGTGCTTGAAGCGTCCGAGCGCGGTGCGCTTGCGGGGCGTCGACGTCGGGTCGTAGGGATCGACCTCGACGATCCAGCCGAAGCGGTTGACCTCGTTCGGTTCCTTGGCCAGGTCGAAGCGGTCCTCGTACTTCTCCCACTGGCGCTCGCTCGTCGTGCCGGCCACGCCGTAGCGCTTGAGGCGCTTGGCCTCGACCGGGTCGGTGCGCGTCGCGGCGTTGGCGAAGTACTGGTTGATGTTCTCCTCGGCCGTCAGCCACGTGCCCCAGGGCGTCAGGCCGCCGGAGCAGTTGTTGAACGTGCCGAGCGCCGTGCGACCCTGCGGGTCGGCCTTGGTGCGGACGAGCTCGTGCCCGGCGACCGGGCCGGACAGGCGGAACTCGGTGCTGCCGTGGAGGCGACGGTTGAGGGGGTGCCCGACGATCGGCTCGAGGGCGCCCGAGCGCCGCTGCTCGCGCACCGCCACCACGGACAGGCCGTGCGCGGCGAGCGCGGCCTCGACCTGGTCGCGCGTCGGCGAGGCCTTGACGTACTTCGGGAACATGATCTGCTCGTCGGTGTACTCGTGGTTCACGACGAGCAGGTGGGTGTCGCGCCCGAGCGGCAGCAGGCCGACGAAGTCGTTGTTGTAGCCGAACTGGCGACGCTGGCTCGCGCCGGTCTGGCGGTTCACGTCGAAGCGCGGCGAGTCCTTGAACAGCGGGTCGCCCCAGCGGATGACGACGTCCTGGCGGTAGCCGCTCGGGATCGTGACGGCGTCGGTCGTGTTGGGCGGCACGGCCTCGAAGCGCAGACCGTGCGGTGCGGAGCCGGGACGCTGAGGGTGGTGCGAGCCACCACCGGGTCGGCCCTTCGTCGCGGCGGCGGGTCCGCCGACGGCCACGGTCGTCGCGGCGGCGGCGCCGATCACGGCACCGGTGCGCAGCAGCGTGCGGCGGCTCGTGGCGGCCGCGAGCACGTCGGCGAACGTCTCGTTCGTGGAGGTGTTGGGGGCGTCGTGGGCGCAGGCGTCGCCGCAGCGGTAGCGGCACGTCAGGGCGGCGCGGCCGGTCGAGCACGGTGAGGGGCGATCGCCGGTGTCGACGACGGGGAGCAGCGGGCGTTCGGGCGAGACCGTCATGGCATGTCCTTGGTGGGGGGCTCTCACGGGGTCACGTCGATCCCCCGATCGCTCCGGACGCTAGGGACGGAGGCTGACGTGCCGGTGCCCTGTAGGTGAACGCGAGATGACGTGAGAGCCCGTGTCGGGCCCGCGACTACGCTGGCGCCATGGCCATCGAGCTCAGGACTCCCGCCCAGGTCGAGGAGATGCGTCCCGCCGGTCGTTTCGTCGCCGAGGTGCTTACGGCGCTCGTCGACGCCGCCGACGTGGGCGTCAACCTGCTCGACCTCGACGCCCTCGCGCACCGCATGATCACCGAGCGCGGTGCCGAGTCCTGCTACATCGACTATGCGCCGTCGTTCGGTCGCGGCCCGTTCGGCAAGGTGCTGTGCACCTCGGTCAACGACGCCGTGCTGCACGGGCTGCCGCACGACTACGTGCTGCAGGACGGCGACCTGCTGAGCCTCGACTTCGCGGTCAGCGTCGACGGCTGGGTGGCGGACTCGGCGGTCAGCGTCGTGGTCGGCACGCCGCGGCAGCAGGACCTCGACCTGATCGAGGCGACGCGCGACGCGCTCGCCGCCGCGATCGAGGTCGCCCGCCCCGGCAAGAAGCTCGGCGACATCGGCGACGCGATCGGATCGCTGGCCCGTTCGCGCGGGCTGAGCGTCAACACGCAGTTCGGCGGGCACGGTGTCGGTCGCACGATGCACGGCGACCCGCACGTGCCGAACGACGGCCGCGCCGGACGGGGCCTGCCGCTCAAGCCGGGTCTCGTCATCGCGATCGAGCCCTGGTTCCTCGCCACCACCGACGAGATCCGCATGCACGACGACGGCTGGACCATCCTGAGCGCCGACGGCTCCCGGGGCGCCCACTCCGAGCACACCATCGCGGTCACCGAGGGCGACCCGATCGTCCTCACCGCCCGCGACTGACCCGCATCCGGCCCAGATTTGCGCCGTGATGCACCCTTGCGCGCCCTCGGAACGGTGCATCACGGCGCAAATCTTGGCTGAGGGCGCAGGCGGTGGGTCAGGAGCAGGCCGACGACGGCCACGACGGCGATAAGTGACAGGGCCGAGCGCAGCCCCACCGTCTGCCCGACGATCCCGACCGCCGGGCTGACCGCGAGCGTCGCGACGCGCATGAGCCAGCTCGCCATCGCCAGGCCCTGGTGCGGTGCGAGCCCGGGCAGGCGGTCGGCCTCGGAGAAGGCGATCGGGACCGAGATGGCGCACCCGAGACCGGCGAGGGCGAAGCCCGCGAACGTCAGGGGTGGCCAGGGCGACCAGGCCGCGACCACCATGCCGACCGCGACTGCCAGCAGGCTGAGGCGCACCGCGAGCCGTGCGCCCAGTCGGTCGATGACGCGGTCGCCCAGGAGGCGACCGAAGAGCTGCGCGCCGAGCACCGTCGTCACGCCGAGGCCGGCGAGGCCGAGGTCGAGGTGCAGCTCCGTGCGCAGGAAGTAGGCCGACCAGTTGTTGCCGACGTCCTCGACCGCGAACCCGCCGAGCGCGATGAGCGTCAGCGGGACGGTCAGCACGAGGGCGCGCAGGGTCGACGCGGACGGCGCTGTGGCGGCGGTGTCGTCGTCGACCGTCGCGCCCCGGTCCGGCAGGAACGTGGTGGCGCCCCACGACACGATGACGGCGCACACGAGCCCCGCGACCGCCAGGTGGACGGGCAGGGCGACCCCGAGCCGGGCCGCGAGCGCGCCGGCCGCCCCGCCGAGCGCGGCGCCGCCGCTCCAGCCCGCGTGCATCGACGAGAGCAGGGAGCGTCCGTAGGCCTGCTGCACCCGCAGGCCCTGCGAGTTCTGCGCGACATCGGTGACACCGTCACCGATGCCGGCCAGCAGCATGAGCGGGACGAACGCCCACAGGCCCACCGGACCGAGCGTGGTGGCGAGGCCGGCCCCGGTCGTCAGCGCGGCGATGAGCCAGGTGGCTCCCGTGCTGACGCGTCGCGAGCCGAACCGACGCAGCCACCAGCCGGGCATGCTGCCGGTCGTGGCGGCACCGAGCCCGAACAGGATCACGACGAACCCCAGCTGGGCCGTCGTCAGCGAGAAGGCGTCGGCCACCTCGGGGTAGCGCGGCAGCAGCGACCCGATGAGCGCGCCGTTGGTCGAGAACGCAAGCAGCGCGCCGCGCCGGGCGCGCCGGGCGGGGTGGTCGACGGTGGTGGGCACCCCGGCAGTCTGGCTGGTTGAGACAACCCGTGCTCCCAGATCTGCGCCAGGATGCACCGTTCCGCGACACCAGAACGGTGCATGACGGCGCACATCTGGCTACGGGCGCAGAACCGCGGCGACAGCGTCGTGTAAGCGGGTCGACGCAGCATGGGCGGGTGGCGGTGTCGTTCAGTGGCGCAGCACCGGGGGCAGGAGGTCGCGCCAGGGGGCGGCCTCCTCGACCTGGGCGCACAGCCGCAGGAGCAGCCCGTCCTCGCCCGGTCGTCCCGTCAGCATGACGCCGACCGGCAGGGCGGGCCGCTCCGGCGTCGCCGCGGTGACGTGCAGCGGCAGCGAGGCGGCCGGCACGCCGGCCATGTTGCCGACGGCCGCGTAGGGCGTGAACCGGACCTCACGGCGCACGTCCTCGGCGGGGTCCCCGGACCCGGTGAACCACTCGACCGGCTGAGGGACCATCGCGAGCGTCGGTGTGAGCCAGGCGTCGAACTCCGCCAGGCCGGTCACGACCTCGTGGGTCGTGGTGGTCAGGGCGGCGCGGGCGGCGGCCAGGGTCGTGGGGTCGACCGCGCGCCCCCGCAGGAGCCAGTACCGGGTGGCCGCGCGCAAGCGCCCGACGTCCTCGGGGTCGATCGGCGTCATCGCCATGGCGGCCGACCAGATCGTGCTGAACTGCGTGTCGAGCTCGGCCGGGAAGGGGTTCGGGACGTCGACGACGTCGTGGCCGAGTGACTCGAGCACGGTGCTCGCGTGCTCCCAGGCGGCCAGCGACTCCGCGGAGGCCGTGGCCTGCGGCACGTAGGGCGTGACCCAGCGGGCGATCCGCAGTCGTCCCGGTGGCCGCGCGAGGTCGTCGACCGTCGGGGGCAGGGACGGGTCCGACATCGCGTCGAGGAACGCCGCGGCGTCGCGGACCGTCCGGGTGATCGGACCATCGGTCGCGAGGTCCTCCCAGCCGTCGCGCGAGCCCACCCGCACCCGCCCCCGGCTCGGCTTGACCCCGACGACACCGCAGCAGCTCGCGGGGATGCGGATCGACCCGCCGCCGTCGCTGCCGTGCGCGACGGGCAGCAGGTGCGCCGCCACGGCCGCCGCCGCGCCGCCGCTCGATCCACCGGCGCCGCGCGTCAGGTCCCACGGGGTGCGAGCGGGCCCGACGACGTCGTTGTCGGTGTACGACGTCAGGCCCAGCTCCGGCGTGTTGGTCTTGCCCAGGCTCACGAACCCGGCGCGCTCGATCGCCCGGACGACGGGGGCGTCGACGTCGGGCACGTCGTCGCGGTGCAGCACCGACCCGCGGGTGGTGCGCACCCCGGCGGTCGCGGTCAGGTCCTTGATCGCCGTCGGGACCCCCGTGAAGCGCGGCACCGCGCCCTTGCGGCGAGCCGCGTCCGCCGCCGCGGCGGCGGACAGCGCGCGCTCCGGCGTGACGGTGACGAACGCACCCAGCGCCGGGTCGAGCGCGTCGATGCGTTCCAGGTGGTGTCGCAGCAGCTCGACCGAGGACACCTCGCCCGTCGCGAGCAGGTCGGCCTGCGCGTGGGCGTCGAGGTCGTGCAGGTCGCTCACGGCGCCGACCCTACCGGCGGTCCTAGGGTGGGGCGATGGATGCCGAGAGCCTGCTGCGGGTCTACGACACCGAGCTGCGCACCGACGCCGAGACGCCCGGTGCGGTCGCGGTGCAGCGGCTCGGGCCGCTCCGCCTCGTCACCTTCGCCGGAGGCCGCGGGTTCGTCACCTACGCCGACCTCGACGACGCCGGTCCGTACGACGCCCTCGTGGGCGAGGCGCTCGCGCTGCTCACCGCCGACGACGCGATCACCCGCATCGAGTGGAAGACCCGCGGGCACGACCATGCCCCCGGCCTGCACGAGGCCCTGCTCGGGCACGGGTTCGTCCCCGACGAGCCCGAGGCGATCATGATGGGCGAGGCGGCCTCGCTCGTCGAGCCCGAGCCACCTCCCGGAGTGACGCTCCGCCAGGTGCGCACCGAGGCCGACGTCCTCGCGATGTGTGCGCACTCCGGTGTCGTGTTCGACGACCCGCCGGACAGCGGGTACGCCGAGGCGATCCTGGCGCGGTTGTCGCGCGAGGACGGCATGGAGCTGTGGGTCGCGGAGGCCGCGGGGGAGATCGTCTCGTCGGGACGGCTCGAGCCGGTCGCGAGATCGCGGGTCGCCGGGATCTGGGGCGGCGGCACCTCGGCGGGGTGGCGCGGCCGCGGCGTCTACCGCGCGCTGGTCGCGGCACGGGCGCGCTCGGCCCTTCGGACGGGGCACACCATCCTGCACAGCGACTCCACGCCGATGTCGGAGCCGATCCTCGCGCGCTCCGGCCTGGTCAAGGTCTCCACCACCACCCCGTACGAGTGGCGCCGCCCCTGACGGCGCCCCTCAGCTGCCGAGGTGGCGCTGCATCAGGACGTTGAGCTCGGCGACGACGGAGGCGACCTGACGCGCGACCCAGTCGTTGAGGCGACGCCGCAGGGCGTCGGTGGGCTCCGGCACCAGCTCGTCGAGGCGCACCTCGAGACGGCGGTCCGTGCCCGCGCGCTCGACGAGCAGGTCGGTCACGGCGGCACCGCCGAGCGCGGGCCACACCGTCACCCGGACCGTCACGCCGACGTCGGCACTGCGGGACCGGGCCCGCACGAGGACCGTGATCGCGCCCGTCGCGGGTCGTCGGTATCCCGGTGGCGGCGCGAGTGTCGTGGAGGGGTCGGTGCTCGCGTCGATCGCGAACTCGTGGGCGACCGGGCGGGAGATCTGGCGCTCCGCCGTGCGGATCACGAGATCCTGCAGCTCGTGCGCGACGGCGTCGAGCTCGCCGTAGGACAGGCCGCCGCGACCGCGCAGCAGCTCGTCGTCCTCCATGACCGCAGTATGCCGCGCACGAGTCGCGCTGGCTTTTTCAACCAAATGGTTGACAAAGATGACGACGCGCGCTTGACTCGTGTTCAACCACAGGGTTGAACACGAGGAGGACACGTGACGGACCAGCTCTCCCAGGTCTTCGCGGCCCTGGCGGACCCGACGCGGCGTGACATCGTCGCCCGGCTCACCGACGGTGACGCGACGCTCACGAGCCTCGCCGAGCCGTACGCCGTGAGCGTCCAGGCGGTCTCCAAGCACCTGAAGGTGCTCGAGGAGGCCGGGCTCGTGACGCGCGGCCGCGTCGCCCAGACGCGGCCCGTCCATCTCGAGGCGGAGGTGTTCGACCTCATGACGAAGTGGATCGAGCGGTACCAGCAGCGTGCCGAGGAGCGTCACCGGCGACTCGACGCCGTGCTGGCCCGCATGGACGACGACGAGCAGCACACGACCCAGGAAGGAACAGCATCATGAACGCACCGAGCACCACCACGACCATCGAGGCCCACCCGGACGTCCCCGCGATCGTCATGACACGCGACTTCCGCGCGACGCCTGCGCAGCTGGTCAGGGCCCACACCGACCCCGAGATCTTCACGCAGTGGGTCGGCCCTGCCGGCTCCGTCACCGAGATCGACCACTGGGACGCGCGGACCGGTGGCAGCTACCGCTACGTCAACCAGGGGGAGGGATTCCACGGTTGCTTCCACGAGGTGGGCGACCGCCTGGTCCAGACCTGGACGTGGGAGGGCATGCCCGACTTCGTGAGCCTCGAGACCATGACGTTCGAGGACCTCGGCGACGGGCGGACCCGACTGACGGCGTTCTCGCTCTGCGGGTCGTTCGAGCAGCGCGACGGCATGCTCTCCAGCGGCATGGAGGGTGGCGTGAACGACGGCTACGCGAAGCTCGACGGGCTCCTCGCCGGGGGCGGCCTGTGAGCGCCGCGGACCACCATCGCGCGGTGGCGGCGGTCTTCACCGATCGGGTGCACGGCACCCGTGACTGGGACGCCCCGGCCCCCGTGGAGGGCTGGGCCGCGCGCGACGTGGTCCTGCACCTCGTCGAGTGGCTCCCGGGACTGCTGGCCGCCGGCGACGTCGAGCTGGAGCCCGGACCGACGGGTGACCCGGTGGGGGCCTGGGACCATCACGTCGGTCAGGTCCAGGCGCTGCTCGACGCCCCGGACGCCGACCGGTCCTTCACCCATCCCCGCCTCGGCACCTCGCCGCTCGACCAGGCGATCGACCGCTTCTACACGCCCGACGTCTTCATGCACACGTGGGACCTGGCGCGGGCGACGGGACAGGACGACCGGCTCGACCCCGGCTTCAGCGCCGCGCTGCTCGAGGGCATGCGTCCCATCGAGCAGCTGCTGCGCGACTCCGGTCAGTACGGTCCGGCGGTGCCGGTCCCGGACGACGCCGACGTCCAGGACCGCCTGCTCGGGTTCATCGGCCGCGATCCGGCCTGGCGGCCGTAGGGCCCTGACGTGAAAGTGCGGTGAAAGTCGGCGCCCCCATCATCGCGGCGACGTCACCCACCCCCTGTGGGTGCTCGACCCACGGAGGCATCCATGCGCACGACCGGAGGACGACTGGCCCGGGCCGGAGCCCTGCTCGCGATCATCTTCGGGCTCCTCTCGACGACGGTCGGCCCGGCGGCGGCCGAGTGGCCCCGGACCCCGTCGTCGTCCAGTGTCGAGCCCAGGCTTGCCGCGACGACGCCGCTGCCGCGCGTGAAGACCGACGCGGCGGGGCTCTACACGACCAACGCCCAGGGCCAGCGCGTCCCGTTCCGCTGGCGCGGGGCGAACTTCGTCCGACTTACCGCGGGTCCTAACGGCACGTCGTGGCACTCGACCTTCGAGCCGGGGCTCTACGACACGAAGGCCGTGAGCGCGATGCTCGCGCAGATGAAGCACGACGGCTACAACGGCGTCCGGGTCTACATCGACCCCGGTGTGACCGACGCCAAGCAGGCGCACGGCATCGGTCGCGGCAATGGCACGACGGGCGCGATCTACGGCCCGTACATGGACAACTTTGCGGACTTCGTGAAGCGCGCCACGATCGCCGGCGTCTACGTCGTGCCCTCGATGGACGCGTTCCCGCAGAACGACAAGTACTGGAACCGCGTGAAGGCATACCCCGGGCCGGGCGGTGTCACGAACATGGACGGCGACAACCGGTGGTACATGGCCTACGGCTACGCCGCGGCCAAGAAGGAGTACATGAAGCAGTTCGCCAACGCTCTGGCGACGCGCGTCGGCACTGCACGGCTCTCCACCATCCTCGCGTACCAGACGAACAACGAGGTCGCGTTCGACTCCGGCCAGGCGCCCTACAACAAGATGTCGGGCACCGTGACCCCGCTCAACGGGCGCACCTACGACATGGCGGACCCGGCTCAGCGGCAGCAGGCGGCGGACGCCAGCCTCGTCGAGTACGCGCGCCGGGCTCGGCAGGGACTGCGCGCTAGCGCCGACCCGAACGCCCTCATGACGATGGGGTTCTACACCAACAACGCGGTCGGCAAGCCTGGTTTCAACGGCATCGTGCCGACGCCCGGCGGCAAGCCGCGCTTCCCGGGTCGCCCGGCGGCGCTGTCCCGCGCCCAGGCCGACACGGTCGACTTCATCGACATGCACACCTACCCGTCGAGCCGGACGGCCTACAGCGTCCAGCAGGACTTGCAGAGCTCGGAGCTCTCGTTGTTCGCCAAGCCCTTCATCATCGGCGAGATGGGGGCACGCAAGGACATCTACGGCTACGACGTGCGGGCCGCCGCCTACGGCATGCGCGACCTGCAGATCGCGACCTGCAAGCTGGGGGCTCAGGGCTGGGCGACGTGGACCTGGGACACGGTCTCGAGCCTTGCGAACCAGGACAAGTTCTTCAACCAGATCGAGTCCAACGGGTCGATCAACGGCCAGCTCGCGCCGATCGTGAGGCCCGATCCCTGCCGATGACGATGTGAGATTGCCGACGTCGAGTCGGCTTGTGGTCCCCGAGAGAACGCTGGTTAGGTAAGGCTCACCTAGTTCTCTCGGGGAAGGGATCGCGTGCCTCGCCACCTGCTGACGTCCGCCAACGCGGAAGCCTATGCACGACTCATGCACGAGGGGGTCGACACGCTCGCCCGCCGGCTCGCGTCGGTCGACCGCCCGACGAGTGGTCGACGGCCCGACGAGGTCGGACGCGACGTCCGGAGCGTGGATCTCGACCGACCCGTCGCCGACCTCGACGAGGCCCTGGCCGAGCTCGAGGACGTGTACCTGCGCGACGCCGTCTGGTTCCACGACCCCGGCTATGCGGCCCACCTCAACTGCCCGGTGTTGATCCCGGCGCTCGTGGCCGAGCTGTTCGTCTCGGGCGTCAACTCCTCGCTCGACACGTGGGACCAGAGCGGTGGCGCGACCTTCATCGAGCGCGAGCTCGTGTCGTGGACGGCCCGGCGGCTCGGCTTCGGGGCCGGGGCCGACGGCGTGTTCACGAGCGGCGGCACCCAGTCCAACCTGCAGGCGCTGCTCATGGCGCGCGGCGAGGCGTGCCTCGACCCGTCGACCGACCCGGGGGAGAGCCTGGCCCGCACGCTCGACCGGTTCCGCATCCTGGCCTCGGACGAGAGCCACTTCAGCGTGCGCAAGTCCGCGCAGCTGCTCGGGCTCGGACGCGACGCCGTCGTGACCGTGCCGACCGACACGTCGCGCCGACTCGACCCGGCGGCGCTCGACGCCGAGCTCCACCGCCTCCGCGGGGCCGGGCTGCTGCCGATGGCGGTCGTGGCGACCGCCGGCACGACGGACTTCGGCGTCATCGACCCGCTCGGCCCGATCGCCGAGGTCTGCCACGACCACGGCGTGTGGTTCCACGTCGACGCCGCGTACGGCGGTGGCCTGCTCGTCTCGGAGCGCCGACGTGGACTCCTCGACGGCATCGAGCGCGCCGACTCGGTCACGATCGACTACCACAAGACGTTCTTCCAGCCGGTCAGCTCGAGTGCCGTCGTGGTGCGGGACGCGGCCGCGCTGCGTCACGTCACCTACCACGCCGACTACCTGAACCCGCCCTCCAGCGGCCTGCCGAACCAGGTCGACAAGAGCCTGCAGACGACGCGCCGCTTCGACGCACTCAAGCTCTGGCTCACGCTGCGTCTCGTCGGCGCCCAGGAGCTGGGCGAGTACGTCGACGCCGTCGTCGACCTGGCGCGGGCCGGCTACGACCTGCTGCGTGAGGACGACGAGCTCGAGGTGGCGGCGGCGCCGACGCTGAGCACGCTGGTGCTCCGCTTCCGGCCCGAGGGCACGAGTCGCGCGACCGCGTCCGAGCTGGCACCCCGCATCCGGACGACCCTCGCGCGCGAGGGTCGGGTCATGGTCGCCGGGACGCGCGTCGACGGGGAGTCGTGGCTCAAGCTGACCCTGCTCAACCCGGCGGTGACGACGGCCGACCTCGTGCGCGTCCTCGATGCGGTGCGTGAGGCCGGTCGGGACCTGCTGGAGCAGGCGTCCGCGTTCGAGGGGGCCGGCCGATGAGCCCCGTCCATGACAGTCCCGTCCATGACAGTCCCGTCCATGACTGGGTCGCGATCGGCGCCGGGCCGTTCAACCTCGCGCTCGCGTGCCTGGCCGAACCGGTCGACGGCCTCGACGGCGTCGTGCTCGAGGCGCGCGACGAGATCGCGTGGCACCCCGGCATGATGCTCCCCGACGCGACGCTGCAGGTGCCGTTCCTGGCCGACCTCGTCACGATGGCCGACCCGACCTCGCGCTTCTCGTTCCTCAACTTCCTCAAGCGCGCCGGTCGCCTCTACCCGTTCTACATCCGCGAGAGCTTCTACCCGTTGCGCGCCGAGTACGACGCGTACTGCCGCTGGGCCGCCGACCAGCTGCCGGGCGTGCGGCTGGGTCGTCACGTGGAGTCGGTCGAGCACGACGCGCAGGACGACGTGTACGTCGTGCGCGCGCTCACCCGCGACGGGACGGAGACCTATCGCGCCCGTCACCTGGTGCTCGGCATCGGCACGCAGCCCGCCGCCCCGCCGTCGTTGCGTGGCCTCGCGGGGCCCGTGCTCCACAGCGCCCACTACCTCGACCACCGCGAACGCCTGCGGGCCGGCGACTCGATCACGATCGTCGGCAGCGGGCAGAGCGCCGCCGAGGTCTACCGCGACCTGCTCGAGGGGACGCGCGACCACGGCTACCACCTGACCTGGCTGACGCGCTCGCCCCGGTTCTTCTCGATGGAGTACACCAAGCTCACGCTCGAGATGACGTCGCCGGAGTGGTCGTCGTACTTCCACACGCTGCCGCGCGAGCGACGCGACCGGCTGGTCGGCGAGCACAAGAGCCTCTACAAGGGCATCAGCGGCGACCTCGTCGACGACGTCTTCGACACCCTCTACCGCCTGAGCGTCGACGGCCCCGTGCCGACGACCCTGCGCGCCGGGACGTCGGTGACGGGCGGCCGGTGGGACGGCTCGGCCGGCCGCTTCACCCTCGACGTGCGCCACGACGAGACCGGGACCGACCACACCGTCCAGACGCAGGGGCTGGTCCTGGCCACCGGGTACCGGGCCCAGGTCCCGTCGTTCGTCGACCCGATCCGCGACCGCATCCGGTGGGACGAGCTCGGGCGCTACGACGTGGCGCGCGACTGGACGGTCGACGCAGGCCACTCGGGCGGGGGACGCATCTTCGTGCAGAACGCCGAGGAGCACACCCACGGCTTCGTCGCCCCCGACCTCGGCATGGGGGCGCACCGTGCCTCGGCGATCGTCAACGCGATGGCTGGACGCGACGTCTACGAGGTCGAGCAGCGGATCGCGTTCCAGGAGTTCGGCCCGCCCGACGGTGCCGTGCGAGCCGACGCGTCCTCGACGCTGGACGGCGCGGGAGGTCGGCGATGAGCATCACCCTCGAGCCGCTCGACCTGGAGCGCGACCTGGAGCTGCTGCACGCGTGGGTCACGCACCCGCGCTCGGCGTTCTGGATGATGCAGGACCACACGCCCGAGCAGGTCCGCGAGGCCTACGCCGAGATCGTGGCCTCCCTGCACCACGACGCGTGGCTGGGTCGCGTGGACGGGCGACCGGCGTTCCTCGCCGAGACGTACGACCCCGCCCACTCCGAGCTCGCGCCGCACCACGCGACACAGCCCGGCGACCTGGGCATGCACGTGCTCGTCGGTCCGCCGTCCGGCGATCCCGTGCCCGGGTTCACGGCGCGCGTGTTCGCCGCCGTGATGCGGCACTGCTTCGCGGCCCGGGGCCACGGCGACGTGCCGGTCCGGCGGGTCGTCGTCGAGCCCGACGTGCGCAACGAGGCGATCGCCGCGCTCAACGCCCGTGCCGGGTTCCTCGTCGTGCGCGACGTCCCGCTCGAGGGCAAGACGGCGGCGCTGTCGCTGTGCACCCGCGAGCGCTTCGAGACCAGTCCGCTCGGTCGGCCCCAGGTCGAGGGACTCCACCCCGCCGAGCACCTGGAGCCCGACGCGATGGCTCGCGCCCACCGGCACCTCGTGCGCAAGGCGATCGCCGAGCTCTCGCACGAGCGGCTGCTGGACCCGACGCCGGTGGCCGACGCGCCCGGATTCTTCGAGGTCGCGGCGGGGGAGTCGACGTACCGGTTCCACGCGCACCGGCACGAGCTCGAGCACTGGGTCGTCGACCCGTGGTCGATCACGCGGAGCATCGACGGTGCGACGGCCGAGCCGGACGTGCTCGAGCTCGTGGCGTCCCTGCACGCCGAGCTCGGACTTCCTGAGCACCTGGTCGCGACCTACCTGGAGGAGCTCAACGCCACCTTGGCGTCGGCCGCCTGGAAGCAGCACCACCGTCGCGCGAGCGTCACGGACCTGCTCGACGCCGACTTCCAGACGATCGAGAGCTCGATGACCGAGGGGCATCCGGCGTTCGTCGCGAACAACGGACGCATCGGCTTCGACGTCGACGACCACGCCCGGTTCGCCCCCGAGACCGGGGCCGACGTGCGTCTCGCGTGGGTCGCGCTGCGGCGCGAGCACGCGCGGCTCACGTGCGGCGAGGGCCTGGACGAGGAGACGCTCCTCGCGGGCGAGCTCGACCCCGCGACCCGTGAGGCGTTCGCAGCGCGGCTGCGCTCCCTGCGTCTCGACCCGGACGGCTACCTCCTCGCGCCGGTGCACCCGTGGCAGTGGCGGCACAAGCTCGCGGTCACGTTCGCGAGCGACGTCGCGCGGCGCGACGTCGTGCTGCTCGGGCTCGGTCCCGACACGTACCGCGCGCAGCAGTCGATCCGGACGTTCTTCAACACGAGCCGCCCCGACCGGCACTACGTCAAGACGGCGCTCTCGATCCAGAACATGGGCTTCATGCGGGGGCTGTCGCCGCACTACATGGAGGCCACGCCGGCGATCAACGACTGGGTCCACGACCTCGTCGAGGGTGACGACGAGCTGCGGGCCTGCGGCTTCGAGGTGCTGCGCGAGCGCGCGGCCGTCGGCTACACCGGCGGCGTCTACCAGCGCCTCGGCGCCCGGACGGCGTACCAGAAGATGCTCGCCGCCCTGTGGCGCGAGAGCCCCGTCGACCGGGTCGGTCCCGGCGAGCGCCTCGCCACGATGGCCTCGCTGCTGCACCACGACCAGCAGGGGCGCTCCTACGCCGCCGCGCTCGTCCGGGCCTCGGGGCTGGAGCCCGAGGACTGGGTGAGGCGCTACCTCGACGTCTACCTGCGACCGCTCGTCCACTGCCTGTGGGCGCACGACCTGGCGTTCATGCCGCACGGCGAGAATGTCATCCTCGTGCTCCGTGATCACGTGCCGGTGCGGGCGCTCATGAAGGACATCGGCGAGGAGGTCGCCGTGCTCGGCGACCGGCCGCTGCCGCACGAGGTCGAGCGGATCCGGGCGAAGGTCCCCGAGGACGTGCGCGCGCTGTCGATCCTGACCGACGTGGTCGACGGGTTCCTGCGCTTCCTCGCGGC
Source organism: Aeromicrobium sp. (assembly GCA_023257515.1). Lineage (GTDB taxonomy): Bacteria > Actinomycetota > Actinomycetes > Propionibacteriales > Nocardioidaceae > Aeromicrobium. The sequence continues at coordinate 41,431 of JALRCA010000081.1, forward strand.
GGACCTGGCCGAGGAGGGCGTGCTGCCGGCCGACTCGTTCTGGACGGTCGCGGCGCACTGCGTCACGGGGCTGCTCCAGGATCACCCCGAGCACGCCGAGGCGGCCCGTCGCGACGACGTGCTGGCCGAGGAGTTCGCGCACTCGTGCCTCAACCGGCTGCAGCTGCGCAACACGCTCGAGATGGTCGACCTGTCGGACCAGGCGTCGTCGCTGGCGTTCGCTGGTGTGCTGCGCAACCCGATGGCGGGTCGCGCGTGACCCTGGTGGTCCGGGCGGGGTCGTTCGAGAAGCTGGCGCACGAGCAGGGTCGTGCGACCGCCCGGTCGCACGCGTCGGTGCTGACCGAGGACGTCGCCCTGCTCGAGGGACGCACCGGCACGGCGTGGGACGAGCTCGCGCGTCGCACGCTCCTGGTCGAGACCGCCGTGCGCGCGACCCAGGCGATGGACGCCGAGAGCCGTGCGTTCTTCGCCGCCTACGCCGACGGCGTCAACGACGCCCGCCCTGAGGACCGGCCCTGGCAGCCGTGGACGCCGGCCGGGATCTTCGTGCTGCACCACGTGCTGTTCGGGACGTTCGGCCACCAGCTGTGGCACCGGCACGTGCGCCGCACGCTCGGGACGGACGCGCTGGCGGACCTCGCGCAGGAGGCGCCGGCCATGTCCGGCAGCAACGCCTGGGTCGTCGGCGGCGAACGCACGGCCAGCGGGTCGCCGCTGATCGGCGCGGACCCGCACCGCGTGCTGTCGTGGCCCGGGGTCTACCAGCGCGTGCACCTGGTCGCCGAGGGGGTCGACGTGCTCGGTCTGACGTTCCCCGGCGTCCCCGGCGTGCAGCACTTCGGGCACACCGGGTCGGTCGCGTGGGCCGTGACCAACGCGATGGCCGAGACGCAGGACGCGATCGACGTCGACGTCCGCTGCGTCGACGGCGAGACCTCGGTGCGCCGGCAGGGCGCCTCGGCATGGCACGCGTGCTCCGTGCATGACGGCGTCGTCCGATCACCGTGGGGTCCGCTCGTGGTCGGCCGGGTGCCGGCCGAGGGAGAGCGATGCGAGGGGGTCGTGCTGCGATGGACGGTGCACGCCCTCGGCGACCTCGGTCTGTCGGCCGTCCTGCCGCTCCTGCGGGCGCGGCGGGTGAGCGACGTCGAGGCCGCGCTCGACCACTGGGTGGAGCCGGTCAACGACGTGCTCGTCGCCGACCGCGAGGGTGTCGTGATGCACCGGTTGGCTGGCCGCGTGCCGCGGCGCGGCGCCGACGGCGAGTGGGACGGCTGGCTCGACGTGCCCACGGTGCGCGCCGGCCGCGAGGCGCTCGTGGTCTCCGCCAACCACCGTCGACCGGGCCGTGAGCTCGTCGCGCGCGAGGTGGCACCCCCGCACCGTGCCGACCGGCTCGAGCAGCTGCTCGACGGGCGCGACGACCTGGACGTGGACGACGCCGTCGCGGTCCACGCCGACACCCTCCTGCTGCCGGCCGTGGCCTGGCAGAAGCGGCTCGCCGACCAGGTGACGTCAGAGGTCGCCGTCGAGGAGCGCCGCGCCCTGCTGCTCGGGTGGGACGCCCGCATGGACACGTCGTCCCTGGGGGCGGGTGCCTTCGCCGACCTGCGCTCGACGCTGGTGCGGCGCCTCGCCGCCCACCCGTCGCTGCTGCCGCTGCGCGCCGAGCACGGCCTCGACCCGGTGTGGGAGCCGTGGCTGCAGCCGGAGCCGCGCATCGCGCTGGCCCTCGACCGCTGGGTCGAGGCGGGCTCGGCGCCCCGGGGCATCGACCTCGACGTGGAGCTCGCGGCCGCGCTGGTCGAGTCGGCCACGCGCCCAGCGCGGGCCTGGGGAGAGACCCACGGCGTCGACGTGCCGGACGTCGGTCGCGTCCCGCTGGCCGGCGACGACGGCTGCGTGCTGTCGACCGCGAGCGTGCCCGGCCTCGACGACACCGCCTGGCGGGGCCCGGTCGCCCGCGTGGTGTGGGACCTGGCCGACCGGTCCGCCAGCCGCTGGACGGTGCCCGACGAGGTCGAGGTGTGGGCGGCGGGCGGCATGGGTCCCCTCCCGGGAGGAGACCTGACATGACGTTGTCGATGCGCCCGGTGCGACCGGACGACGACGCGGCCCTGCTGCACGAGTGGGTCACGCAGGAGCGGGCGCGCTTCTGGGGCATGACCGACAAGAGCCTCGAGGAGGTGCGCGATGTCTACGCCTACCTCGACTCCCTGGCCACGCACCACGCCTACCTCGTGCACCACGACGGCGTGCCGATCGCGATCTTCCAGACGTACGAGCCGGCGCACGACCCGGTCGGCGAGGTCTACGCCGTGCGCGAGGGCGACCTGGGCGCGCACCTGTTCGTGGCGCCCGGCGAGCGGGTGCCGGGCTTCACCGGTCGGCTCGCGGCCTTCCTGGTCGAGACGCTGTTCGCCGACCCCGCGGTCCACCGCGTGGTGTGCGAGCCCGACGTCCTGAACGCCGCGTCGTTGCGCCGCGTCGAGCAGATCGGCGCCGAGCTCGGGCCCGAGGTCGACCTGGGCTGGAAGCGGGCCCGCCTCGCCTTCCTCCCCCGCCCGGGTCAGGCCTCGTAGAGCTCGACCTCGTCGAGGGCGACGGTGCGACGCGAGACGCCGAGCTTGGTCCACTCGAAGCCCTCGGGCGGCTCGTCACCCAGCGCCACCAGGTGGACGCCGTCGACGCCCTCCTCGAACGCCGCCACCAGGTCGAGCCCGTTCCAGCGGGCGCGCAGGCCGGGGCGCTCGGCCGGTCGGACCGGGCCGCGACCGTTGCGCCAGCCGTACGCGGGCGTGTCGTAGTAGCTGATGACGCGGCGACGGCCATCGGCCTCGAGCCGCCAGAACTCCGTGCCCGACGGTGCGCGGGTGGGCTCGAGGACCCCGTCGACGATCCGCACGTCCGGCAGCTCCGGGATCACGAGGAAGTCGACGAACTGCCCGGCGTCGGCCGCCGGGTCGGGGTGGCCGAAGAACGCCCTCGCCTCACCGGCGTCGGCGAACGACGCCTCGACCAGGGGCACGACGCGGCCGCCGACGACGTCGTGGCCCTCGAGCATGATCGCGGTGGTCTCGCGCGGCGTGAGCAGCGCGAACCAGTGACGCTCGACGACGGGCGCGGTCACGGGAGGAGCAGGACCTTGCCGGTCGCGCGGCGCTCGTCGAGCTCGGCCAGGGCCTGCGCGGCCTCGTCGAGCGGGTAGGTGGCGCCGATCGGTGGACGCAGCGCGCCGGAGGCGATGTGGGGCGCGATGGCCGCCCACTCCTCGGCGAGGTGGCCGGGTCGCTTGAGCGCATAGGCACCCCAGCCGACGCCGACGACGCTGATGTTGTTGAGCAGCAGCCGGTTGACCTGGACCGTGGGGATCTCGCCGTCGGTGAAGCCGATCACGAGCAGCCGCCCGTCGTCCTTGAGCGTGCGCAGCGAGTCGGTGAACCGGTCGCCACCGACGGGGTCGACCACGATGTCCACACCGCTCTGCTGATCCGCCGCCCCCGGCCCGGCACCCCCGCCGGGCTGGTCCGCCGCCCCCGGCCCGGCACCCCCGCCGGTGCGGCGTTTGACCTCGTCCTTGAAGCCCTCGACGAGCACGTACTCATCGGCGCCGGCGTCGAGGGCGACCTGGCCCTTGGCGTCCGTCGAGGTGACCGCGACGACGGTGCCCGCGCCGAACGCCTTGGCGACCTGGATCGAGGCGGTGCCGATGCCGCCGGCGGCGCCGTGCACCAGCACGGACTCGCCCTCGGCCAACTTCGCCCGCTCGACGAGCGCGAAGTAGGCCGTCAGGTAGTTGAGCGGCAGTGCGGCGCCCTGCTCGAACGTGACGTCGTCGGGCAGGGGGAACGTCATGCTGGTGTGCGCGACGGCGAGCTCGGCGAATCCGCCCAGCAGCGGGAACGCGGCGACGCGGTCGCCGGCTGCGAAGCCGGATCCCTCGGGCGCCGAGACGACCTCGCCGGCGACCTCCGAGCCCGGGACGAACGGGAGCGGCGGCTTCATCTGGTAGAGCCCGCGGGTCTGGAGGAGCTCGGGGAACGAGACGCCCGAGGCCCGGACGCGGACCAGGACCTGGTCGTCACCAGGGGTGGGGTCGTCGACGTCGGCGATCTCGACGGCGGCGGGACCGTCGAGCGAGGTGATCTGCACGGCACGCATGGGCCGACCCTAGCCGTGGGCGGGCAGCCGCTCAGGACCAGGCGCGGACGACGAGGCTGATCGCGACGGCGAAGCCGAGACTCACGAGCACCAGGTAGGGGCCGTAGAGCCGGCGCAGCCAGGGGTGGAGCAACCGTGCGAGGTACCACAGGACCGTGGCGACGACCGCGAGCCGCAGGCCGCGCTCCACGAGGGTCCAGCCGGCGAGCTGCCACAGGTCGAAGCCGTTCTCGCCGGCGATCCGGGCGTAGACCTTGACCGGGATGCCGTCGAGCGCCTGGTGCAGCATGCCGATCGGGCCGTCGGCGAGGTGTCGTGCGGCGGCCTCCCGCATCCGCTCTGTGGTCCAGGGAGCGGGCAGTCGGGTCCCGCCGGCCGCGAGCACCGCGGTCGTCAGCACCCCGCTGACCGATCCGGCGACGAGGGCGAGCGAGAACACCGGGATGCGCCGCGGCAGGGCGACAGCGATCATCACGATCGACATCTCGGCCATGACCGGCCAGCTCATGGCCTCGGCCAGGCCCCACAGGAACGCGACCACGAGGGCCCAGGGGCTGGCGACGAGGCGCGAGACCGCATGCCACGTGCGCGACTCGCGCTCACGCACGGGCGCGGACTCCAACGACGACTCGACCAGGTCGTGCAGCACCTCGGGGTCGGCGTCGGCCGGTGCGACCGGAGTGCCGATTCGCACCTCCATGGGGGTGGGGGTGAACCGGCCGTTCTTGGGCAGGACGTCGCGCGTGCCGAGGAGCGCGACGGGCACGACCTCGACGTCGAGATCTCGGGCCAGGCGCGTGGCGCCGGAGGCGAAGCGCCCGACGGAGCCGTCGAGCGTGCGCGTGCCCTCGGGGTAGACCACGACGGTCCGGCCCTCGGCCACCGCGGGCTCGGTCGCGGCGAGCAGTCCTGCGTAGGCCCCTGATTCGTGCCGGCGCACCGGCAGCGCCCCGGCCAGTCCGGTGACGAGGAGACGGCGCCACCACACGTCGAACCAGTAGTCGGCCGCGGCGGCGAACACGGGCTTGCCGTGCGTCGGCAGCGCCGCCATGAGCGCCGCGGTGTCGGCGTGCGAGGAGTGGTTGGCGACCAGGATCCGACCACGGCCGTCGGGGGTGGGCGGCAGGTCTCCGGTGACCGTGAGACCGCCCGACAACGACGTCGCCACGCGCCAGATCCGACGCCGCGCGAGGCTCGGCAGGTGCAGTCCTTGTTTTTTGCCGCCCACGGCCCGGTACTCCCGCCAGGTCATGCCAGCACCGCGGCGAGCGGCAGGACGAGCAGCAGCGAGTCGACCCGGTCGAGCAGCCCGCCGAAGCCGGGCAGCCAGTCGCCCGCGTCCTTGACGCCGGCCTGGCGCTTGAACATCGACTCGAGCAGGTCGCCCAGCACGCCGCCGATCGCGACGGCGACGACGAGCCCGACCGAGATCGTGCCGAGCAGCGTGAGGACGAGGAACGCCCCGATGACGGCGCCGGCGAGTCCGCCGACGGTCTTGTTCGGGCTCAGCGGCGAGAGGGGGCGGCGGGCCCAACCGAACCGGCGCAGACCCTTGCCGCCGCACCAGGCGGCGACATCGGTGGCGGCGGCCGCGAAGCACACCAGGAACGCGTCCTCCCACAGGATCACGAGGTGGGCGAGGGACCAGCAGATCCACACCGAGCCGAACCCGGTGAACGCGGCGCGGCGGACGCCGTGCTCGAGGTCGCCCGTGAGCACCGACGGCAACGCGCACAGCAGGACGACGAGCGGGACCAGCGCCAGGTAGGACGGCGCCTGCCAGGCGAGCAGCGGGTAGGCGACGGCGAGGCCGAGCAGCACGAGCCGGTCGGCCCGTGGGAGTCCGGCGAGTCGGGCGTACTCGTTGACGGCCAGCACGGCGAGCACGATCGCGAGGGCCGCGGTGGTGCCGCGTCCGACCCAGATCGGCAGTCCGACGACGGGCACGATGAGCGCCCAGGTGGTCCACTTCTGCACGAGCTCGCGCTTGCGGGAGATCGCGACGGCGATGCCGGCGAGCCCGAGCACGATGACCGTGACCCAGAAGAAGAACACGCCACGGCCGGTGACGTGGACGTCGAGCGGCCCCCAGTCGAGGTCGATCACGAACGAGCGCCGGTCGAGGTTCAGCAGGCGCAGGTACCAGTCGACGAGGTCGGTGGGCAGGGAGCTGTCCATCAGGCCTCCGACAGCTCGCGGTGGGCGGCGGCGAAGCGGGTGGTGGCGGTCAGGACGGAGCCGACGACGACGATCCCGGCCCACCAGGGCATGAGTCCGGGGAACGCGGTGGCGACGACGACCACGAGGCAGCGCTCGGTCTTGCCGAAGGGCCCGCCGTTGCGCCGTGTGGCTCCGGCGCCGGCCGCGCTGAGCGAGGCGAACGTGGGCAACGTCGCGGCGAGGGCCGCGACGAGGACGAGCAGGACGTCGACGTGCTCCCACGAGTCGCGGTGGCGGGCGGCGAGCCCGGCGAGCCCGGCGAACATGAGCAGGTCCGAGCTGCGGTCGCCGATCTCGTTGAGCACGAAGCCCCAGGGTCGGCTGACGCCGCGGGCGCGGGCGACCGCACCGTCGAGGTTCGCGCCGGCGAGACGCAGCGCGAGGGCCGGGAGAGCCGCCCACCACCAGCCCTGCCAGATCACGAGCGCGGCGACGCCTGCGAACAGCACGCCGGCGGCCGTGAACACGTCCGGCGACAGGCCGCGGCGCACGGCTGCGTCGGTGAAGAGCTGGAGCCGACGGCTGTACCACGGCTTGAGGGCGTAGAGCCCTTGCATGTCGACCCCCTGGTGCGGCGGCGTTCGGTCCCGGTGGCCACATCCAACCAGAACCGAGGGACCCCTAGGGTCGCCAGCGGGTGTTGGTCTGCCAGGGTCCGCCGTCGGGTGGTCTGAGCCAGATGGTGCCGTCGGGGTCTTTCCTGGTTTCCCAGTGCTGGTCGTGGACGACGTGGTGATGTCGGGAGCAGTAGGGGGCGGCCTCGTCCTGATCGGTCGCGCCGCCTTGGGACCAGGGTGTGATGTGGTGCATCTCGGTCCACTGGATCGGGCAGTCGCAGTCGGGGAACGCGCAGCCGCCGTAGACGGCGGCGGCGGCGAGTCTCTGGGCCTTGGTGAAGTAGCGGGCCTGGCGGCCGAGGTCGAGGACCTGGGACGGGCCGTCGAGGACGGCGGGGATGAGGTCGGCCTCGCAGGCGAGCTTGCGAGCCTGATCGGCACTGATGCGGGTCCCGTCGGACAGGGTGGCGGCCTCGAGTCCGTCGGTCCACAGCATGTAGAAGTCGGGCTGCGAGCCGGCCGACACCTGGGACGGCTTGTACGGCCCGAGTTGCCAGATCGGGTTGATCTGGAGCAGGCCGCCCATCAGTCCCAGGATGCCGACGATCATGGCGAAGAACGCGCCGGACTTGACCGCGAACACCGGCATGACACGCACGCCGACGACATTGGTCTCAGTCCGCCCGGGACCGGGGAACTGAGTGTGCTTCTGGAACCAGACCAGCGCGAGGTGAACACCGATGAGCGCCAACATGATTCCGGGGAAGAGCAGGATGTGGATGGCGTAGAGCCGCGGGATGATGATGTCCCCGGGGAAGTCGCCGCCGAACAGGGCCCAGTGCAGCCAGGTGCCGATCACGGGCATCCCGAGGGTGATCGACGACAGCGCGGCGCGGATGCCGGTGCCGGACAGCAGGTCGTCGGGCAGCGAGTAGCCGAAGAAGCCCTCGAACATCGCCAGGATCAGCAGCAGCGAGCCGATCACCCAGTTGGCCTCGCGGGGGCGGCGGAACGCGCCGGTGAAGAAGATGCGGGCCAGGTGGACCATGATCGATGCCGCGAACAGCAGCGCCGCC
>JALRCA010000102.1 GCA_023257515.1 Aeromicrobium sp.
GGCCCGGCACCCCTGCCGTGCCTTCTTGCCGCCCAAGGCCCGGCACCCCTGCCGTGCCTTCTTGCCGCCCAAGGCCCGGCACCCCTGCCGTGCCTTCTTGCCGCCCAAGGCCCGGCACCCCTGCCGTGCCTTCTTGCCGCCCAGGGCCCGGCACCCCTGCCGGGGCGCCGGGCCACATGGGTCGCGCGAGTCCGGGTGCGTCGCCGGCTCAGCCCTTGACGCAGAGCAGGGTCGTGAGCCGGGCCTCGACCGACACGAGGTCGGTCTGGGCCGCGATGACCGACTCCAGGTCCTTGTAGGCCCCCGGGATCTCGTCGATCACGCCAGCGTCCTTGCGGCACTCCACGCCCCGCGTCTGCGCGTCGAGGTCCTCGACCGTGAACGTCTTGCGAGCCTTCGAGCGCGACATGCGACGCCCCGCGCCGTGCGACGCCGAGCAGTAGCTCGCCTCGTTCCCGAGACCCTTGACCACGAACGACCCCGTGCCCATCGAGCCCGGGATCAGCCCCAGGTCGCCGGCACCGGCGCGGATCGCGCCCTTGCGGGTCACGACCAGGTCGACGTCGTCGTAGCGCTCCTGCGCCACGTAGTTGTGGTGGCACGAGATCTCACGGTCGTACGCGACCTCGCGGCCGCGACGCCCGAAGAACGTCGTGACAACCTCGCGGACCAGGCCCATCATCACGGCACGGTTGCGCGCCGCGTAGTCCTGGGCCCAGTAGAGGTCACGCAGGTAGGCGTCCATCTCCCGGGTCCCGGCCAGGAAGACCGCCAGGTCGCGGTCGGGCAGGCCCAGGTTGTGCTCCAGGCCCTTCGCGCCCGCGATGTGCCGTTCGGCGATCTCCTTGCCGATGTTGCGCGACCCGGAGTGCAGCATGAGCCAGATGCGCCCGTCGTCGTCGGCCGTCACCTCGATGAAGTGGTTGCCGCCGCCGAGCGAGCCCATCTGCTTCATGGCGCGGGCCTCACGGTCCTGCACCTGGTCGTGCAGGTCGCGGAAGCCGGCCCAGAACGCGTCCCAGCCGCGCTGCGCGAGACCGAGGCGCTTCACGTCGGGCGTCTCGTCGTGCGCACGGAACCCGACCGGGACCGCTCGCTCGATCGCCCCACGCAGCGGCGCCAGGTCGTCCGGCAGGTCGGTCAGGAACAGGTCCGTGCGCACCGCGGTCATGCCGCAGCCGATGTCGACACCGACGGCCGACGGCGACACCGCGTCGCGCATCGCGACGACGGAGCCGACCGTGGCTCCCTTGCCGAGGTGGACGTCGGGCATGACGCGCAGCCCGTGGACCCAGGGCAGCTTCGAGATGTTGCGCAGCTGCTCCTGCGCGGCCGGCTCGACCTCGTGGACCTGGGCCCACATGAGGGTGTCGGCCTGCGCGCCGGGCAGCGTGACCGGCAGCGTCGCTGCGGCCTCGATGTCGTTCATGGCGTCCTCCTCAGGACAGGGTGTCAGTGATCGGTGGCGTGGTGGCGGGTCCAGGGCGACGTGACGACGTGATCGGGACGTCGTCACGCCGCGGTCCTGCGCGGCCTGCCCCGGACGGGGACCGCCGCGAGGACCTGGCCGTCCTGGAGCAGCGAGCCGCCCCAGACGCCCGACTCGGCCCTCGCGACGGCGAGCTCGAGGCATGCCTGCTTCAGCGGGCACGGCTCGCACACGGCGACGGCCGCGGCGAGCGTGGCCGCATCGGTCGGGAAGAACAGCTCCGGGTCCGCGCCGGCGCAGGCCCATTCCTGCGCCGGCTCCCACGGCGTGGGGTGGGCGAACGCGACCGTCACGCCGTGCGTCGTGAGCACGTCGTCGGCGCCGGCTGCCGCGTTCCTGCGCGTGTTCCTGGTCATCGTCCTCACCTCCTGGTGTGGTGTCGTGCTGGTCTCGTGGTCCTGACGGATGCCCCACCCATGACGAAGGGGCCGCTCCGGCCAGACCTGGGTGGTCTCGCGGGAGCGGCCCCTCGACGGGTGTGGTCTCACACCGAGGTCAAGGGCGGCTCCGCGGGCACGGGTCGGCGCCGGACAGGCTGGGGCGCTCGTCGAGCTGTCCGGACGGCCGCAGGGACGACATGAGGGCAGCACCGAGCGAGCGGGGCGCCTGGTGGCGCTCGACGCGGTAGCTCGTGCAGCTCATGGTGTCGTCCTGGATCTCTCGTGCGGGTGGCTTCGGTGGACCACAGTAGGCCCCGGTCCTCGGGACGGCCAAGCGATTAACGCGGAGACGTCGCCCGGGTCGTACGCTCACGCCATGGAGAGCACGCCCGACGTCCTGCTCGTGGGATGCGGTCGCCTGGGGTCGGCCGTCGGGCTGCTGCTCGCGGAGCGGGGCCACGACGTGCTCGCGCTGCGGCGCGACGCCGCTCGGGTGCCGGCGCCGCTGACCGGTGTCGGCGTCGACCTGACGCAGGAGTCGCCCGAGCTCCCGTCTGGGATCCGTCAGGTCGTCGTCGCCCTGACCGCACGTCCGCGCTCCGAGGAGTCGTACCGGGCGACCTACGTCGACGGGATGCTCCGCGCCCTCGACGCGCTCGGGCCGCAGGTCGAGCGCGCGGTGCTGGTGTCGTCGACCGGCGTGCTCGGCGACCACGGTCCGGAGGAGCTCGTCACCGAGGAGACCGAGGCGCACCCCGGCGACGGTCCCGCCCGCGTGCTGCTCGAGGCCGAGCGACGATTCCACGACCGACTCCCCCATGGCGTCGTCCTGCGCCTGTCCGGCCTGTACGGCGGCGGCAGCACCGCCCTGCAGGACCGCGTGCGGGCCGGCGAGGTGTCTGACCCGCACCGGTGGACGAACCGGATCCATCGCGACGACGCGGCGTCAGCCGTCGTGCACCTGCTGGCTCTCGACGACGCCGCCCCGCTCTACCTCGGCACCGACGACGAGCCCGCCCAGCTGGGCGACGTCGCGGCGTTCCTGGCCGATCGCCTGGAGGCACCCACGCCCCCACGCGCCGACCCGGGCCGGGGTCACGGCAAGCGCATCTCGAACGCCCTGCTCCGGGGCACCGGTTGGCGACCGGCCCACCCGACGTTCCGCGAGGGCTACGCCTCAGGCGTGTGAGCCGGCAGCGACGAGCTCCTCGGACGTCGGCCGGTGGTGCACGTACTCGATCAGCGCGCCGTCGGGGTGCCGGGCGGTGAACCCGGCTCCGGTCGGCACCTCGTGCAGCGGCTCCACGATCTCGGCACCGGCCGCGACGAGGCGGTCGTGGTACGGCTGCACGTCGTCGACGAGCAGCGTGCCGGTCGTGGCACGGAACGGTGCCAGGTGCTCGTCGTCGCCCTCGATCACCAGGAACGCGCCGATCACGGCGAGGCGCAGTCCGGCCGCTGGGTAGGGGAAGACCGCGTCGACCTCGACGCCCTGCAGCGTCTCGTACGCGTCGATCGCGTCCGCCAGCCCACCCGGGTCGACGAACACCCGGACCAGCACCCGCGGCGGCTGTCCCTCGGTCGAGCTCTGCCGGCGCCAGAAGGTGTCGACGTCACGGTCGGTCATGGTGCTCCCCGTCCCCGGGTCCGTCCGACCCGTCGACACGAGCATCGCCCGGACGGACGCGTTCCGCTCGCCGGTCTCGGCCCGTGGTCTCAGGCGCCGGCGCCCGCCACGCCGGAGGTCCGGGTCTCCACGACGGGCCCGAGCCGTCGGAACGTCCGGTCGTGGTGCACCAGCGGAGCCGAAGCCGGGCCGAGCCGCGTGGCGACGACGCCGGCCACGACGATCGTCGAGCCTCCGACCGGCACCAGCGACTCGACACGGCAGTCGAGCTCGGCCAGTGCGTCCGGAAGACGCCAGGACCCGCGGTGGAGCTCCCAGCCCTGGTCGGCCGTGAAGCGAGGGACACCGGCGCGGGCGAACGCGTCCGCGACGTGCGCCTGCGACGCCGACAGCAGGTGGACCGTCAGGTCGCGAGCCTCGAGCAGGCGGCCCGCGGACCGGCCGGAGGTCGCCACCGAGAACGACAGGACCGCGGGCTCGGCCGCCACCGAGGCGACGCTCGACGCCGTGAGTCCCACCGGGCCGCCGACCGGCGAGGCGGTCACGACGGCGACGCCGGTCGGGTAGCGCCGGAAAGCGCGCTTGAACCGGGTCGCGTCGTCGATCTCCTCGACCACCGGACGGTCCTGGGTCACCGGGGCACGACCAGGCCGGCCGTCTGGACGCGGGCCCGCTCGAACCGGGCCGCGACGTCCTGCCAGTTCGCGATCTGCCAGAACGCCGCGACGTAGTCGGCCTTGACGTTGAGGTAGTCGAGGTAGAACGCGTGCTCCCACATGTCGAGCATGAGGAGGGGAACGACGCCGATCGGCACGTTGGCCTGCTGGTCGAAGAGCTGGAGGACCGCCAGCCGCTCCCCGATCGTGTCCCAGGCCAGCACGGCCCAGCCGGAGCCCTGGATGCCGGTCGCCGTCGCCGCGAAGTGCGCCTGGAACCGCGCGAAGCCTCCGAACTGCTCGGTGATCGCTGCGGCCAGCTCGCCCTCGGGCTCGCCGCCGCCGTCCGGTGACAGGTTGTGCCAGAAGACCGTGTGGTTCGTGTGGCCGCCGAGGTGGAAGGCGAGGTTCTTCTCGAACAGGTTGACGTCGCCGAGGTCCTCGCGCTCCCGTGCGTCCGCGAGCGCCTCGAGCGCGGCGTTGGCGCCGGTCACGTAGGCCTGGTGGTGCTTGTCGTGGTGCAGCTCCATGATCTTCCCGCTGATGTGCGGGTCGAGCGCGGCGTAGTCGTAGGGCAGCTCGGGCAGGGTGTACGGGGCCATCGGTCGTCTCCTCGTGTCGGTGCCTCGAACCTAGAACCTCATGTGCGCTTGAGATCAAGGACGGGATGCCCGGTGAGGCGGACCTCACCATCGCGCCTGGATAGGCTCGTCCCGATGAGCACCGACGGTCCGGCAGAGCCCCTCGACGACGCGCTCCTGCGCGCGTTCGGCGACGAGCTCGTGCGACTCAACCGGCGCCGGGTGTTCAACCCCGACGGCGCGCTCCTCGAGCTCTCCGCGTTCCGCCTGCTCTGGTACGTCGTCGAGCACGGACCGCGCTCGATGCGCGAGATCGAGGACGGCCTCCAGCTCGAGCAGTCGACCGTGAGCCGCCAGGTCAATGCCGCACTCAGGCACGGACTCATCCGGCGCACACCGTCGGCGGACCAGCACCACCGGTTGATCGAGGCGACCGAGGAGGGCCGACGCTCGTACGAGCACGACTCCGGGCTGCGAGCCCTTGCCTACCGCACGGCGTTGACGGAGCTCGGCGCACGACACGTCGAGGAGCTGGTGACCTCGCTCCGCGCGTTCAACGACGTCTTCGACCGCACCCAGGAACGCTGAGCCGCTACCGAGCGGCGACGGCCTCGGGCTCGACGGTCCGACGCGACGCCACCGGGATCAGCAGCGCCAGCGCGGCACCGACGAACGCCGCGATCGCGCCGATCACGAAGCACCAGCGGAACGCTCCCTGCGTGGGCACGGCGACGCCTCCGAGCGACAGCGTCTGGCTGGTCAGCACGGCCGCCATGACGGCCGACGCGACCGTCGTGCCGACCGATCGCGACAGCGCGTTGAGACCGACCGCGGCGGCGGCCTCCCGCTGCGGGGAGGCGTCGAGGATCAAGGTCGGCATGGCGGCGTAGCCGATGCCGACGCCCGACGACGCGATGACCGTCGCGACGAGCAGCTGCCACGGCGCGTCCATCAGGACGGTCGCGACGACGTAGCCGGCACCGAGCACGACCGCTCCGATCGCGAGGGTGATCTTCGCCCCCAGCGAGCCCATGAGCCGGCTGGAGACCGGGGCGAACAGCATCATCATGAGGCCTCCGGGGGCCATCCACAGCCCAGCCTCGAGGATCGTCTGACCGAGGCCGTACCCCGTCGCCCGAGGCATCTGCAGCAGCTGTGGCATCACGATGGCCTGGGCCATCATGCCGAAGCCGACGGCGACAGCCGCGACGTTCGTCAGGAGCACGGCAGGCTTGGCGGTCGCTCGCAGGTCCACCAGGGGGTCGCTGCGATGCAGCTGGTGGGCGCCCCACAGCACGAGGACCACGAGCCCGCCGGCGATCGCGCCGAGCGTCCGCCCGGACGTCCAGCCCCACTCGTTGGCCTTGGAGACACCGACGAGCGCGGCGACGAGACCGACGGCGAGGCCGGAGGCGCCGACCAGGTCGACCCGGCCGTCGTGCCGGTCGTGCACGTGCGGCACGACGACCACGACGGCCACCAGGACGAGGGCCGCGGCGACGGTGGCGACCCAGAAGAGGGCGTGCCAGTCACCGACCTCGACGATCCAGGCCGAGAGCGGCAGCCCGATCGCACCGCCGACGCCGAGCGTCGCGCTCATGGCGGCGACGGCGGTCGACGTCATCGACGGCGGCGTGACCTCGCGCATGAGCGAGATGCCGACCGGGATGAAGCCCATCGCGAGGCCCTGCAGCGCGCGCCCGAGGAGCATCGGGGCGAGGGTGCTGGAGAGCGCGCACACGAGCGACCCGACGACCAGCACGGCGGCGCTCACCACGAGGATGCGCTGCTTGCCGTACAGGTCGGCCAAGCGGCCCGAGACCGGCATCGTGACCGCGGCGGCCAGCAGCGTGATCGTGACGACCCAGGACGCGTTGGCGGCCGAGGTCGAGAGCAGGCGCGGCAGCTCGGACTGGATCGGGATGACGAGCGTCTGGGTCAAGGCGGCGCACAGACCGCCGAAGCACAGGGCCACGACCGTCAGGACAGGGCTGCGGGAACTCGCGTCAGTCACATATGCATCGTACATATGCCTGCGGCGCGCAACCACTTGATCCCCGTCACACCCACCCACGCCCTGAGCGTGACGATCCGGGGCGATTCCGCGAGTCGAGCGCCCGGGATCGTCACGCTCAGGGCGTGGGTGGGGAGGGCGTAGCGTGCGGGGGTGGACTACGGCGACTACCTCGACCTGGACCGACTGCTGTCGGCGCAGCACCCGCGCAGCCAGCCCGTGCACCCCGACGAGCTGTTGTTCATCGTGCAGCACCAGACCACCGAGCTGTGGTTCACGCTCGTGCTCCACGAGCTCACCGCCGTGCGCGACCTGCTCCTGGACGACGAGGTCCGCCGCGCCCGCAAGAGCCTCGCGCGGGTCAAGCACATCTTCCGCACGCTCACGGAGCAGTGGTCGGTCCTCGCGACGCTCACGCCCTCGGAGTACGCCCAGTTCCGCGGCGCCCTCGGTTCTGCCTCGGGACTGCAGTCGCACCAGTACCGCACCATCGAGTTCGTCCTCGGCAACAAGGATCGGCGGGCCCTCTCGCGGTACGAGCCCGACAGCCGGGCCCACGCCCAGCTGTCGGCCGCCCTCGCCGCACCGTCGGTCTACGACGCCTTCCTCGGTCACCTGGCGCGCCTCGGCCACGCTGTCCCGGCCCACCTGCTCGAGCGCGACGTCACGCAGCCGTGGACGGAGTCCGACGACCTCGTCCCGGTCCTCGCGGGCATCTACGGCGACACCGACGAGCATTGGTCCGCCTACGCCACGTGCGAGGACCTGGTCGACCTCGAGGACGCGGTCCAGGTCTGGCGGTTCCGGCACCTGCGCACCGTGCAGCGGACGATCGGCTTCAAGAGCGGCACCGGCGGCTCGTCGGGCGTCTCGTTCCTGCAGCGCGCGCTCGACGTCACGTTCTTCCCCGAGCTCTACGCCGTCAGGAGCCGGATCGGTGCCTGAGTCCGTCAACGACCTCCTCGCGCGGGCAGCCGCCCTCGATGCGGCGGACGAGCTGTCCACGCACCGCGCCGCGTTCGTGCACGTCGACGAGGTCCGCGCGTACCTCGACGGCAACTCGCTCGGCCGTCCGCTGCGCCGCACGCGCGAGTCGCTCGCGTCGTTCGTCGACGAGGTCTGGGCCACCCGGCTGATCCGCGCCTGGGACGAGGGCTGGTTCGACACCCCGACCGAGCTGGGCGACACGATCGGCCGCGTCGCCCTCGGCGCGGCCACCGGTCAGACCGTCGTCGCGGACTCCACGACGGTGCTGATCTACAAGCTCCTGCGGGCCGCGGTCGATGCACGCCCCGGACGCGACGAGGTCGTGCTCGACACCGACAACTTCCCGACCGACCGGTTCGTCGCCGAGGGCGTGGCCGCCGAGCGCGGCCTGACCTTGCGGTGGATCACGCCGGGCCCAGACGGCGTCACGCCGGAGCTGGTGCACGACGTCGTCGGCCCGCGGACCGCGGTCGTGCTCCTGAGCCAGGTCGACTTCCGGTCCGCCCAGCTCGCCGACCTGCCCGGCATCACGGCCGTCGCGCACGACGCGGGAGCGCTGGCGATGTGGGACCTGTCGCACTCGGCCGGCGTCGTGCCCGTCGACCTCGACCGGCACGGGGTCGACCTGGCGGTCGGCTGCACGTACAAGTACCTCAACGGCGGACCGGGAGCCCCGGCGTTCGCCTACCTCGCGGCGCGCCACCACGACATCCTCCGCCAGCCGGTGCAGGGCTGGATGGGCGCGGCCGACCCGTTCGCGATGGGCGATCGCTACGAGCCGGCACCCGGTGTCCGTCAGCTCGTCAGCGGCACGCCGCCGGTCGTCGGCATGCTGGCGATGCGCGACATGCTCGCCCTGCTCGACGTCGCCGGGCTCGACGCGGTGCGCGCCAAGTCCGTCGCCCTCACCGAGTTCGCCATCGAGGTGCACGACGCCCTGCTGGCGCCCCGAGGCGTCACGCTGGCCTCGCCCCGCGACGCGTCCGTCCGCGGCGGCCACGTCACGCTCGAGCACGACGACTTCTCGCGCGTCGTGCCCGAGCTGTGGCGCCAAGGCGTCATCCCGGACTTCCGGCCCCCACGCGGGCTGCGCGTGGGGCTCTCGCCCCTCAGCACGAGCTTCCGCGAGGTGCTGACCGGACTGCGGGCGGTCGCCGACGAGGTCGACGCCTGACGCCTCAGCCCTGGCGCCTCACACCTGGCTGGGCTGCTCCGTCAGGCGCCGCGCGAGCGACTCGCCCTCGATGTCGAGGTTCGGCAGCAGCCGGTCGAGCCAGCGCGGCAGCCACCACATGCGCTCCCCCACGATCGACATGACGGCCGGGACGAGCAGCATGCGCACGAGGAACGCGTCGGCGAGCACGCCCACCGCGAGCGCGAACCCGATCGTCTTGATGATGGGGTCGGCACCGCCGGCGAAGCCCGCGAAGACGCCCACCATGATCAGCGCGGCCGCCGTGACGACCCGGGCGCTGTGGGCGAACCCCTGCACCACCGCCTCGCGCGCCTCGCGCCCGTGGACGTGCTCCTCGCGCATGCGCGACACGAGGAACACCTCGTAGTCCATGGCGAGACCGAACAGGATGCCGGTGAGCAGCAGCGGCAGGATGAAGACGACGGGCGCCTGGGCGTCGAGACCGATCAGGCCCTGCAGCCAGCCCCACTGGAACACCGCGACCGTCGCACCGAGCGAGATGCCCACCGACGCGAGGAAGCCGAGCGTCGCCTTGAGCGGCACCAGGATCGAGCGGAACACCAGCACGAGCAGCAGGAACGCCAGGCCGACGACCACCACGAGGTACTTCGGGAACGCCTCGGCGAGGTTGTCGGAGATGTCGACACCCGCGGCGGTCTGCCCCGTGACGTAGGGCGTCGCACCGGTCTGCGACTGCAGGTCGCCGAGCGCGTCCCGCAGGTCGCCGACGAGGTCCTTCGTGGCCTGGTCGGACGGGCCGCTCTGGGGCACGACGGTGATGGTGGCGAAGCGGACCTTGTCGAGCTGCGCCTCGAACGTCGCCACGGCCTTACGGTCCTTTGGGTCGGTGACGGGCGGCACGACGGCGGCGACGTCGGACTTGACCGAGGCGACCTCGGCGACCGCCGCGTCGACGGCGGCCGCGGGGTCCTTGGCGCGAGCGGTGTCGATCACGATCGTGAGCGGCCCGTTCGCACCCTCGCCGAAGTTCTCGGAGATCAGGTCGAACGCCTGACGCGCCTGGTTGCTCTCGGGCTTGGAGCCGTCGTCGGGGAGCGCGAGCTCCATCTTCGCCACGGGCAGCGAGGCGACGACGGCGAACGCGAGGCCGAGCAGGAGCGCGGGCACGCGGAAGCGGGTGACGAGGTCGACCCAGCGGCGACCGTTGGTGCGCACCAGCGGGCCCTCGGCACCGGGGAGGTGTGCACCGGCCTCCTCCTCGCGCACATGGGCGTGCTCGGGGGCCGGACGCGCCTCGGCGGTGGCGTTGCGCTTGAGGCCGGGGATGCGGCCGGAGACGACGCGCCGGCCGACGAGCGCCAGCAGGGCCGGCAGCAGCGTGAGCGCGACGAGCACGGCGATGGCGACGGTCGCGGCACCGGCCAGGCCCATCTGCGTCAGGAACGAGATGCCGGTGATCGACAGCCCTGTCAGGGCGATGACGACGGTCAGACCGGCGAACACCACGGCGGAACCGGCGGTGCCGACGGCGACGCCGGCGGCCTCGTCGTGCGGCCGTCCCTCGGCGACCTCGTGCTTGAAGCGGGACATGATGAACAGCGCGTAGTCGATGCCGACCGCCAGGCCGAGCATGCTCGCGAGCGCCGGGGTGACCGACGACAGCTCCACGAAGCCCGTCAGGGTGGTGACGCCGAGGATGCCCAGCCCGACGCCGACCACGGCGGTCAGGATCGGCATGCCCGCGGCCACGAGGGAGCCGAAGGTGACGGCCAGGACGATCAGCGCGATGAGCACGCCGACCGCCTCGGCCGTGTGGCTCAGCTCGGTCTCGGCCGTCGCGTCGCCGCCGAGCGCGGCGGTCAGCCCGGCGTCCCGCAGCTCGTCGACGGCGTCCTCGAGTGCCGACCGGTCGTCGGCGGTCAGCTCGGAGGACTGACGGTCGTAGCTGATCGTGGCGTAGGCGGTGCGGCCGTCCTTCGAGACCGTGCCGCTCGTGAACGGGTCGGCGATGCTCGCCACGTGGTCCGTCTCGACCCCCGCGAGCGCCTTCTCGACGACATCCTTGTCACTCGCCACCTGCTGGCCTTCCGGCGCCTGCACGACCAGACGGGCGATCGCGCCGTCCGTCGTGGCACCGGAGCGCTCCTTGACCAGGTCGAACGCCTGGCTCGACTCGGTGTCCGGCAGCTCGAAGGTGTCGCTCGTCTTGCCGGACAGACCCACGGCGCCCAGGCCGCCGAGGACCAGCAGGGCCAGCCAGACGCCGATCACGGTCAGTCGGTGGCGAAAGCTCCACCGGCCGAGCTTGTACAGGTACCAGGCCACGTCGACTCCTCCTCGCCGGGCCGCTCCCTCGGCGAGCCCGCGCACGACCATCGAACCAGAAACTGGGTGTAACTACCATTTAGACAGAACGTGCCGTTCGCCACTACGGTGCTGCCATGGGACTGCGCGAGATGAATGCGGCCCGGACGCGGAAGCACCTCACGGCGGCGGCGTTCGACCTCTTCGCCCGGCACGGGTACGACGGCACCACCATGGAGGACGTCGCCTCCCGGGCCGAGGTCGGCATCTCGACCCTCTACCGCTACTTCCCGACGAAGGAGGCGCTGGGCGTCTCGATCCTGGGTGATCCCGCCCTCATGGCCGACGCCTTGCGGCAGCGGCCGGAGGACGAGTCACCCGAGGTGAGCCTCGGCCAGGCGGTCGTCGCGTTCCTCGAGCACGTCGAGGCGGAACCGCGGCACGCCGCGGCGTTCGGCGAGCTCGTCGAGACCAACGTGCGGGTACGGGCAAGGCTCCTGGAGTGGCTCGCGGACGCACACGTGCAGCTGTCGACCGCGCTGGCCGCGCGGCGCGGCGTGCCGGCCGACGACCACGGCGCCGCGGCCTCGGCCTGGATCGCGATCCTCGTGATCCAGCGGATGTCGGTCGTCGCGGAGGACGGGGACGACCGGGGTGGACCACAGATCGCGGCCGAGGTCATGCGCGCTCTGAATGCTGGACCGATCCTTCCGCCGCGGCTGGAGTCCTGACACGATGCAGCGCATGGGCCCGCGCACGGACACCTCGACCGCGCTCGGGCTGTTGCTCGCGCACTGCGCCCGCGAGGCGGACGGCCTCGTCGACGACCCGGCCGACGTCGCGGCCGTCGTCGCCGTCGAACGACTCTCCGCGCGACTCGGTACGACCCAGGAGTCCGTCCTCCGCGACGCCCTGGTGGCCGGTGAAGGCCTCGTGCCCGAGCTGCTCGCGATCGTCGAGAGCGCCCTCGAGCGTCGGACGCTCGGCTGGTCGAGCGACGCCGGCGTCGTGAACCCCGAGGCCGGCAGCCACCCGGTGACGGCCCAGGCCGCGCTGCTGCGGGCCGCCGCGCGCGCGGCGCACACCACGTTCGCGGCGGTGCCCTACTACCGTCAACGCTTCGGCGACCGCGGTGCCCGCTTCGCGGCTTCCGACTCGTCGTGGCTGGCAGGGCTCGCCGCCACGGCCCCCGCCCAGGCCGTGCGCCAGGTCGAGTGGCTCGCCGGCGTCCTCGTCGCGCGCGGCATGCCGTCCTGGCTCATGGAGCGTCACCTCGAGGAGCTCGCCCAGCAGATCCGGTCCGTGGACGTCGATCCCGGTTCCGTGCCGAAGGCCGCCGCCGCGCTGAGGGCCCGACGCTGGCCGCACGCCGACGACGCCTTCTTGGAGCAGGTCGAGCAGACCGTCGCGACCGAGCTGGTCCACGCCCCCACGCCGCGCACGGGCACGCTCCTCGCTGCGGCCGTGGGCGACGTGCGCAGCGGACTGGCCCGCGAGGCCACGTCCCTCATGCAGTGGCTGTCCGATCCCGCGCGCACGGCACCCGACGACGCCCTGGTGCTGTGGGCCCTGCACGACGAGCTCCTGCCGCGTCCCGCGGGTCGTCAGTAGGCTGCGGCGCGTGAACCACGAGTCGAGCCGCGTGCGGCTGTCCCCGATGCGACCGCGCGATCCCGAGGAGCCGGGGCGCACCGCGAGCACCCTCGAGCTGTTCTTCGACCTCGTGTTCGTCGTCGCGGTCAGCATCGCGGCGGTCCAGCTGCACCACGAGCTCACCGAGGGACACGTCGTCCGCGGCGTGGCCGCGTTCGCCATGACCTTCTTCGGCATCTGGTGGGCGTGGATGAACTTCACGTGGTTCGCGACGTCGTTCGACACCGACGACTGGCTGTACCGGGTGCTCACGTTCGTCCAGATGGTCGGCGTCCTGGTGCTCGCCGCCGGGGTCGAGGACGCGTTCCACGAGAAGTTCACCATCCTGGTCGCCGGCTACGTCGTCATGCGCTTCGCGATGGTCACGCAGTGGCTGAGAGCCTCCCGCGGGGCCGGCGACCGGCGCCGCACGACCCAGACCTACGCCGCAGGCATCGCCCTCGTCCAGGTGCTGTGGATCGGCTGGCTGTTCCTGCCCGAGTCGGCCCTGGTCCCCGGGTTCCTGCTCCTCGCACTGGCCGAGATCGCCGTCCCGGTCGTCGCGGAGCAGCACGCGCCGACGCCGTGGCACCCGCACCACATCACCGAGCGCTACGGGCTGTTCACGCTCATCCTCCTCGGCGAGAGCCTGCTGGCCTCGGCGAACGCGATCATCGAGGCGCGGCACGAGGAGGCCGAGCTGGCCCCGCTGATCTCGATCGCCGTCCTGGCCTTCGTGGTCACCGCGGCGCTCTGGTGGATCTACTTCTGGCCGCCGCACCACCGCGCGATCCGCGGGCTCCGCTCGTCGCTGCGGTACGGCTACGTGCACTTCTTCGTGTTCGCGGCCGCCGGCGCGTTCTCGGCAGGCATCGAGGTCGAGATCGACGTCCTGACCCATCACAGCGAGCTCAGCGAGGTCGCGGCGTCGTTCACGGTCACGGTGCCGGTCGCGATCTTCGTGCTCGGCATCTGGTGGCTCGCGATCCGCGAGCACGCCGACCGCGTCGTCAACACGGTCGTGCCCGTCGGCGGGTTGCTCGTGCTGCTCGACCCGGTCATCCCGGTCCCGGTCACGCTGACCGCCGCGATCATGGTCGTGGTCGTCGCCGTGCTGGTCCTGCGGCCGCCCGCCGCGCGCCACCCGTAGGCTCGCGACATGGCGACTCTGGTCCTCGTCCGGCACGGCCGCACGACGGCGAACGCAACGGGGCTGCTGGCCGGCCGCACCCCCGGGGTAGCGCTCGACGACACGGGCCGTGAGCAGGCGGCCCGCGCCGCCGAGCGCCTCGCGGGCGTGCCGCTGGCGACGATCGTCACGAGCCCGCTCGAGCGCTGTCGGCAGACCACGGAGATCCTGCTCGGACGCCAGGCGGCCGACGTCCCCGTCGTCGTCGAGGACGGGCTGAGCGAGTGCGACTACGGCGACTGGCAGGGCCGCCCGCTCGAGGAGCTCGCCCAGGAAGAGCTGTGGACGACGGTGCAGCGCCATCCCTCGGCGGTCACGTTCCCCGGCGGCGAGTCCATGCCGACCATGCAGGCCCGTTCGGTCGAGGCGGTGCGGCGGCTGGACGCTCGGGTCGAGACCGAGCACGGGTCGTCCGCGGTGTGGGTGGCCGTGAGCCACGGCGACATCATCAAGTCGGTCCTCGCCGACGCGCTCGGGATGCATCTCGACCTGTTCCAGCGCCTGTCGGTCGACCCCGCGTCGATCTCGATCGTGCGGTACGGGGCGCACCGTCCGGACGTCGCGTGCGTCAACACGTCGCAGGGTGACCTGTCGTGGCTGGCCACCACCGGTCCGAGCGAGGACGCTCCTGTCGGCGGGGGCGCCGGACGCTGACCTGGGCACCTGTGGTGACGGCCTCCTAGCATGGACGCATGGCAACGATCGTCCATGGATTCGACTGGCCCGACCGCTTCGTCACGGGCACGGTGGGCGAGCCCGGGGCGCGCACGTTCTTCCTCCAGGCCCGCGCCGGTCGTGAGCTCGTCAGCGTCTCGCTCGAGAAGGAGCAGTCCCAGGCCCTCGCCGAACGCATCGACGAGATCCTCGACGAGCTCATGGCCGAGGGCGAGAACCCGTTCAGCGTGCCCACCAGCACCCCGCCCGAGCTCGTCGACAACGACCCGCTCGAGACGCCGTTCGAGGAGCAGTTCCGCGCCGGTGTCCTGAGCCTCGGCTGGGACCCGCGGACGGCGCAGGTGGTCATCGAGGCGTTCCCGCTCGCCGACATCGACCCCGAGGAGCTGCAGCGCGCCGAGCCCGAGGAGACGATCGAGATCGAGCCCACCGAGGCGCTCGTCGTGCGCATCCCGGTCGGCGCGGCCCGCGCCTTCGCCAAGCGCACGCGCGAGGTCGTGGGCGCCGGCCGTCCCATCTGCCCGTTGTGCGGCCTGCCCATGGATCCCGAGGGCCACGTGTGCGAGCTGCCCGAAGGGTTCCGGTGACCGTCGACCTGCTCGCGGGCGAGATCGAGCTGACGGGCCGCATCATGCCCGCCTCGAACGCGACGTTCCTCGCACGAATCGACGACGTCGAGGTCGTGTACAAGCCGGTGACCGGCGAACGTCCGCTGTGGGACTTCCCCGACGGCACGCTGGCCGGTCGCGAGGTCGCAGCCCACGAGCTCTCGAGGGCGCTCGGCTGGGACCTCGTGCCGCACACCTGGTTGCGCGACGGACCGCACGGCCCGGGCATGGTGCAGCGTTGGCAGCACGTCGACGACGAGCGAGAGGCCGTCACGCTCGTCGGTGTCGACGAGGTGCCCGAGCACGGCTGGTGCCACGTGCTCGAGGGCGTCGACGCGGACCAGAGGCCCGTCGCCCTCATCCACGAGGACTCCCCCGCGCTGCGACGCATGGCGGTCTTCGACGTTCTTGCCAACAACGCCGACCGCAAGGGCGGTCACGTCCTCACCATGACCGACGGGCGGCGCCTCGGCGTCGACCACGGGCTCACGTTCCACGCCGACCACAAGCTCCGCACCGTGCTGTGGGGCTGGGTCGACGAGCCGCTCCACGACGACGAGCTCGCGGCGGTCCGTGCGGTCCGCGACCATCTCGGATACGACTTGTCCTCACGGCTCGAAGGCCTGGTCACGGCCGCCGAGGTCGAGGCCCTCGGACGCCGCTGCGACCGGCTGCTCGCCCGG
The DNA here is from genome assembly GCA_023257515.1 of Aeromicrobium sp. Taxonomy (GTDB): domain Bacteria; phylum Actinomycetota; class Actinomycetes; order Propionibacteriales; family Nocardioidaceae; genus Aeromicrobium. Next base: position 15,982 of record JALRCA010000102.1, read on the forward strand.
GGCACGTTCCCCGGGCCGAGCGGCGACATGCCCGCGGTCCCCTGGCCGCCCTTCTGAGAGGCCTCCCCGTGAACGACTCACCCGTCACGATCCGAGACGCCACCCTCGACGACGCACCGGCGATCGCCGACATCTACGCCCACTACGTCCGCACGTCTGTCGCGACGTTCGAGCTCGAGGCGCCCTCGGAGGCCGACATGAGCCGCCGGATCGAGCGCAACCTCGCCTCCCACGCCTGGCTCGTGGCGACCCAGGGCGACGCCGTGCTCGGCTACGCCTACGGCGGGCCGTTCTCGGACCGCCCGGCCTACCGCTGGGCCACCGAGGTGAGCGTCTACCTCGCGCCCGCGGCGTCGCGACGCGGCGTAGGCACGACGATCTACCAGGCCCTGCTGGAGCGGCTGCGTCGGCGCGGCTTCCGCGTCGCCGTCGCGCGGATCGCGCTGCCCAACGACGCGAGTCTGGCCCTGCACGAGCGCTTCGGCTTCGCTCCCTCGGGTGTGCTGCGCGACATCGGTCACAAGTTCGGTGCCTGGCACGACGTGGCCCTCCACCAGCTGGCCCTGGCGCCGGCGATCGCGGCTCCGCCAGACCCCACATAATCATCCGCACGAATATCGTCTGTATATAGATCATCTGTTACGGTCGCATCATGACATCGACCGACCTCACCCGTCAGCGCCTCGCCCTCGTGGTCGTCTGCGCCGCGACCCTCATGACCGTGATCGACGAGACCGTCGTCGCGGTCGCCCTCCCCTCCATCGAGCATGACCTGGGCTTTGCGCGGAGCCAGCTGCCGTGGGTCGTGAACGCCTACCTCATCGGCTTCGGCGGCCTGCTGCTGGTCGCCGGACGCGTCGGCGACCTGGTCGGACGAGGGCGGGTGCTGCTCGTCGGCATGTCGGTCTTCACGCTCGCGTCGGTGCTGTGCGGCCTCGCCCAGGACCCGACCTGGCTCGTCGCGGCCCGGTTCGTGCAGGGAGCGGCCGGCGCGCTCGCGACAGCGGTCGCCCTCGGCATGGTCGCGGCGCTGTTCGACGAGCCCGCGGCCCGGGACCGCGCGATGGGGACCTACGCGTTCATGGGCGCGCTCGGCGCGTCGACCGGTTTCGTCCTCGGCGGCGTCATCACGTCAGCGCTCGACTGGCGCTGGGCGTTCCTCGTCAACCTGCCGATCGGTGTGCTGGTCGTCGCGATCGGGCTGCGGGTGCTGCCACGCGAGTCGGGACCAGGGCTTCGTGGCGGCGTCGACTGGCTCGGCGGCGCCCTGCTCGTCGTCGGTCTCATGACCCTCGTCGCAGCCATCCTCGACAGCAGCCTCGTCCTCGCGGTCGTCGCCACCGCCTCGTTGGTCGGTTTCGGCGCGCGCCAGGGCGTCGCCGAGGTGCCGGTCCTGCCGCTGGAGGTGTTCCGCTCACGAGTCATGACGGTCGCCAACCTCGCGTTCGCGTGCTTCGTCGGCGCGATGTTCACGTTCCAGTTCACGGTCACCCTGCACCTGCAGGAGGTCCTGGGCCTCGGTCCGGCGCAGGCCGGGCTGGGCATCCTGCCGATCGCCGCCGGCCTCGCGGTCGTGGCCACGCTGGTGTTCCCGCGCGTCGTCGGACGCTTCGGCACCATGACGCCGATGGTGGCGGGCCTGAGCCTCGTGACGGCCGGGCTCGCACTGCTGACGCGCGCGACGGCCGACGGCAGCTACGTCACCGACCTGCTGCCCAGCGTGGTCCTGTTCGCCGTGGGCGGTGGTCTGACCCTGCCCGCCATGATGACGACCGCGATGTCCGCTGCGCCCGCGCAGCACGTCGGCGTGGCGTCCGGCCTGCTCAACACCTCGCAGCAGGCCGGCGGGGCCGTCGGGCTCGCCGTCATGAGTGCCGTCGCGGCACACGTGAGCGCCGGCGCCCTCGCAGACGGCGCGAGCCGGGCCGACGCGCTCGTCGACGGGTTCCGCGTCGCATGGGCCGGGGCGGCGGGCCTCGCCGCGGTCGCGCTCGTGCTCGCGGCCGTGGGGCTGCGACGTCCCGCGGTGGCCGCGTCACCGGATCCGGTCTCGTGCGGCCGCTCCGACTAGGGTGAGGCACGTGGCCCGCACGCACGACGATCCGCCAGCGGTCGACCTGTCGTTCCTGCTGAACCAGACGTCGTACGCCCTGGCCGCGCGCATGTCCGAGGCGCTGGCGGACCTCGACCTGACGATCGGGCAGTACTGCGTCCTCTGGAAGGCCGGGGAGCAGGAGCGCACGCAGATCGAGATCGCAGAGCTCGCCGCGCTCGACAAGAGCACCGTGGTCAAGGCGGTCGACGGCCTCGAGCGCGACGGTCTGGCGACCCGTCAGGTGCACGAGACCGATCGGCGTGCGCGTGTCGTGTCCCTGACCGACGACGGCCGCGCCGTGCTGGCCCGGGCACACCGCGCCGCCTCCACGGTCTACGACGCGGCACTCGCCGACCTGGACGACGACGAGCGGCAGACGTTCCTCGACACCCTCACCACCGTCGCCTCGGGCGTCCTCGCGGAGCCCTCGCACGTGTCCGCCCTTCGACGCCGACGAGCACCCAGGAGCTGATCGATGCCGACCCCTCTGACCCGAGCCCTGGAGTGGCGGGGCCGAACCGTGGCCTGGGACCGTTTCGGCGACGGCCCTCCTCTGGTGCTCCTGCACGGCACGCCCTGGTCGTCAGCCCTGTGGCGTCCGATCGCCGAGGCCCTCGCGGCCGACTTCACCGTCCACGTGTGGGACATGCCCGGGTACGGCGCGTCGTCGAAGGATCCGGCGCACGAGGTCGACCTCGGCACCCAGGGCGAGCTGTTCGCCCACCTGCTCCAGGCCTGGGAGCTCGAGCGCCCCCATGTCGTCGCGCACGACTTCGGCGGTGCGGTGTCGCTGCGCGCCCGGCTGCTGCACGGAGCCCGCTACGCGTCGCTGTGCCTGGTCGACGTCGTCGCGCTCTCACCCTGGGGCTCGCCGTTCTTCACCCTCGTCAAGGAGCACGCCGACGTGTTCGCGCAGCTCCCACCGGCTGTCCACCGAGGCGCGGTCGAGGCCTACGTCCGGGGCGCGAGCCACCGCGGCCTGCGCGACGACGACCTGGCGATGCTCGTGGACCCGTGGACGGGCGACGAGGGCCAGCAGGCGTTCTATCGTCAGATCGCGCAGGCCGACGAGCGATTCACCGACGAGGTCGAGCCCGCCTACGGGTCCCTCGACGAGCCGGTCCACATCGTCTGGGGCGCCGACGACACGTGGATCCCCGTGGACCGCGCGCACCGGTTGCAGCAGGCGATCGGGAACGCGTCCGTCCGGGTCATCGGCGGCGCCGGCCACCTCATCCAGCTCGACGCCCCGGCCGAGCTGACGGCGGAGCTCGTGCGCTGGCTCACCCAGGTGCGCTGAGGACTCAGTCGACGAACCGGTGGCCGGCCTCGACCAGGGCCCGACGAGCGGCCGACACGTCAGGCCCCGCCACGAGCACGACGTCGGCGCTGAGCGTCGACGCGACGAAGACGCCGATGCCCGCCTCGGCGAGAGGCAGCAGGAGCGACACGGTCATGCCCGGCTCCTCGAGCCCGTGAGGCGTGCCCTCCGACGACAGGGCCACCCATCCGTCGGCGGCGTCCGCTGCCACCTGGCGGACGACGGTCCGGTCGTCGGAGATCTCGATCCGCGCGACCTCACCGACTGCCTCGTCCGCAGGCTCGACGACGTAGCGACCGGGCAGCTCGCGCAGCAGCTGCGGGACGAGGGCGAAGGTCACCTGTCGATCGTACGAGCATCCGGGGCAGTTCCGCCGAATCGGTTCCAGGGCGACCGCGACCACCTATCCTCGTCGTCGTGCGCACCCTGCTGATCAGCCTGGCCATCGCCGCGGCGGCCGCGGTCCTCTACCCCGCGTTCATCCTGGCCCTGCTGATGATCCTGCCCATCGGCGGCGGCATCGGCAGCGTCGAGCTGGCGCTCGTCGGGATCGGCTACCTCGCGGCCATGGCCGGCCCCGCGGCGCTGTACTACCGCCGGCACAGCGATCGGGCGCAGCTCGCGACGTCGTGAGCGACTTCGAACTGACTGCTGCCGAGCTGCGGATCGTCGCCGGCTTCGCCCTGTCCAGCGCCGAGCCGTTGCTCCCGTCCTTCGAGGCGGTGGCGCCGGACGATCCCCGTCCACGCGCGGCGATCGAGGCGGCGCGGGTCTTCGTGGAGGGCGCGGACCGCTCGAGGCTGCAGCGCGTCACGGCGACCGAGGCGCACCGCGCAGCACGGGACGTCGACGACGAGGTGGCGGCGCTGGCCGCACGAGCCGCCGGAGACGCGGCTGCGGCGGCGTACCTGCATCCCATCGCGCGCGCGAGCCAGGTCGGGCACGTGCTGCGGGCAACGGCCTGCGCAGCGCGGATCGCCGAGCTGCGCGACCACACGGCGCACGCCCTGCTCACGGAGTCGGTCGAGGGAGCGAGTCCCGAGCTCGTCGACGTGCTTCTGCGTTACCCACGCGCACCACGAGGTCGTGACCGGGTGGCCCAGCTCATGAGCGAGCTCGACGACATGCTCCGCGGCGGCGCTTCCTAGGGTCGCCAGCGGGTGTTGGTCTGCCAGGTGCCGTCTGGTGGTTTGAGCCAGATGATTCCGTCGGGGTCTTTTCTGGTGTCCCAGTGTTGGTCGTGGACGACGTGGTGGTGTCGGCTGCAGTAGGGGGCGGCCTCGTCCTGGTTGGTCGCGCCCCCTTGGGACC
>JALRCA010000155.1 GCA_023257515.1 Aeromicrobium sp.
GCCCTCCAGCTTCGCCTTGCCACCGTTCTTCCACTGCCCCAGGCATCCGACCACCCCGGTCACCGTCAGACTCTGGCCGGTTCCGTCCGCCTGCTCATTGAAGGTGATGCGCTGCGTCGTCTCGTCGAACGTGCCGTCGGCCCCGCCCGAGACCGTCCACCGGCAGATGGCGTTGCTCCAGGTGATCGAGATGTTCTCGAGCTGCACCTTGACGACGTCGTTGCTCGCCGGGGTCGCCGGCGACGTGCCGTGAAGCCGCCAGCTTCCGCTTGCGGCGGCCGGCAGCTCTCCGCCCGGCCCCGGGCACGAGCTGAGGAAAAACTTGTTGATCGTGAGCAGATCCGTCCGGGAGGATCCGGAGTGCGCATAGGAAGCCGGCGAGGCTGGAACCGTCGCCGACCGGCACGGCCACGTCAAGAACGAACCGTCAGGCTTCTCCCACCGCCATGTGAAGTCCCCGGTGCTCGTAGCCGTGAAGGCGTGGTCGGCGGTCGCGTCACTCCCACCCACCGCCACCGTGTAGCTGTTGCCCGTCGCCATCGCCGGCCCCATCACCAGGACCAGCGCGCCAGTAGCCATTCCGGCCACGACTCGTCGCATCTTCATGAAGATCACTCCTCCGGTTCACCTCCGCCGTCGCGCGAAGGAATGAGACAGGCCTACCGACGCCCCTCCGATCGAACAACCGACGTATCGAGACCGGAAGTCGAACGGCCCGGAACCTGTCACCGTCGTGACAAGTTCCGGGCCACTTCTAATAGATCAACGCATTTCGATCGATCCATCCGGACGTCAGACGCCGTGCACCCTCCGATTTCGCCGTCTCACCGTTCTTCCCCGACCCCAGGTGTCGCGCGACGTGGAGTTCGGACGCTGCGACGAGTAACGCCCCGTCCTCAGGTGCGCCCGGCCCGAAGTTGTCATGCGCGTGACAAGAACCGCATCGGTTCGGCTCGACGGCGGTGAGCCGATTGACCCCGCCAGCCCGTCGTCCGAGAGTGTGACCGTGCGCACTCGTTCGCGGGCCTTGTCGACCTCGCTCATCGCCCTCCTGTTGGTGGCGTTCGTCCTTCTCAATGACGACTCGGCAACCGCCGACGGTGAGCCCACACGCCCCGGTCTGCCATACATGGAATGCAAGGAGCCCGTGGACGCCTGGTGCTTCGGTGATCCGACGTTCGCCAACACGCAGGGCTGGCTCGGCTTCCTGCAGCGCGGCGCGACAGGTTCGGTGAAAGCCAAGCAGTGGGCTCAGATCCCACTGAGCGCCATGGCCGCCAATGTTCAGCTTTCATATCCAAGGGATGACCAGGGCCGCGAGAATTACCTCTACTACACCCGAGCCATCTTTCCCTCGCCCAAGGGCGCTCCTAAGCCGTACGGGTACTCACCGAAGATCACGGTGCGGACTGTTGCCTTCGGATCGATCCCGACCGAGATCGACCTGCAGATAGCTCAGCGCAGAGACGCCCAGGACCTGCCGATCCCGTTCGAGGTCACGGCGCACGACATCGATCTTTACGAAGACGGCCGGATCCTCTTCCCCACAGAGCTTGACGACCACGTGAACATCGACGTCATTGGTCTGCGCGTCGATGGAGTCGACGTCGGTCTCACGACCTCGTGCAGATCAGCCCGCGCCCACATCAAGGCCGCAAGCGAGAGGGTCGAATTCACCCAGCCATCAGGCGGCGGCGGAGCGTTCTTCGATCAGAACCACGGTCACTACGGCTTCTACGGCGGAACTCTTCGCGGAACGATCAGCATCCCTCGATTCGCCGGGTGTGACACCAAGACGGGCGACGATGTCTCGGCCGTGTTGTCGAGCGCCGTATCCGGACCGGGCAACCCCGTCACGATCCAGCTCGGCGCGACGAACTGTACGTTGAAGAACGACGAAGGGGGCTATGTCCCGCCCCCGCCGTACATCTCGGATCCCTACAAGGAAGCTGGCTGCATCAGCGAGTACTACGTCCCGTACGAGCACCTGCGCACCAACCCCAACCCGCGGCCATTCCCTAACTACGCTCCGGGAGACGGACCGCCAGCGTGACGCGGGGTGCATGACGGTCACCCACTGACTTGTCGCGCGGCGGGCCCGAGGAACTCTGACACGATTGTCGCTTGCCAGGAGCGCACCTCGAACGTCATCGTCACGCCCTGCGCCCGTCGTTCAGCCCTCGCAATCCTGTATGTCGGTCAACGATGAACTCCTCGCAGAAGCGAGCGGGCAACACGTCGTCCTGGCAAAGCGGTCGTCCAAGAGCTCGCTCAAGCGAGCTCAACGTGAAGGCCATGACGGGCAGCGGCACGAGCAATCGGGCAGCGACCCGAGCTGTCCCGAATGACTAGTCGAAGAGTTCTGGCATCTGACGACCCGTCGTCGTGACTGCGAAGGAGCAGTTCACTCCTCCGCACCACCACACGTTGCGCCACCATCGGCGCACTGATCGATCTGACCATCCTGGCAAGCGACATCCCGGCAGGAACGGCTGACTCCAATCGACCTGAGTCGGTCGGAGAAGCCGCAATACCAGCCGCCAGTAGAGATCAAACTCAGGCAGATCGCCGGAAGATGTGAACGCCGCGACTTGCCCCCATCGGTTCCGGGCAGTCGTGACCGCACCCGGCGGATTGGCGCTGTGGGGCGCGGACCCGACTTAGGTTCCCGCCGGACTCGATGGTCACGTCGCCATCCTGGCTCCTGGCAGGACGATCGTCTCCTTGAGGACCGAATCAACATCGCGGGCAAGACCACGTCTACCTGGGCAAGAAACGAGCTCGCCCATCAAGTACCTCGGCAGCAGCGATGTCTCGGCCGCTAACAAGCCCCCCTCGTAGTAAAGGTCAAGTAGCCCCCACCCTCACCAAGAGGCGGTCGCGGTCGTCGCAACCGCACCCTTCGTCGGGCGGGCTCAGCTCACGTAGATGGCGCCATCAGGGGACGTCACGGCGAGTGTCGCCTCCCAGTTCACGGCACCGTTGTTGCGCAGCTGCCCCAGACGCCCGTCTGACGCAAGCGGCCGGACAGGCCGGTCTCGACGATCTCGAGCCGTTGCGTGGCCTCGTGAAAGCGCACGCGCGCCTCGCCCACGGTCTTGAAGCTACAGATCGCGTAGGCGTTGTCGATGCGCACGTTGCGGAGCACCCCGTCGATTACGTCGGTGTTGCCCGAAGTCGCCGGACCGGTCAGGTCCAGCTGCCACGTCCCGATGTGGGGATAAGCCATCGAACCTCCAGGCCAGACGCACGTATTGCTGGATCCGCTGGGCACGGCCGCGAACGACCCCGTGCTCGATCCGGATGTGACGCTCAGGTTCAGTCGCATCGAGGCGCAGGTCAACCTCATCGTTGATCCGTCCGGCTTCTCATAGCCCCACGTCGGCGCGGTCGTGCTCGCCGCCGTTGCGGCGTGGCTCCCCGCCGCCGCGCTGCCGCCCACCGTCACGGTGTAGCTCGCAGCCCACGCCGGGCCGGCGACGGCCATGGCCAATGCCACGACCGGGATCACCAAGAGTCGTCGCAGCTTCATCGTCTTCTCCTCGGGCTCGTCGGACACCGACATTCATGCACGATGTGCACCCGTGCGGCTTCGACCAGAGACGACGTGTGCCTCTGATGCCGTGAACTTGTCACCCCCATGACAGTTTCGTCCCGTGCCGTCCGTCATCGGCGCGGAACGACGTCGGCCGGCGGCCCGCAGGTGGGACCGCCGGTCGACGTCTGTGGTGCTGCGTCAGCCCACGCGGTGCTTCGGACGACGGCGGGTGCCGTAGCCGAACGTTGCCGCGCCGGCCACCAGCAGGGCGAGCCCGAGCGCCAGGGCGGACGCGCCCACGGGCGCTCCGGTGTCCGGCAGGTTCGCGCCGGTGGCTCCGGTCGATCCTGCGCCCGCGGACCCGCCGGCCACGACCGTGATCGCCTGCCAGCCGATGAGCTTGCCGGTGGTCGCGTCGTAGACCGCGATGCGGTGCTGACCCAGGGACACGCTCATCGGGATCGTGACCTTGACCGTGCCGTTGGCCGCCACCGTGTGGGTGCCGAGCTTGGTCGGGGTCGAGAACAGCATCACGATCACCTTGTCGCCGGCCCAAGACTTGCCCAGGTCGAGCGTCACCACGTCGCCGCGCTCGACCGTGGTCGAGCCCTGCACGATGTCGGTCGCGGGCTTGCCCGGAGCAGGCGGCTTCGGGTCCGTGCCACCACCCGGCGGGTTGGTCGAGTCCGCCGGTGCGACCTTCTTGGTCGAGGCCTCCGACGTCTTCTCCTCATCGATGCCGTCGACCGACCGGGTGGCCGTCGTCCGGAACGAGATCACCGAGCCCTCGAGCTCCTTCGTCAGCGGCAGCTTGATCCCGGCCTGCTCGAGCTTCTTGCCGTCGGCCCACCAGGAGCCCTCGACCGTCGCCTCGTCACCGGTGAACGTCGCCGGTGTGGCCGTCAGCGTCTTGCCGACCTTGGCCGTGCCCGCGATCTTGGTCGCCGTCTTGACCGCGACCTTGGCGAGCACCGGGCCGACCTGGCCCTCGCTCACCGAGTCGGCCGTCGCCTCGTCCTCGGCACGCTCCGCCACGCTGGCGAAGCGGATCGAGGCCTTGACGTGGTCCGCGGTCAACGTGAGCGTCGTCCCGCTGGCCGCGGTCCGCTTGCCGTCGATCACCCAGTAGTTGGTGACCGTGGCCCCCGGGTCGCTGAACGTGGCCGGTGTCCCGGTCACGGTCTGGCCGACGATGCGCTTGCCGTCGACGGCGGCAGCCTTGGTCACGGTCAGGTCGACCGGCTTGGGCCGCACCGTCCGCGCCTCCGACGTCGCCTGGGCGAAGTTCGGACCCGGCCCGGTCGCGCCGTCGCGCGAGGCGGTCTGGCGCACCGTGAGGGCCTTGTCGCCCAGCTCCTCGGTGAGCGCGAGCGTCTTGCCCGTCGCGCCCTCGATCGGCGAACCACCGGCGAACCACTGGTAGGCGATCGTCGCGTCCTCGTCGCTGACCGGCGCGGACGCGGCCGTCACCGTCTTGCCGACGACCGGATCACCCTCGATGACGGGCAGGCCGGTGATCGTGAGCGCTGTCTTCGTGATCGGACCGATGCCGGTGAAGTCGAACGAGTACGCCGGGAAGTCCTCACCAGGACGGATCGCCTCGGCGCTGTAGTAGATCGTCTTCCCGATGTCGTCCTTCGTGACGGTGTAGGTCTCTCCCTCACCGACGACCTCTTCGAAGTTGCGGTACCACTTGTGCGAGATCGTCACGTCCGACGAGTCGTCGTTGAACGTCGCCGGCTTGGCGACCTTGAGCACCGACCCGACCTCGGGCGCGCCCTCGATCGTCGGTGGAGTGACCTCGGCGAGCTTCTTGCGCACCGTGACCGGCTCGGACTTCGAGGTCACCTCGACGTCGTCGGCGAAGTAGCCGACCGTCACGAAGCGGACCTCCTTGCCCACCATGTCCTCGGTCAGCAGGAGCTGCTTGACCTCGGCCGTGCCCTGACCGGCCACGCGCTCGTCACCGACCAGCCAGTAGGACTCGCGGTCCTCCGGCTCCTCGGAGAAGGTTGCGAACGTGCCCTTGACGGCGACGTCAGGAGCCGGGAACCCGGTGATCGCCGAGGCCTTCGTCACGCTCGGCGCTCCCTTGACGACAGGGCCGATGCCGGTGAGGTCGAAGGAGTAGGCCGGGAACGCCTCACCCGGACGGATCGCCTCGGCGCTGTAGTGGATCGTCGAGCCGATGTCGTCCTTGGTCAGGGTGTAGGTCTCGCCCTCACCGACGACCTCGGTGAGGTTCCGGTACCACTTGTGGGTGATGGTCACGTCCGGCGAGTCGTCGTTGAAGACCGCCGGCTTCGTGATCTTGAGCGTCGAACCGACCTCGGGCTTGCCCTCGACGGTTGCGGGCGAGACCTCCACCAGCTGCTTGCGCACCGTGACCGGCTCGGACTTGGACTCGACCTCGACCTCGTCGGCGAAGTAGCCGACCGTCACGAAGCGGACCTTCTTGCCGACCATCTCGTCGGTGAGGGCGAGCTCCTTGCGGTCGGCCGTGCCCTGTCCCGCGACCCGCTCGTCGTCGACGAGCCAGTAGGTCTCGCGATCCTCGGTGTCCTCCGAGAACGTCGCGAACGTGCCGTAGACGACGGCGTTGGCGGCCGGGAAGCCCTCGGTGCCCGAGGCCTTGACCACGCTCGGGCCGTCCTTCTTGACCACCGTGACCGTCGAGGAGTCGGAGACCACCGGTTCCCCGGAGTCGGGGAAGGCCGCGGAGGTGCGGAACGAGATCTTGCTGTCCACGTGCGCGGACGTGACGGCGAAGGTCGCCTTGTTCTCGGTGCCCGCGACGGGCTTGCCGTCGACGAGCCACTGTGTCGTGACGTCGTCCGAGGCAGGGTCGAAGGTCGCTGCCTTGCCCGTCAGCGTGTCACCAGGGCGGACCGCACCGTTGGTGTCACCCGTGACCGACGACGGGGTCACGACCTTCGGGCCTTCTGGGGCGTCGGTGTCGGACACGATGACGGCACGGTGGAAGTACTCGCCGCTCACTGCGACGACCGTCGTGTCGGCCAGACGCGCGGGCAGCTTTCGGCCTTCGAGCTCCGCCGGGCTGTCGTTGCTCCAGCCATCGACCTCGCCGTCCCTCGTCAGGTACATGCCGAATCCGGACTGGTACGTCGAGATCGATGCGAGCGGCTTGGCGAGCAGCGCGGGGTTCGCACCGCCGCGACGCACGGGACGATCGGGGCCGATCACCGGGTCGATGCTGATGTCGACGAAGGCCCCGGCCTCCGTCAAGCCCGCGTTCTCGCTCATGCTGACGATGGTCTTGCCCTGCGTCCTGCTGTTCTCCTGTGCGGTCACCGCACCGGTCGTCAGGGGCCACTCCAGCACCTTGCCGTCCTGGGTCAGGGCACGAACGGTGTCCGCCTCCACCTGGATGTCCTTGATCGCCGGCAGCCCGGTCGGAGTGGATCCCTTGACCCCGGATTTCGTGAAGGCCTGGACACTGCCGTCCTCGCACAGCAGAGCGGCGTTTCCGAGGAACGAGACCCCGATCTTCGTCGCGGCACAGGTGTCCTGGGGAACCTGAGGGGACTCCTCGCCCGTGCTGTTCCAGACCTTGACCCCGCCCGTCGCCGTCACGACGCCGATGTAGGGCGAGATCTCGGCCATGTCGCGCACGCGGGACCCGTCGACGCCGGCTGGCACGTGCAGATTCGCCTTGCCGTAGAAGTGAACCTCTTGACGGTCGGTCACCGCGACGATGCCGTCGTTGTTACCGACGGCCGTGTTGTTTGCGACGGCCTCGACCTGGACGAACCGCTGGCCTGAGGGGGCGAGGATGTCGTCGTACTGCTTGATGTTCGACGCCTGGTGGGGCTCGTCCCAGCCCCAGTGGGCGATCCGATCACCGCTCGTCGGCAGAGCCGCCTGGCTCGGCGACGCCACCATGACCACCCCGATGACACCCAGCGCTGCTGCGCAGGCCAGAGCCACCCATCCTCGCGATCGGTCCTTCATCCGGTTCCTTCCGTCTGGCGCCACGGGGAGGCGCCGAGTCGTTCGCGGCCCGTTCGGGGGCGGGCCGGTCGTCGCGCTCGCCGCACGGGGGTGCGGCAGATCACACGACTGTGCAGACCCTGACCCACGCATGTCGTCCACGTCACGCCTTTGTCAACGCGGCAGGCGATCCGTGGCGAAAGTTGTCATGCGCATGACAACTCCGGGTCACGACACCCCCGTTCCGTCGAGGCGCGGTCGTGAAGAAGGCCCACGTGCGGCACAGTTCCCGGCGGGGGCGATCCGAGAGGGTCGACGCTCCACCCCCGACGGAAGGACCCCAGCTGCGCACCCCGACCGGACACCACCCCTCCCCACCCACCCGCGCGCGCGTGATTGACGCCACACCGGCCGCGGGGTAGAACTCAGGTGCAATCACACGAGGCATCGGGGCAGGGGTCGAGCGATGAGGGTTGGACGACGCGCGTCCGGGCGGCGATGACGCTCTCCCCCAGCTCGACGGGCTCCACCGCGACCGACCTGATCGCCGCGCACGCGCGGCGGGTCCGACGTGCCGTCCCCGACATCGCGGCCGAGATCGTCGAGGCCGTCTCCGAGCGCGTCCCGCGCTACGCCCGGCCGGCTCCCACGTCCCGCTCGGCGCTCGCCGAGGCGGCGACAGCGGCCCTGCACCGCTTCCTCGACGCCCTCGACGGCGCTCCGCACCGCGACCGCGGCATCGAGGACCTGTTCCGCGCGCTCGGCCGCCGCGAGGCACGCGCCGGGCGCTCGCTCGTCGACTTCCACGCGGCGCTGTCGGTCGGCACGCGCGTGGGGTGGCGCCGGTTCCAGTCCCTGAGCGACGACGACGCCACGCCGGCCGTGGTCTCGGACGGGCTGTTCGCCTTCGTCGACCACCTGGCGCAGGTCGCCGAGTCCGGCCACTCCGAGGCCATGCGTCTGCGCGCCGCAGATCCCAATCGCACCCGCGCCGCCTTCGCCGAGCAGCTGCTCACCGGTGGAGCCGTCGAGACGCGCAACGACGTGTGGCCCGTGCCCGAGTCCGTCGTCGTGCTCGTGGCTGAGCTCGGCGGTGACCGACCCGAGCTCGGCGAGCTCGCCCGGCGCGCGCTCATGGTCGGTCATGACGACACCGTCGTCGTCATCAGCGACGCCGAGGAGCGGGACTGGACGATCAGCGCCCTCGTCGGAGCCGGCGTCCAGCGCGTCACCACGAGCTGGGCCGTCACGCCCGACGCGATCCCTGCCGCGTTCCGGTGGGCCCGGCGGGCCAGTGACCTCGCCCAGCGCGGCGTCATCGCCGACGGGCCCGTCATCGACTGCCGGACCCACCGCACCCAGATCTGGCTGCACGCCGAGCCGTCGCTGCGCCAGCAGGCCGCGCTCGAGCTCCTGAGCCCGCTGCTCGCCGAGACGCCCAACTCGCGCGAGATCCTGTCCGAGACCCTGCTCGTCTGGCTCGAGACCCGCGACAGCGCCCCCGCGATCGCGGCCAAGCTGGGCGTCCACCCCCAGACCGTCCGCTACCGCTGGAAGCGCATCAACGAGCTGTTCGGCGAGGACCTGCACGACCCGGAGTTCATCGTCCAGATCACGATGCTGCTCAAGGCCAGCGTGCCGCTGTGGAAGGCCGGCGACCAGAGCGACTTCGAGCTGTTCCGAGGCGAGGACGCCCGATGACCGACCGTGCCATGGACCTCGGCACCCTGCCGGTCCCGCCCCGTCGCACCGCCGGCAGCCTGCTCAAGGCGCTGCCCGCGGCACCGACCGGGTGCCTGCTCGCCACCGCCGCCGCCGTCACGCTCGTGTCGGTGCCGTCGCTGCACGTCGACGGCTGGCGGTTCGTCCTGCTCGGCATCGTGGCCCTCGCCGCCACCGTGCTGTCGTGGCCCGCCCACCACGCGACGGCCGCGTCGTTGGTCGAGGCTCGGCTGGGACCCGAGGTGCTGGGAAGCATCGCGATCCTCGCCTCCGGTCTTGCGGCGTTCGACGCCGTGCTGCGCGATCGCACCAGCGCGACCGCGATCGCCGCCGCGGCGGTGGCCCTCATGACCGTCACGGCCCTGTGGCTACGGGGCGAGACCCGGTTCCTCGACTCCCCCGGCTGGTTCAGCGCCGCCGCGATCGGCGCCGGCGCGATCGCCGGGGTCGCGTGGTGGTTGGCGCGTGACGCCGACGCCGGCCGTGACGCCGCCACCGCCGTGTTCGTGGCGGCGAGCCCCGGCGCGCTCGTCGTCGCCGGACCACTGGCCCTCGCCGCCCGGCGCCGACAGGTGCGCGACGACGGCATCGCGCTGGCTGACACCCACGCCGTCCTGGCCACCCAGGACGTCGACACCATCGTGCTCGACAAGGACGGCACCGTCACGACGGGCGACCTGACCGTCGTGGCGGTCGATCCCGTCGAGCCCGACCACGACCGGAACCTGCGCTGGTTCGCCGGGGCACTCGAGCACGCGAGCGACCACCGCATCGGCCGGGCGATCGCGTCACTCGCGGGCCGCGGTCGTCTCTCGCACGTCGAGCAGCGGCCGGGTCAGGGCATCACCGGCTCCGTCGACCGGCATCCCGTGCGCATCGGTGACCCGACGTGGCTCGGCATCCAGACCCTGCCGCAGCTGTGGACCACGGTCGGCGTCGAGGTCGACTCCCGCGTCCTCGGCACGATCACGGTGGCCGACGACGTGCGCGACGACGCCGCGGACGGTGTCCGAGCACTCAGGGCGCTCGGACTCGACGTCGTGCTCGTGTCGCACGACCGCGCCGACCGCACCCACGAGGTCGCGACTCGCGCGGGCATCGATCAGGTCCATGCCGAGCTCGTGGGGCCGGGCGCCGACGAGGTCGTCGGCGCGCTCGCGACCGAGGGCCGGCGGGTCGCCGTCGCCGGCACCAGGGCCGACGCGGCCGTGCTCGACGTCGACGACCTCGGGCTGGCCGACCGAGCCGTGGCTCGACTGGCTCGCGCCGTCTCCGCGGCCCGCGTCGCGACGAGCCGAGGCCGCCTGGCGCGACGTGTCGCGCTGGTCCTCGGCGGGATCGGCGTCGGGGTCGGCGCCTCCGGCCTGCTGCTGCCCTGGATGGCAGCCGTCGTCGCCGGCGTCACGCTGGTCGCCGTCACCGTGGTGGCGACGACGACCGGTGACTGATCAGCCGAGGTAGAGCGCGCTGGACGTGGCGAGCACGACGTTCATCCCGATGCTGCTGCCGTTCTGCACCTGCCCCAGGCAGCCGGAGACGTTCGACACCGTGAGGGTGCCCGAGGCTGCGGGCTCGCTGATCGTGAGGCGCTGGGTGGCCTCGTCGAACGTGCCGTCGACGAGGCCGGCGCCGGTGACCGTGAAGCGACAGATCGCGCCGGCCACGACGAGCGAGACACCGTGCAGGTGGACGGCCACCACGTCGGTCGAGCCGGCCGTCGCGGTCGTCGTCCCGTGCATCGTCCACGACCCGGTCGACGTCACCGACGTCGAGCCGGTGCAACCGCTGCCGGTCAGGCGGTTGAGCGTCAGGATGTCGACGACCGACGGACCCGTGGTGATGACAGACGCCGGCGAGGCGGGCACCGCGGCCGACGTGCAGACGATCGGCCCGAGCGTCAACGACGATGTCGACGACGCCACGAACGGCGCCGTGCCCGGTGCGCTCGAACCACCGCCCGAGACCGTGTAGGTCAGACCCGTGGCGTGAGCGGGTCCGGCGGCGAGGACGGCCGTGGCCAGCAGGGCGGCGCCTGTGGCAAGTGCTCGACGGATGTACATGGTGCTCCTCCTGGATGGACGTGCACCCCATTCAGACCCCGCCGTCGGTGCGTTCGCAGCGATTCTGGGCCGATGGCCGCCTGAGCCACGCGAAACTGTCACACGTGTGACAGTTTCGGACTGCCGAACGTCAGCCCAGGTAGAGGCCGCTCGGCGTCGTGAGCGACACGGTCACGGGCACGCCGCCCCCGGACTTCACGACACCCAGGCACCCGACCACGTTGGCCGCGACCAGGTCGCTCGTCGCCGCGGTCTCGTTGATCGAGAGCGTCTGCGTCGCCTCGTCGAAGGTGCCGTCGAGCTGACCGGTCGCCGTGAAGCGGCAGACGGTGCCGCCGTTGACGGCGACGGTGACGCCGTGCAGGTGCACGCCCACCACGTCGTTCGAGGCGCTCGTCGCGGCGCTCGTGCCGTGCATGGTCCAGGTGCCCGAGAACGTGATCGTCGCCGGACCCATGCCGCTGCAGCCCGAGGTCGCCAGGTTCGCGCTCACGACGTCGACGACGGCCGGTCCGCGCGAGATCGATCCGGTGCTCGACGTCGGACCCGTGCAGGTGTAGCCACCCAGGGCCAACGAGGTGGAGGTCGCGCTGAACGGGGCGGAGCCCGGCGCGCTGGACCCGCCCGCCGTGACGGCATAGGTCAGACCCGTGGCGTGGGCGGGTCCGGCGGCGAGGACGGTCGTGGCCAGCAAGGCGGCGCCTGCGGCACGTGCTCGACGGATGACCATGGTGCTCCTCCTGGATGGACGTGCGTCTCATTGAGCCCTCGGTGGGCGGGCTCGTGCGCGCACTGGTGCCGCAGCGCGACCAGAGTTGTCACGCGCATGACAATTTCCGGCCCCGCGTCCCCGAGTCCGGACGACTCGCTTGTCTCGCGTCGCCGCGACGTGGCCTCATGACATCCAGAAGCATCCGAGCGACGACCGGCAGGGGGCATCGATGACCGTCGCGGACAGTCCGTACCCGGATCCACGGCTCGCCGTGGCAGGCGCGCGCGACCTCGTCGAGCACGCCGTCCGCAAGGCTGGTCCGTCCGCCGACGTCCTGATCTACCGCGACCTCGCCCGACGGGCGGTCGACGCCCTCGTCGCCCACGACCTCGACCCTGCGGCCGCCGCACGGTCCTTCGCTGCCGAGAGCCGACGCCTCGGTGCCCAGCGCGCCCAGCAGCGAGCCGACGAGACCCAGGTCGCCCGCGACCTCGCCGCCATCGGCCGCGAGGTCCAGCTCCGCGTCCTGCCGAGCGTCGCGGGCAGCACACGACTCGACGGCCGCGAGCTGCGCGCCCGGCTGGGTGAGTACCTGCGTCGCATCCTGCAGGACGTCGTGTACGGCCTGCGCCGTGCCGAACGGCTGCTCAGCACACCGCACGAGCAGCGCGTCGTCGAGCTGCTCCGCTCGATCACGGTGCGTGAGGACGCCGAGGCGACGCTCCTGCTCGCCCAGTCCTGCGGCCTCGACACCGCCGCCACCTATCGGCCCGTGCTCGCGCGGGGCGGTGGGCGCTGGAGCAGGCCGTTCGACGCGGACCCGGACGTGGTCGCCGCGCCCGAGCAGCGCACCGTCCTCGTGCCGGGTGGATGGAGCGTCCGCCGCGTCCACGCCGCGGCGGGCCGGCCGGTCGCTGTCGGGCCCGCCGTCGCGCTGACCCGGCTGCCCGAGGCCGTCCGCCTGACCCGTCTGGCCGCCCGCAGCCGCGGCACCGACGCGCCGGTCCAGGTCGAGACGATGCTGAGCGAGCTCGTCGTGGCACCCGACGGACTGCTCGGCGAGATGCTCGTCGAGGCCCGCCTGGGACCGCTCAACGACCTACCGGTCTCGCGGCGCGTCCGGATCGGCACGACCCTGCTCGCCTGGCTGCAGTCGGGTCGACCCCTCAACGAGGTCGCCCGCACGCTGGGGCACCCGCCACAGACCGTGCACTCGCAGATCGCCGTCGCCCGCAAGCTGCTCGGCGAGGACCTCAACGACCCCGAGCGCCGACTCGAGCTCATCCTGGCGCTGCGCATCGCGCTGCCCCGCTGGCGCGCCGAGGCGGGCCCGACCGGCTGAGCCTCCCAGACCCCCGGTGGGGCAACCCCTCCGCCCTCGGCCACCCCCCGTGCCGGACCACCGGGACCCGGACGGACCGGGACCCACCCCTTCGGGTCCCGGTCCGCCCCTTCTCCGCGCCACCTCTCGGACCCTGGCGGCTCAGGGATCAGGGTGGCGGTTCGGTCTCCTGAAATCCCAGGACCTTCGACCCTGTGATTCGCTCGTGTGCTCGATTACTCTCGAACCATGAATCCCGCCCACCTCCTCGCGTCGCTCGACACGACGCGCGAGGTGCTGGGTTCCTATCCCGGCGACGCCGACGCGATGAGGGCGATCCAGACGCTCATCGACGCGGCCGAGGCAGCCAAGGCCGACCTCGCCCAGTCCATGGAGGCGGGCCAGACCTATCGCGACGAGGGCTGCTCGACGCTCAAGGCGTGGCTCCGGCGCGACCTCCATCTCGACGACCGCGAGGCCTCGTCGCTGATCCGGCGCGGCACCGCGATGCGCCGTCTGCCGGCGGTCGCCGAGCACGCCCGCCGCGGCACGATCCGTCCGGGCCACGTCGACGTGTTCGACTACGGCATGCGACAGATCGGCGACGCGTTCGCCGACGACGAGGTCACGACCGGCTTCGTCCAGCTCGCCACCGGCTCCGAGCCGGCCCAGCTGCGCGCCACCGTGCGCGAGCTCCGCGACGTCGTCGTGCCTGACGCCCTCGACGAGGCCTACCTGCGGGGCCTGGACCGCCAGGACATCGCCATCACCAAGGTCGGCGACCACGGCTACGCCATCACGGGGTTCGTCAGCATGGTGCTCGGCGCCAAGATCGCGACGCTCCTCGAGGCCGCGGGCGACCCGCGGCCCGTCCCGGGCGACGGCGAGTCGACCGACCACGAGGCTCCCGACGACGACCGCTCACCGTCGCAGCGACGCATGGATCGACTCGAGACCTGGGTCGACGCGGCGCTGGAGCACGGCCTGCCCACCGACCGTGGCATCCGACCCCACGTCTCGGTCATCGTCGACGCCGACCAGCTCGCGAGCCTCAAGGATCCCGAGCGCGGCCACCTCACCAGCCCGGCCGAGCTCGTCGGGTTCGGCCCGATCGGCCGCACGGCGCTCGCCGAGATCGTGTGCAACAGCGACCTCACGCCGTTCCTGATGGACACGAAGTACTCCGTGCTCGACGTCGGTCGCACCCAGCGCACCGCACCCCGTCGGATGCGCCGAGCGATCGAGACCCGGCAGGGCTGCATGTGCGCCAACCCCGGGTGCAAGAACCGGGTCCGTCACATCCACCACGTCACGTTCTTCTCCCAGGGCGGCGTCACCAGCGTCGACAACATGGTCGGTCTCTGTGCCTCGTGCCACCGGCTCGTCCACGCGGGACTGATCGTCATCGACCCGACGACGCTCGAGTTCAGCCGGCCAGATCGCCCGCCCCAACCCGACAACCGCTCCAACACCTGGCTCACGCGCCGCCGCGCCAGCCGGGCCCTCCGTCAGGCCCTCGCAGCCGGGGCGTCCCTCGCCGCCTGACCGCCACGCCGTCGGGTCGACGATCAGCGTGCGAGGCTCAGCAACGGGCCTCGGTGCGCCACGACGCTCGTGCCACGCTCGCCCGTGGCGGGCACGGTCAGCTCGACCCGCGACACCCGCACGACGATGACGGGCAGGCCGGCGATCCGGCCCATGCTCACGGAGTGACCGCCGGCCTTCGACCGCACCAGGTCCTGCGCGAGCTGCTCGGCATCAAGGCGGGCGTCCATCGGTGTCACGGCCGCAGGGCCCGCTGTCAACGAGGCCAGCGCCAGCTCACGCGTCGGGTGCACGACGGCGGTCGCGGCAGGATCGATCGTCGAGGCCATGACCGCACTGTCGCGCCTCGCGCTTTCACGGCGCTGTCGTCACACCCGGCTCGTGCGGTCCCGAGGGCAACGGCAGCTGACCTGGATGCTTGGCGCGGCACGTCGCCTCGTTCACGACGGGGAAGCACGCGCGCTGGATGCCGCCGACGGCCAGCGTGAGGGGATTGCTGGTTCCCGAGGCCAGTGCCGTCAGCAGCGGCGACACGTCGTCGCCGTCACCCGTCGAGCATCCTTCGAACGCGGGGATGTCGAGGTTGCCGTGCAGGTACCCGCCCTGCGCGACCAGGTAGCTGTCCTTCGGCACCGGCTTCTGCGCACCCGCCCCCTTGCCCTTCAGGTCGAGACGCGCGGGCCTCACGGTGCGGCAGGCGTCGGAGACCTCGACCGGCACGTCGTCCACCCGCACGTCCGAGAGCCTCACCTCGACCCGACCCGAACCCGTCGCGTCGAGGGAGTAGGTGCCCGCCCCGGACAGGAAGTAGTTGACCTGACGGATCGAGATCGACTCAGGAGCTCCCGAGGCGGTGCGCGGCTGCCGCAGGGTCACGTCGGCCTCGACCGGGATCGCCCCGAAGGCCACGGTCCGTACCGGGAACGGTCCGAGCTGCCCGAACCGATCCGCGGCACCGTCCGGTGAGATGAAGAAGACGTCGGCGGGCGAGACGAGCTTGCTCTGCACCTTGCCGGGCGGAGGCTGTTGCGGGAACTCGGCGAGGTCAGGCCCGTAGCTGCTGACGTTCGTCGGGGCGATCGCCGCGACGCGCGCGTACGGCACGCGCACCCACTGCTTGGCCCGCGTGAGCCGATTGACGCCGCTCTGGTTGACACCGGTCACCTGCGTCGAGGAGTTCTTGCCGGGCTGGAGCGGGGTTCCGGCGTCCGAGCCGGCGACGCGATAGCTGCCGTCGAGCGCTCTGTTCCAGGCGCACGTCCAGGTGGACGGAAATCCTGGGATCGGCCTACCGGTGCCCACCGGCGCGTCCAGCACCGGACACGGCACGTCCGGCGGCTCGGCCGCCTGCACCCCCACCGGCAGCAGCCCCATCACGAACATCCCGAGAACGACGACGCACTTCCATCCACGCACACGTGGACGATCCCGCCCCGCGCTTTCGCTCGGCTCTCACCACGCTCTCGCCCGCGATGTGTCGAGCTCGAACGCTTCCCGAGGTGGTTTTCGAGTGCGAAGTCGACACATCGGGGGGAGTTGGACTCGGGGCGAGTTGGACTCGGGAGGGGCGGGGTCAGCGGGTGCGGCGCCAGACGGCGATCTGGGCCTGCGTGGCGCGGACCGGGAGGTTCTGGACGGTCCCGAGCGCCTGGTGGGCGGCCGCGAGCTCGGTCTGCAGCTCGGCCACCTTCTCCTGCAGGGCCGTCACCTGGTTCTCGAGCTCGATGACACGCTTGACGCCCTCGAGACCGAGTCCCTCGGCCGTGAGCCGGGCGACGGTGCGCAGCAGCTCGACGTCACGCAGCGAGTAGCGTCGACCACCGCCGCCCGTGCGTCCCGCCTCGACCAGACCCATCCGGTCGTACGTGCGGAGGGTCTGCGGGTGCAGGCCCGAGAGCTCCGCCGCGACGCTGATCACGAAGACCTTGGCTTCCGGGCCCGGCGGGACGAACGGTGGGTGCTCGCTGCTCATGAGGTCACCTTCTCGAACCAGGAGTCGCGCGGCGTGGAACCGCCCCGCGCGTCGCGCAACGCCTCGACGGCTGCGCGCTCCGCGGCACTCAGCTCCGCCGGCACCTGCACCTCGACCGTGACGAGCAGGTCACCCCGGCCCGTCTTGGTGACGGCGCCCTTGCCCTTGGCCCGGAACGTGCGACCGTTCCGCGTGCCCTCGGGCACCTTGAGCGTGACGGGCGGGCCGTCGAGCGTCGGGACCTTGATCCGAGCACCCAGCACCGCCTCGTCGTACGTGATCGGCGCGGTGATCGTCAGGTGGTCGCCCTTGCGCCCGAACAGCGGGTGCGGCTCGACGTGCACGACCAGGTAGAGATCGCCGTCGGGCGCGCCACCCTGACCCTTGCCGCCCTTGCCCTTGAGACGGATGCGCTGGCCGTCCTTGACACCGGCGGGCACCCGCACCTGCATGGTGCGGCTCGCCGGCGCCCGGCCCGAGCCGCGGCACGTGTCGCACGGGTGCTCCACGATCATGCCGCGACCGCGGCACTCGTCGCACGGCTCCGTCATGGCGAACACGCCACCGGACGCGCCGGTCTGCGTGCCGCTGCCCTGGCACTTGGGGCACACCTTCGGCACCGTGCCGGGACGCGCGCCCGTGCCGTGGCACGTGGGACACGCCTCGTCCGACGTCATGCGCAGCGGGAGCGTCGCGCCCTCGACGGCCTGCTGGAACGTGATGGTCGCCTCGGTCTCGATGTCGTCGCCGCGCCGGCCCTGGGGCTGACGCGCGCGACCACGACCGCGGCCGCCGCCTCCGAAGATGCCGCCGAGCAGGTCGCCGAGGTCGAACTCCACGTTCTGGCCGCCCGGCTGGCCGAACCCGCCGCCACCACCGCTGAACCCGCCGCCGCGACCGAACTGGCCGAACAGCGTGCGCGCCTCGTCGTACTCCTTGCGCTTCTCGGCGTTCGAGAGCACGTTGTACGCCTCGGAGACCTCCTTGAAACGCTCCTCGGCGGCCTTGTTGCCGGGGTTGGAGTCGGGGTGGTTGTCACGCGCCAGCTTGCGGTACGCCTTCTTGATGTCGGCCTGCGGAGCGTCCTTCGCGACACCGAGGACCTTGTAGAAGTCCTTGTCGGCCCAGTCACTGGCTGCCATGGTTCACCACCCTTCTCTCCTGCTGCGGAGTGCTCGTCATTCCTCGTTCTGCTGCTCGGCGTCCGCCTCGGGGGCGGGGTCGACGACGCCGACCTGTGCGTGCCGCAGGACCTCGTCGCCGACGCGGTAGCCGACCCGCACGACCTCGGCGACCGAGGTCGTCTCGATGCCCGGCTGCGACCCGGCGTGGAAGAGCGCCTCGTGCAGCCGCGGGTCGAACGCGTCACCCGGGGCGCCGAACGCCTCGAGGTGGTGCGCCTTGAGCGTCTGGTTCAGCGAGTCGGCCACGGCCTTGAAGCCACCCGTCAGCTCGCCGTGCTGCTCCGCGCGCCCGAGGTCGTCGAGCACCGTGAGCAGCGACCGCAGCACCGCGGCCTCGCCCTGCGTGCGGGCCTGGGCCCGGTCACGCTCGACACGCCTGCGGTAGTTGACGTACTCGGCCTGCAGACGCTGCAGGTCGGCCGTGCGATCGGCGAGCTCGGACGCGAAGTCCGGCTCGTCCGACGCCGCCGCGTCCTCCGCGTCGACGTCGGCCTCGCCCGCCGGGGCGGTGGGCCCTTCCGGGCCCGCCGCCTCGACGGTCTCGTCCTGCGTCTGGTCGTCGGGATCCGTCACTTGGACTCACCCTTGGCGTCGTCCTCGTCGTCGACGATCTCGGCGTCGACGACGTCGTCGTCGCCGCTGCCGGCGTCACCGGCCGGAGCGCCCTCGCCCGCGGTCTGCTGCTCGGCGGCGGCCGCGGCGTACATCGCCTCGCCCATCTTCGAGCTGGACTGGCCGAGCTTGGTGACGGCCGCCTCGATCGCGGCGTTGTCGTCGCCCTCGAGCGCCGACTTCAGCGCGTCGAGGTCGCCCTGCACCTCGGTCTTGACGTCGTCGCCGACCTTGTCGCCGTTCTCGGACAGGAACTTCTCGGTCGTGTGGACGAGCGCCTCGGCCTGGTTGCGGGTCTCGACGGACTCGCGCCGCTTGCGGTCCTCCTCGGCGTACTGCTCGGCGTCCTTGACCATCTGGTCGATGTCCTCCTTGGACAGCGCCGAGCCGCCGGTGATCGTCATCGACTGCTCCTTGCCCGTGCCGCGGTCCTTGGCCGAGACGTTCACGATGCCGTTGGCGTCGATGTCGAACGTGACCTCGATCTGCGGGACGCCGCGCGGGGCCGGCGGGAGGCCGGTCAGCTCGAACGTCGCGAGCAGCTGGTTGCCCGCCGCCATCTCGCGCTCGCCCTGGTAGACCTGGATCGCGACCGACGGCTGGTTGTCGTCGGCGGTCGTGAAGACCTCGGACCGCTTCGTCGGGATCGTGGTGTTGCGCTCGATGAGCTTGGTCATGACGCCGCCCTTGGTCTCGATACCGAGGCTCAGGGGGGTGACGTCGAGCAGGAGCACGTCCTTGACCTCGCCCTTGAGGACGCCGGCCTGCAGGCTCGCGCCCACGGCCACGACCTCGTCCGGGTTGACGCCCTTGTTGGGCTCCTTGCCGTTCGTGAGCTTCTTGACGAGCTCGGTCACGGCCGGCATGCGGGTCGAGCCACCGACGAGCACGACGTGGTCGATGTCGCCGACGGCGACGCCCGCGTCCTTGATGACGTTGTTGAACGGAGCCTTGGTGCGCTCGAGCAGGTCGGACGTGATCTTCTCGAACTCGCTGCGGGTCAGCGTCTCGTCGAGGAAGACGGGGCTGCCGTCCTGCACCGTGATGTACGGCAGGTTGATCGAGGTGCTCGAGGAGCTCGACAGCTCGATCTTGGCGCGCTCGGCCGCCTCGCGGATGCGCGGCATCGCCATCTTGTCCTTCGTCAGGTCGATGCCCGTCTTGGACTTGAAGGTGCTGACGATCCAGTCGACGACCGCGTTGTCCCAGTCGTCACCACCGAGGTGGTTGTCACCGCTCGTGGCCTTGACCTCGATGACGCCGTCACCGATCTCGAGCAGGGACACGTCGAACGTGCCGCCGCCGCCCTCCACCACCTCAGGGTGGACGCGGGGAGCCAGACATTCCCCTTGCAGCAGCTACAGCAACAGAGTCGGCCTCTGTCTCCGTGGTGGTGGTGGCCAGAAGGGAGCAACGGCAGCAACAGCAACAGCAACGGCAACGGCGCCGGCAGTGGCGGCGGAGGAAACGCCTCCTCCGTCGCGCTCCCTCTCCCGCTCCCGCTCCCAACGCTCCCAGCGCCCTTTCCCTCTCTTTTCCCGCCGCAGCAGCAGCCGCAGCCCTCCTTCTCGCTCCCGCTCCCCTCTCCTCCGCCGAGGCTGCT
>JALRCA010000236.1 GCA_023257515.1 Aeromicrobium sp.
CTGGCCGAGCATGTCGCCAAGCAGGCCCGCATGCGCTACCCGGCCGCGGCCATTCCCCAGGAGCTCCGCGGCACCTTCGCGGAGATGGGCGGCATCGCCGAGGCCATCGTGTCGAAGACGGGCGCGGTCATCGCCACCAAGGACGTCTCGCTCGCCACCGACATCGCCCGCCACGACGAGCAGATGGACCACCTCCACCGCGAGCTCTTCCGCATCGTCCTCTCCCCCTCGTGGAAGCACGGGGTGGAGGCCGCCATCGACGTCACCCTGCTCTCGCGCTTCTACGAGCGGTACGCCGACCACGCTGTCTCCGTGACCCGCCGCGTGGTCACGATCGTCACCGGCGAGCCCTACGCCGGCGTCTCCCTCTCCTCGACGCCCTAGGGCGCCAGGGCCGACCACATCACTTTCACCCTCGAAGTGGCGGTTCCCGAGGGGACTTTCCCGTCCATGTGGCTGCCATTCCAGGGGTGAAAGCTCCGCATGGATTCCGGGTCCGGGTGCCCCGCTCACGGGAATAGGCCAGACTGGGGAGCCGTTCCAGGCCCGAGAGGTGACCGTGAGCCGATATTTGCGCGACCCCCGGCCCCGCCGGGTCGCTGTCGTCTCCCTGCACACCTCCCCGCTGGACCAACCCGGGACGGGCGACGCGGGCGGCCTCAACGTCTACGTCCTCGAGACCGCGCGACGGCTGGCCGAGTCGGGAATCGACGTGGAGATCTTCACGCGGGCCGTGTCCTCGGGCCTGCCCGCGAGCATCGAGATCGAGCCAGGAGTGCGTGTCTCGCACCTGCGCGCCGGACCGTTCGAGGACCTGCCCAAGGAGGACCTGCCCGCTCAGATGTGCGCCTTCAGCGCCGAACTCCTGCGCGCGGAGGCCTGCCGACCGGCAGGCTGGTTCGACCTCATCCACGCCCACTACTGGCTATCCGGCCATGTCGGATGGCTCGCCTCGGAGCGCTGGGACGTCCCACTCGTGCAGTCGATGCACACCATGGCCAAGGTCAAGAACCTCGAGCTCGCCGAGGGTGACCGCCCCGAGCCCCAGGTCCGCGTCGTCGGCGAGCAGCAGGTCGTCGACCACGCCTCACGGCTCATCGCCAACACCGGCGAGGAGGCCCGCCAGTTGATGGATCTCTACGCCGCGCCGGCGCATGCGGTCGACGTCGTGCATCCCGGTGTCGACCTGGAGACGTTCGCGCCGCGCGACCAGCTGGCCGCGCGTACGGCACTCGGGGTGCGCCCCGATGCCCATGTCCTGCTCTTCGTCGGCCGGATCCAGCCGCTCAAGGCACCCGATGTCCTCCTGCGTGCCGCCGCGCGCATGGTCGAGGACGACCCGGCCACGCGCGAGCGACTGCTCGTGGTCGTCTGCGGCGGCCCGTCCGGGAGCGGCCTCGAGCATCCGACCGGCCTGGTGGAACTCGCCCAGCAACTCGGCATCGCCGACCTGGTCCGGTTCGAGCCGCCGACCGACCGCGCCCGCCTCGCCGAGTGGTACGCCGCGGCCGACGCGACGGTGGTGCCGTCCTACTCCGAGTCCTTCGGTCTCGTGGCTATCGAGTCCCAGGCCTGCGGGACCCCCGTCGTTGCCGCCTCCGTCGGGGGTCTGCGCACATCGGTCGCCGACGGTCGCAGCGGACTCCTCGTGCCTGACCACGACCCCCGCACCTGGGCGGCGTACCTGTCCCGCGTCACCACGCGCGAACGCGACGTGCTCGCGCGCGGCGCGCGACCGCACGCGGAGGGCTTCAGCTGGGACGCCACGGCACAGGGACTCATCGACTCCTACTCCCGCGCGATCGGCGAGCACGCCGCGGTGCCGCTCGCCGTCAGCGGGCAATGACCCGCGAGGCCGCCCTGCGGACCGTCGAGTCCGCCCTCGCCGAGACCGGCCTTCCGGTCGAGCGCCCGGAGAGCGGCACCTTCGTCGTCATGCTGGAGGGCACCCACAAACTCCGGACGACCGCCTCGCTCGTCGTCGGCGACCATGCGCTGTCCATCAACGCCTTCGTCGCGCGTCGTCCCGACGAGAATGCGGAAGCCGTGTACCGCTGGTTGCTGGAGCGCAACAGGCGGATGTACGCCGTGGCCTTCTGCATCGACCATCTCGGCGACATCTACCTGTCCGGCCGTGTCTCGCTCGATTCGCTGTCCGCGGGCGAGATCGATCGCCTCCTCGGATGCGTGGCGGAGTACTCGGACGAGTCGTTCAACACGATCCTGGAGCTCGGCTTCGCCACGGCGATTCGGCGCGAGTGGAAGTGGCGGGTGGAGCGGGGTGAGCCCACGGGCAATCTCGAGGCCTTCCGGCACCTCGCCGAGCAGCCCGACTGAGGATTGGCAGGATGGCGCCATGACCGCGCCCTACACCCTGGTCCTGCTCCGCCACGGCGAGAGCGAGTGGAACGCCCGCAACCTCTTCACCGGCTGGGTCGATGTCGGCCTGTCGGAGCGGGGACGCGAGGAGGCCGCACGCGGCGGTCGTCTCCTCGCCGAGTCCGGCATCCTGCCCGATGTCGTCCACACGTCGCTGCTCACGCGGGCCATCACGACCGCCAACATCGCCCTCGGCGAGGCGGGGCGCGCCTGGATTCCGGTCGTGCGCAACTGGCGCCTCAATGAGCGCCACTACGGCGACCTGCAGGGCAAGGACAAGAAGGCGACGCTCGAGGAGTTCGGCGAGGAGCAGTTCATGACGTGGCGTCGCTCCTACGACACCCCGCCGCCGGCGCTGCCCGACGACAGCGAGTTCAGCCAGGCCGCCGACCCGCGCTACGCCGACCTGCCCGACGAGCTGCTGCCGCGCACCGAGTGCCTGGCCGACGTGCTCGACCGGATGCTGCCGTACTGGTACGACCAGGTGGTGCCGGACCTGCTCCTCGGTCGGACCGTGCTGGTCACGGCGCACGGCAACTCGTTGCGCGCGCTCGTCAAGCACCTCGACGGCCTGGGCGAGGACGAGGTCGTCGGTCTGAACATCCCGACCGGCATCCCGCTCGTCTACGAGCTCGACGACGACCTCAAGCCGGTCACGCGCGGCGGCCGCTACCTCGATCCCGAGGCCGCCGCCGACGCCATCGCCGCGGTGGCGAACCAGGGCCGCTGACGTGGGTCTCGGTGCCCGGCTGCGCCTGGACCGGCGGCCGGCGCCGAGCCTGCGCGCCACGGTCAACAGCATCATCGTCCTGGGGCTGGCGCCGATCGGCTTCGTGTGGGTCTACCTGGAGCTGGCGATCAACACGCGACCTCCCGGCATCGCGATCGTCAGGCTCGTGAGCCAGTCCGTCGGTGACGGCGCCCCGGCCACGGGACTGGACCGCACGCACGTCGACTACGGCTCGACGGTCGACCTCGACATGCCGGGCGGGCCGATCTCGGTCAAGTACTACCTGGTCTACGACCTCGCCTACGGGGTCGTGCTGATCGCCCTGGCGCTGGCGGCGCTCGTGGCCGTGGCGATCCTGCTGCGGCGCCCCTTCAGCCGGGTGATCACAGCGGCGCTCGTGCTGTTCTCGGCGTATGCGGTGTACGCGGCCGTCGCCGGCCCCTCGGCGCGGCAGTGGGCGGTCGACCGCACGATCCTCGACGCGGACGTCCCCACGTCCGAGGCCCAGGCCAAGGCCGCGGGTGTCGACTTCTACGTCACCAACGAGATCGGCGAGTGGACCCGGGACTGGCACGGCGCGTTCTTCGCCCTCGCGGCGGTCCTGCTCGCCGCGGCCCTCTACGTCCTCCACGCCCGCCGCCAGACCACCGTCGCGCGCACCACCCGTCCCGCCGACGCCGCGATTTGACGACTTTGCGCTCGAAAACCTGATGGTTTCGAGCGCAAACTCGCCAAATCGGGGGCGGGGCCGCTGGGGCTGGGGGTCAGGTGTCGAGCTTGTAGCCGAGGCCGCGGACGGTGGTCAGGACGGCGGGGTTGCCGGGGTCCTGCTCGACCTTGGCGCGCAGGCGCTTGACGTGGACGTCGAGGGTCTTGGTGTCGCCCACGTAGTCGGCGCCCCAGACGCGGTCGATGAGCTGGCCGCGGGTCAGGACGCGGCCGGGGTTGCGCAGGAAGAACTCGAGCAGCTCGAACTCCTTGAGCGGCAGCTTGACCGTGTCGCCGTCGACGCTCACGAGGTGGCGCTCGACGTCCATGCGGATGCGGCCGGACTCCAGGATCGCGGTGTCGTCCTCGACCTCGGGCACGCCGCGACGCAGCACCGCGCGGATGCGTGCCACGAGCTCGCGCGGTGAGTACGGCTTGGTGACGTAGTCGTCGGCACCCAGCTCGAGACCGACCACCTTGTCGACCTCGGTGTCCTTCGCGCTGACCATGATGATCGGCACCGCCGAGGTCTGTCGGATCTGGCGGCACACCTCGGTGCCGGGCAGACCGGGCAGCATCAGGTCGAGCAGCACGATGTCGGCGCCGCCCCGTTCGAACTCGGTCAGGGCATCGGGTCCGGTCTCCGCGACGGCGACGTCGAACCCCTCCTTGCGCAGCACGTACGACAGGGCGTCGCTGTAGCTGCTCTCGTCCTCGACGACCAACACCTTGGTCACGCGATCTCCTCATCCAGGTCCTGGCTGCGCGACGGCAGCACGAGGGTGAAGGTCGAGCCGGCTCCCGGCTCGCTCCAGACGTCGACGGACCCACCGTTGCTGGCCGCGACGTGCTTGACGATGGACAGGCCGAGTCCCGTCCCTCCGGTCGTGCGTGCGCGCGCCGGGTCGACGCGGTAGAACCGCTCGAAGATGCGACCGAGCTCCTCGGTGGGGATGCCGATCCCGTTGTCGGCGACCGTGATCCGCACGTGCTCGTCGTCCTTCTCGGCGGTCACCGCGACCTTGGACCCCTCGGGGCTGTAGGCGACGGCGTTCTCGACGAGGTTGCTGAGGGCCACGTGCAGCTGGGCGCGGTCGCCGTGGACCAGGAGCTCGGGCTCGATGCGGGTCGCGACCACGATGTCCTTGCGCTCGGCCTCGGTGGCGGAGTGCTCGCACGCCTCGGCGACGAGCTCGTCGACCTTGATGAGGGTCGCCTCCTCGCTCGTGACGTCGTTCTGCAGGCGCGACAGGTCGATGATCTGCTGCACGAGGCGGCTCAGTCGCTCGCTCTCGCCCTGCATGCGGGCGGCGAAG
Organism: Aeromicrobium sp.; assembly: GCA_023257515.1. Taxonomy (GTDB): domain Bacteria; phylum Actinomycetota; class Actinomycetes; order Propionibacteriales; family Nocardioidaceae; genus Aeromicrobium. The sequence continues at coordinate 5,134 of JALRCA010000236.1, forward strand.
CGGAGCACGGCCTCGGGGTCGTCGCTCGCCTCGGAGACGGCCTCGGCGAGCAGGTTCAAGGCGCCGACGGGCGTCTTGAGCTCGTGGCTGACGTTGGCGACGAAGTCCCGGCGGATCGCCTCGACGCGCTCCTCGCGCGTGCGGTCGAGCGCGAGGACCAGCACGAGTCGCGAGGTCAGGGGCGCCACGCGGACGCGGACGAACGCGGTCGTGCCGCCCTTGGGCTGCAGCGCGTGGTCGGACTCGCGCACCTGGCCGTCACGACGGACGGTGCGCACGATCTCGGCGATCTCGTGGTCCACGAGGCGGTCGTCGCGCACGATCCCGAGGGCCATGGCCGGGGCCGAGGCCTGGAGGACCCGCTCCTCGGAGTCGATGATGACGGCCGAGGACGACAGCACGGAGAGCACCGCCTTCGCCCCCTCGGGGACGACCGGCGACGACTCGTCGGGGACGGTCGTGGTGCGACGCTCGCTGAACCGCCACACGTACGCGACCAGGGCGCCGAGCATCACCCCGATGGCGCCCGCGACGACGAGTCCTGCACTGGTCTCCACGGGACCGATCGTAGAGGTCGAACTCCAGGTGACCATCGTCCGAACACCGTCTGACGTGCGGCTTTCCGCGGCTGTTCACGCCGCGTTCACCGCAGGACGCCAACCGTTCACCGCCCGCGAATAGCCTGACGACCATGCGCGACCAGTACTACGAACAGCTCGACACGATCGTCGACGACCTGGTGAAGCTGACCGGGGACGTCCGCAAGGCCGTGTCGGCCTCGACCGCCGCCCTCCTCAACGCGGACGGTCCACTGGCCGAGTCCGTGATCGCCGGCGACAAGCAGATCGACGACACGACGGAGGAGATCGAGGAGCGCGCCCTGCTGCTGCTCGCCACCCAGCAACCCGTCGCCACCGACCTGCGCCAGCTCGTGGCGACGCTTCGGATGCTCAACGACCTCCAGCGCATGGGCGACCTCTCGGTGCACGTCGCCAAGGTCGCCCGCATGCGGATCCCCGACGTCGCGGTGCCGCAGAACCTGCAGCCGACGATCATGGCGATGGCCTCGGTCGCGGACCAGATGATCCACGCGGCGTCCAAGATCGTCGCCAACCGCGACGTCGAGTCCGCCAAGCGGCTCGAGGACACCGACGACGAGATGGATCGTCTGCGCAAGGACCTGTTCCGCGCGCTCCTCAGCGGTGGATGGGACCACGGGATCGAGCCGGCCATCGACCTCGCGCTGCTGGGCCGCTACTACGAGCGCATCGGTGACCACGCCGTGTCGATGGCGCGGCGCGTGGTCTACCTCGTCACCGGCGAGATCGCTCCCTGATCCACGCACCGACGACGAAGGCCCCGGCGCTCTGCCGGGGCCTTCGTCGTCGGTGGTGCGGGCAGCGTCACTGCTCGGCGGTCTCCGCGTCCTGCTCGCCGGTGTCCGGGGCGGTCTCGGTGTCGGGCTGCGCAGGCTTGCTGGCGACCTGCGAGTACTCGGCGGTCCGCGCCACCACGGGGGCCTCGACGTCGAGCGTCGCGCCGCCGTCGAACGTCAGCCGGATCGCGGCGTACTTGCCGACGGCCAGGTCGGTGGATGCCACGACGACCTCGCCGTCGAAGCCGATCGTGGTGAGAGCCTTGGCCGACAGGTCGACCGGGGCGCTGGGCTCGCCCGTGACGGCGGCACCGCCGTCACGGGGACCGACTCGGTAGGACGCGAGCTTCTGGGCCTCGTCCGTGGCGTTGAGCAGACCGACCGAGAGGGTGTAGGTGTCGTCGCCGTTGTCGACGAGGACCGTGTTGTACGCCTGCACGTCGCCGGTGCGCACGTTCGCGCCGACGCCGGCCTGGTACTGGGCGTTGGTCTGGGTGTCGAAGCCGGTGCCGCAGGCACCGAGGGCGAGGATCGCGCTCAGCGCGAGGGTCGTCGCGAGGCGGCGGGATGGGGCCGTGGTCACCGTGGCACCTGTCTTCCGTCGAGTCGTGGAACGGTCCGCCGGGGGCTCCGGGCGTCCGGGACAGATCGTATCCGAGCAGACCGTCGTCGCACGCCCCGGTGGCCCGTGACCGTCTCGGCGGCCGGAAGCGCCGGAAGGGATGTCGTACGCCCGTGTTATTCTGGTCACCTAGGAAAGGTGCCTCTGCATATGACTTTCACGGTCGGCGAGACTGTTGTGTACCCCAATCACGGGGCTGCCGTCATCGAAGACATCGAGACCCGGACCATCAAGGGGGAAGAGCGCGACTACCTCGTCCTGAGGATCGTCGGGCAGAACGACCTGGTCGTTCGTGTGCCTGCGTGCAACGTCGATCTCGTCGGTGTGCGTGACGTGGTGGACGAAGCCGGACTGGAGCGCGTGTTCGGCGTGCTGCGGGCCGAGCACGTCGAGGAGCCGACCAACTGGTCGCGTCGCTACAAGGCGAACCTCGAGAAGCTGCACTCGGGAGACGTGCTCAAGGTGGCCGAGGTCGTGCGCGACCTGTGGCGCCGCGATCACGAGCGCGGGCTGTCGGCGGGCGAGAAGCGGATGCTGGCCAAGGCGCGTCAGATCCTCGTCTCCGAGCTGGCTCTGGCCGAGAAGACCAACGAGGACAAGGCGGAGATCCGCCTGGACGAGGTCCTCGCGTCCTGACGCACGAGCAGGACTGACGAAGGCCCCCACCGCCGCGGTGGGGGCCTTCGTCGTGCTCGGCGACGTCAGGACGGGACGACGAGCGCCGTCGCGATCGCCGCCACGCCTTCGCCGCGCCCGGTCAGACCGAGTCCGTCGGTCGTGGTGGCGGAGACGCTGACGGGGGCGCCCACGACCTCGGTGAGTCGGGCCGCCGCCTCCGTGCGGCGTGGCGACAGGCGAGGTGCGTTGCCGACGACCTGCACGGCGACGTTGACGACGCCGAAGCCGGCCTCCTCCAGGAGGCGCACGGTCTCGGCCAGGAACTCGGGCCCGGTCGCACCGGCCCAGCGCGGGTCGTCGGTGCCGAAGCGCGAGCCGATGTCGCCCAGGCCGGCGGCCGAGAGCAACGCGTCGACGATGGCGTGGCACGCCGCGTCACCGTCGGAGTGCCCCTCGAGGCCGGCAGGCTCGTCCGGCCACTCCAGGCCGGCGAGACGCATCGTGCGCCCGGGGACGAGTCGGTGGACGTCGGTGCCGAGGCCGATGCGCGGAAGCATGGCTCGATCCTGCCCCATCGGGCTCAGGACCAGCGGATGCTCCCGGTGGGGAGCTTCTTGCCCGGCGGCCGGATGACGTAGACGATGCCGCCCGAACCCTTGAGCCACGCCCGCTCGAGCTGGCTGCGGCTGTACGTCCGCCGGACGTTCGAGCTCGACGAGCCGGCCGGGTCGTTGACCACGACCTTGCCGGAGGCCGTGAAGCCGACGATCACGAGCAGGTGACCGGGCGTCGACGAGATCGGGGCGCCGGTCAGCTCGCCACGTCCGAACGCGATCGAGGCGACGACCGGGATGCCGGCCTTGATGAACGCCTCGGCGTCGCGCAGGGAGGTGAAGCGGGTGACGAACGCGTCGTTGCCGTACTGGCTCGCGTACGCGGTGTTGAAGGGCCAGTTGCCGGTGCCCTCGTACCGGTGGTCGTAGGTGTAGCGCGCCGCGTGGTCGACCTGGGGCGTGCTGCCCTTGGCCCACGTGTACTTGGACCGGTCCGGGCCGGCCTTGAAGTAGTCCAGGACCATGGTGGTCGAGGTGGGTGAGCACCACGCCTCCCCGCCGCCACCCCACTGGGGGTAGTGGCCCTTGTGGATCATCTGGGAGTAGCGGGGGACCGGCAGGATCTTGGTGGAGGTCATCGTCGTGCTGCTCGTCGCCGCGGTCCTGCTCCCGTAGGTCGACGCGACGGCGCTGACGGAGGTGAGCTTGGGCGTGGCCCTCGACCCGGGCTTGCGGAGCAGACGCACCCGGACCTGGTAGGCGTCGAAGCTCGAGGTCGCCGCGACGGTGTCGACGTCGACGCGGGACAGGTCGTCCGGCTGGCTACTCGTCGACGCCCGGTGGATCGTGCCGGTGTCGAGCGTCCAGCGTCCGACCACGTCCCAGCTGCCGACCGTGTTCCCCTTGCGGACCCGCACGAGCACCTGCAGCCACGTGCCCGCCGGCGTGACGGCGTTCCACGACGGGACGAGTCGCTTGGCGTCGAAGCCGGTGCTCTGCCAGGGCGAGGTCCAGGCGCCGTAGGACCAGCGCCGGGTCGGACCCCACGGGTCGTCGTAGGTGAGGGAGTGAGGGGTGCTCGCGAGAGTGACGGCGCCCTGGGCGACCTTGGTGCCGACGAGGTCGCCCTGCCTGAGCTGGGTGTCGGTGGACCAGCGGTGGAGCCGCGTGTCGTGGGACGCTCCCTGAGCGGGGGCGGAGACGACGGTCGCCGCGACCAGGGTCGCGGTCGTGAGGGCGAGCAGACGGCGCATCAGCTCAGCCTAGGTGACGAACGGGGCCAGTGGGACGGATGGGACGAACGAATCCGTGGCCACGCGGGATCGGAGGACGTGGGCGAGCCGATAGGGTTGGACGGTGACCCTGCGCCTCTACGACACCGCCACGCGGCAGCTGCGCGACCTCGACCCGGTCGTCCCGGGGCACGTCGGCATCTACCACTGCGGGCTGACCGTGCAGGGACCGCCGCACATCGGCCACATCCGCAAGGAGGTCGTGTTCGACGTGCTGCGCCGCTGGCTCGAGCGCGGCGGCCACGAGGTCACGATCGTCGCCAACGTCACCGACATCGACGACAAGATCCTGGCCAAGGGCGAGGAGCAGGGACGTCCCTGGTTCGCCGTCGCCTACGAGAACGAGCGAGCCCTGCACGCCGCCTACGAGGTGCTCGGCTGCCGGCCGCCCACCTACGAGCCGCGGGCGACGGGCATCGTGCCGGAGATGCTCGAGATGATCGAGACCCTCCTCGAGCGCGGCCACGCCTACGTGGCAGCGGACGGCTCGGGCGACGTGTACTTCGACGTCCGGTCGTGGCCCGCCTACGGCGAGCTCAGCAACCAGCGTGTCGACGACATGCAGGCCGCGCCGGACGCGCCGCCCGAGGGCAAGCGCGACCCCCGCGACTTCGCACTCTGGAAGGGGCGCAAGGACGGCGAGCCGGAGTCGGCGTCGTGGCCCACGCCGTGGGGGCGGGGCCGCCCCGGCTGGCACCTGGAGTGCTCGGCGATGGCCGCCAAGTACCTCGGGCACGAGTTCGACATCCACGGCGGCGGACTCGACCTGCGCTTCCCGCACCACGAGAACGAGCTCGCGCAGTCTCGTGCCGCCGGGCAGCCGTTCGCCAGGCTGTGGATGCACAACGCGATGCTCAACCTGAGCGGCTCCAAGATGTCCAAGAGCGTGGGCAACACGCTCATGGTCAGCGAGGTCGTCAAGCGTGTGCCCGCGATCGCCCTGCGCTACTACCTGGTGGCGGCGCACTACCGGTCGATCATCGAGTACTCCGAGGAGTCGCTCGCCGAGGCGGTCACGGCCTTCGAGCGGATCGACGGGTTCGTCGCTCGCGCGGCCGAGCTGAGCGGCGGCGTGGTCGAGCCGACCGAGGTCACCGACGCCTTCGCGACCGCGATGGACGACGACCTGGCGGTCCCGGCTGCCCTGGCCGAGCTCCAGGCCGTCATCGCGACGGGCAACAAGCTGCTGGCCGGCGGTGACTCCGCCGAGCTCCGCGCGACCCTGGGGTCGGTCCGCGCCATGCTCGACGTGCTCGGTGTCGACCCGCTGTCCGAGCACTGGCGCGGCGCCGCACCGGCCGGCGGCGACCGAGCCGCCCTCGGCTCGCTCGTCCTGGCGCTGCTGGAGCAGCGTCAGCAGGCGCGGGCCACCAAGGACTTCGCCACCGCCGACCTCGTGCGGGACCAGCTCGCCGCCGCCGGCGTCGAGGTCGAGGACACCCCCCACGGACCGCGATGGAGCGTGAAGAGCTGATGCCAGGCAACAGCAAGCGACAGGGCGCGGTGCGCAAGTCCTCGAAGGGCAACCCGACGGCGGGCTCCGGCGGACGTCGTCGCCGTGGTCTCGAGGGCAAGGGTCCGACGCCGCGGGCCGAGGAGCGCCCCAACCACAAGGCTTACAAGATGGCCCGCGCCGCCGACAAGCGTGAGCAGTCCCGGCCGCGCCGCAAGGCCGACGGTGCCAGCGAGTGGGTCGCCGGACGCAACCCGGTCGTCGAGCTGCTCCGGGAGCAGGTGCCCGTCAAGGGGCTCTACGTCGCCGACGGCGAGCGTGACGACCGCATCCGCGAGATCTTCCGGCTGGCCGCCGAGCAGCACCTGCCGATCATCGAGTCAGGGCGCGCCGAGCTCGACAAGCTGACGCTGGGGGCCGTGCACCAGGGGGTCGCTGCCAAGCTCGAGCCCTATGACTACGCCAAGCCCGACGACCTGCTCGCGATCGCCGAGGAGCTCGGCGAACCGCCCCTCGTCGTGGTGCTCGACGGCGTCACCGATCCCCGCAACCTGGGGGCCGTGGTCCGCTCGGCCTCGGGATTCGGCGCACACGGGGTCGTGATCGCGGAACGCCGCTCGGCGCAGATGACGGCGTCGGCCTGGAAGACGTCGGCCGGGGCCGCGGCGCGCCTGCGGGTGGCCCGGGCCACCAACCTGACGCGCACGCTCAAGGCGTACCAGGAGGCCGGCCTCATGGTCGTCGGACTCGCTGCCGACGGCGACGTCTCGTTGCCGGAGCTGGAGCTCGGCGACGGGCCGCTCGTGGTCGTGGTCGGCAGCGAGGGCAAGGGCATCTCACGCCTCGTCGGCGAGACGTGCGACCAGCTCGTCAGCATCCCGATGTCGTCGGGCCTCGAGAGCCTCAACGCGGGCGTCGCCGCCGGCGTCGCCCTCTACGCGATCGCCCAATCCCGGGCCTGATCACCAGATGTGCGCCGTCATGCACCGTTCCGCGGCGCGGAACGGTGCATAAGGCCGCACATCTCGGCTCAGTCGGGGAAGCCGGTGGGGTTCGCCGACTGCCAGCGCCACGTGTCGGCACACATGTCGTCGACCGTGCGCGTGGCGGCCCAGCCGAGCTCGGCGTTCGCTCGTGTCGGGTCGGCCCAGAACGCCGCCAGGTCGCCGGGGCGGCGATCCACGATCTCGTAGGGCAGCTCTCGGCCACAGGCCCGCTCGAACGCCTTGATCATCTGCAGGACCGAGGTACCGGTGCCGCTGCCGAGGTTCCAGGCACGGACCTGGGGCGCGGAGGCGACGAGGTGCTCGAGCGCGGCGACGTGGCCGGCCGCCACGTCGCTGACGTGGATGTAGTCGCGCTCGCACGTGCCGTCCTCGGTCGGGTAGTCGCCGCCGTAGATGCTGAGCTTCTCGCGCCGTCCGACGGCGACCTGGGCGATGAACGGGACCAGGTTGTTCGGGACACCCTGCGGGTCCTCGCCGATGAGACCCGACTCATGGGCGCCGACGGGGTTGAAGTAGCGCAGCAGGGCGATGCGCCACTCGGGGTCGGCGACGGCGACGTCCTCGAGGACGCGCTCGATCATGACCTTGGTCTGGCCGTAGGGACTCGAGGACTCCAGGGGCTCGAAGTCCTCGCGGTACGGCACCGGGGCCTTGGCGCCGTAGACCGTGGCCGAGGACGAGAACACGAACGTGCGGACGTCGTGCTCGGCCATCGCCTGCAGGAGGCTGTAGGTCGAGCCCAGGTTGTTGTCGTAGTAGGCGAGCGGCTCCTGCATGCTCTCGCCGACCGCCTTGAGCGCAGCCAGGTGGATCACGCCGTCGAAGCGTCCGTCGGCCAGCAGACCGGACACGGCAGCACGGTCGCGCAGGTCGACGGAGTGGGCCGGCACCGCGCGGCCCGTGATCTCCTCGATCCGGCGGATCGCCGACGGCTTGCTGTTCACGAAGGAGTCGACCACCTCGACCTCGTGGCCCGACTCGAGCAGGGAGACGACGGTGTGGGACCCGATGTATCCGGCACCGCCGGTGACGAGGACGCGCATGGGTCCAACCTAGCGAGGCGTCCCGCTGACTGGCTCAGGCGCGGCGGGGCGTCCGGTGCTCGGCCAGTCCGGTGACGGTCACGGTAAGGCAGATCGCCGCGGCCAGGGCGATGCCGAGACCCATGTCGAGGCGCACCAGCAGTGCGCCGGTGGCGGCGCCGGCCAGCAGCAGCGCGACCGCGAGAAGACGCGTCGCACCGCTCGTGCGACCGAGCTCGCCGAAGGGTCCGGCGGCGAGCCCCACGATGGTCGACGTGAGCGCGACCGTCGTGACCTCTGGCACGGCGATCGCGCGGGCGGCCGCCGCCTGGGCCCCCATCGCCAGGCCCAGGAGGGCCGTCACCACGTCGGTGGCGCTTCCGTGCGGCCGGCCCACGAGGAGCAGCGTGCACGCCACTGCGGTCAGCAGCACCGTGACGGTGGCGAGGGTCGCGGTCGCGCTCGGCGACCACCCGGACGGTGCGCGCCGCAGGAACCGACCGGCGGCACCGGCGCCCGCCAGGAAGCCTCCGAGCGCGACGAGCGGACCCACGATCGGCAGGCCGGCCCCACCCGCGAGCGCCATGCCGAGGATCGCGACGTTGCCGGTCATGTTGCCGGTGAACACGCGATCGAGCCCGAGGTAGCCGACGGCGTCGACGACGCCCGTCGAGAACGTCAGGGCCAGCATGAGCCCGAGGTGTCGGACGTCGACGGGACCGGTCACCCGGCCAGTGTGGCAGCCCGCATCCGCGCGATGGACTCGTCGGTGCACGTCGACCAGAACTCGCCCACGACGTCCTCGACCTGGCTGAACGAGGCGGCCGCGAACAGCACGTCCTGGTAGTGCGTGATGTCGTAGTCGGTGGTGCCCATGGCGACGAGGTCGAGGTCGCGGATCGTCATGGAGCGGAACTCCTCGATCTCGCCGGGGCTCGACAGGATGCCGGCGCCGTAGGCCTTGAGACCGTCGTGCTCGTGGACCACGCCGAACTCGAGCGTGAACCAGAACACCCGGCTGACGAACTCGAGCGCCGCGTCGGTCTCGACGCGGCGCGCGGCCTGGCCGGCGGCCTCGTAGAGCGCGGTGAAGCGGCGGTCGGCGAGCGTGTTGCCGTGCCCGACGACCTCGTGCAGGACGTCGGGCTCGGGGGTGTAGAGCGGGACGGAGTGGTGGCGTACGTACTGGGTCGCCCAGAACGCGTGGTCCGCGAGCGCCCCGTAGAACTCGCGCAGCGGCACGAGTCCGGCGGCCGGGCGGTACGAGAAGCCGGTCAGGGGCTCGAGCCGGCGTGACAGGTCCTCGAGCTGCGGCACGTGGTCGAGCGGCAGGTCGAGCGCGGCCTTGCCGTCGAGGAACTCGCGGCACGCGTACTCGCGGTGCTTGGTGAGCAGGTCCTGCGACACCGCGCGCCACACGTCGTGCTCGTCGTCGGTGTAGTCGATCGTGGGGGCCGGCTCGCCGGGCTGCCATCGATCGGCGAGCGTGGCGAGCAGGTCGCGTCGCTCGCGGTAGACGGGGTCCTCGAGGCCGGGGTGACCCGAGCCGAGCTCGACCCGCAGGTTGCCGTCACCCTTCTTGGTGATCGGGGCGAAGTACTGACCTTCCTGGAACATGCAGCCTCCTGGCGGTCGCCGTGGTGGGGCGCCGCTGTCGGTGGTGGTGACCACGACGGGGTGTGTCGCGCGTCACAATCATCAAACCACAGGCTGCGTGGGCGGACGACCGTCCGCCTCGAGGACGAGCTTGCCGACGACGTGGTTGGACTCGCCGCGACGGTGGGCGTCCCGCACCGCCTCCAGGTCGAACAGGGGTGCGACGGACTCGACGAGGGGTCGCAGTCGTCCGTCGGCCAGCCGGTCGGCGAGCGCACGCATCCCCAGCTGGTCGTGCTCGACGAGCAGCAGCTCGTGCCGGACCCCGGCGGCCCGCGCCTGCGGGCCGAGAGGAGTCACACGATTGAGGGGAAGGGACACCACGACACCGCCGCGACGCAGGACGCCCAGCGCCGCCCGAGTGGTGTCGCCGCCGATGGCGTCGAGCACGACGTCGACCTGGCCGACCTGGGTCTGGAGGTCGGGTCGCCGGTAGTCGACGACCTCGTGGGCGCCCAGGTCCCGCACCACGGCATGGTTCGCCGCGCTCGCGGTACCGATCACGTGCGCCCCCAGCTCGGCTGCCAGCTGCACCGCGACGTGGCCCACGCCACCGGCGGCCGCATGGACGAGCACGCGTTGCCCAGCCCGGAGGTCGGCGGTGTCGACGAGGGACTGCCAGGCCGTCAGCCCGACGAGCGGCAGGGCGGCAGCCGTGGTGGACGGCACGTCGCGGGGGATCGGGACGAGGGCTCGCGCGGGCGCGACGACCAGCTCGGCCGCCGCTCCGTGGCCGTGCGGGTACGGGAGCATGCCGAAGACCCGGTCCCCGACGCTGTGGACGGTCACGCCGAGCCCCCGCTCGACGACCACGCCGGCGACGTCCCAGCCGAGCGTCCTCGTCCCGGTGCCGAGGAAGCCGGGGATGGCCCGGTGCACCCAGTCGGTCGGACTCAGGCTCGTCGCCTCGACCCGCACGAGCACCTCCGAGGGGCCGGGCTCGGGCACGGGGACGTGGTCGATCTGGAGCACGGAGGGGTCTCCGAGGGTGTGCTGGCGGACGGCGCGCATGCGTGGAGTCGTGGTCATGCGGTCGAGCCTGACGGACCATGAGCGGTAGAGGCGATGGCCCGAAGGCCGAACCATGAGAAGATCGGGCCATGCAACGGGTAGCGGTGCTCGCCGACCGAGACGTCCTGCCGTTCGAGCTGAGCCTCGCCGGCCGGGTCCTCGGCACGGCGACCGACCGCGAGGGGCGCCCGGCCTACGAGGTCATCGTGTGCACCGTCGACGGTGCGCCCGTCGCGACGGCCGAGGGATTCGCGGTGCAGCCGCAGCACGACGCCTCGGTCGTCGAGTCCGCCGACCTCGTGGTGGTCCCGCCGTCGAGCCACCACCCGGACCTCACCCCGGGGGCGCTGCCGACGGGGCTCGCGACGGTGCTCGACCGGGTGTCACCGGCGACGCGGTTGGTCTCGGTGTGCCTCGCCTCGTACGTCCTGGCCGCCGCGGGGCGGCTGGACGGCCGCCGGGCGACGACTCACTGGATGCACGTCGAGCACTTCGCGCGCACCTTCCCACGGGTCCGGGTCGTCGGCAGCGAGCTGTTCGTGACCGACGGGCAGGTCGTCACCGCGGCGGGCGCCTCGGCCGGGATCGACCTGTTCCTGTCGATCGTGCGGGACGACCACGGCAGCCACGTGGCCAACGAGGTCGCCCGGCAGTGCGTCGTACCTCCCTGGCGCCGTGGTGACCAGCAGCAGTTCGTGGAGCGACCCGTGCCGCGGTGCACCGACGACGAGCTCAGCGCGACCCTCGAGTGGGCGTCCTCCGACCTGGCCAGGTCCGTCGGGCTCGAGGACCTGGCGCGACACGCCGGCATGAGTCGGCGGACCTTCACCCGGCGCTTCCGCGCGGCCACCGGGAGCAGCCCGGGACAGTGGCTGCTGGCCCAGAGGCTCGACGAGGCGAGACGACTGCTCGAGCTGGGCGACGAGACGGTCGACGCCGTGGCGCACCGCGCGGGCTTCGGCTCGGCCAGCTCGTTGCGCAAGCACATGGCCGCCCGGACCGGGGTCTCGCCGGACGAGTACCGCCGGGCGTTCCGACGCTGAGGGTCAGGGACCCAGCACGCGGTCCAGGTAGGCGTTGGAGAAGACCCGGTGCGGGTCGGCCTCGTCACGGACCGCGACGAAGTCGTCGAAGCGCGCGTAGCGCTCCCTCAGGTAGCCGGCGTCGAGGGTGTGCATCTTGCCCCAGTGCGGTCGTCCCTCGTGCGCGGTGAAGATCTCCTGCGCGGCGGCGAAGTACCGCGTCGGGTCGAGCCGGTGGTACTGGTGCACGGCGACGTAGCAGCTCGCCCGCTCGTGGCCGGTCGACATCCAGACGTCGTCCGGTGCCGTGAAGCGCACCTCGATCGGGAACGAGACGGTCTCGTGCCCGGCGTCGAACCATCGCTGCAGGCCCGCGATGACGTCGGGCAGGGCCTCGCGGGGCATCGCGAACTCCGACTCGCGGAAGCGGACGCGTCGCGGCGACACGAACACGTCGTGCGACGGCGCGACGTACTCGCGGGCCGAGAGCGCCGAGCCGGAGATCGCGTTCATGCGCGGCACCCAGGAGGGTCGCGCGCCGCCGACGCGGTTGACGAGCTCGAACAGGCCGTTGCTCAGCAGCTCGTCGTCGATCGCGTGCCGCAGCCTGCTCAGCGGCCGGGGCATCGTGCCCTCGGCCACGCGGTTGTTGCGCTTGACCAGGGCCTTCTCGGTGTGGGGGAACCAGTAGAACTCGAAGTGGTCGTTGTCCTCGACGAGCTCCGCCAGCCGCTCCAGCACCTCGGGCAGCGGCATGGGCTCCTCGCGGGCGTGGAGCAGGAACGCCGGCACGCACTGGAGCGTCACCTCGGTCAGGATGCCGAGGGCCCCGAGCGAGACGCGGACGGCGCCGAACCACGGGTGGTGCTCGTCGACCTCGACGACGGACCCGTCACCGGTGACGAGCTGGACCCCGACGACGGCAGCGGCGATGCCGTGCAGGCGGGACCCGGTGCCGTGCGTGCCGGTCGAGACGGCACCGGCGACGGACTGCGGGTCGACGTCGCCGAGGTTCGGCAGCGCGAGCCCCAGGGCGGCGAGCCGCGGGTTGAGCTCGTGCAGCGAGATGCCGGCCTGGACCCGGACGCGTCCCGTCGCGACGTCGTGGTCGAGCACCCGGTCCATCCGGTCGAGCCGCAGCAGCACGCCGTCGGTCGCCGCGATGGGGGTGAAGGAGTGTGCCGCGCCGTACGCCTTGACCGGCAGGCCGTCGACGACGGCCTCACGGACCGCTGCCACGACCTGCTCGGTCGAGGTCGGGTGCAGCCACCGCACCGGCCGGGTGGCGACGCTGCGACCCCAGTTCTGCCAGGTGCCCCTCGACGCGCTCATCCGAAGTTCTTCCCCTCGCCGCGGTAGGTGGGTGTCGTGGTCACGGTGCCGTCGCCACGCACGAGCGCGACGGTGTCGAGCCGCTCGAACGGCTCACCCGCCTTGGCGTGGCGCAGCAGGACGCGATCGCCGATGCGCAGGTCGCGGGCGGCCGGGCCCCTGACGGGGGTCTGGACCTCGCCGGCGCCCTCGGTCCCGATCAGCGAGAGTCCCTCGGGCCAGGCGGGCACCGGCGCGCGGGAGTCGCCGGTCGGGCCCGAGGCGATGTAGCCACCGGAGTACACAGTGGCGACGTCCTTGCTCGGACGTCGGACGACGGGCAGGGCGTAGAACGCCGCCGGCCGGGGAGTGAAGGCGTCGTAGCCGTCGAACAACCGCGGCGCGAACAAGCCGGAGCCGGCGGTCAGCTCGGTGATGGCGGGGTCGGCGCCCGTGACCTCGAGGCTGCCGGTGCCGCCCGCGTTGACGATCTCGAGCGATGCGTGCTGCGAGACGGCGTCGATGACCGCGGAGCGCCGCCTGAGCAGCTCGGCGGCGGAGCGCCGCTTGACCAGCCGCACGGCGGGGGAGGAGTCCGGCAGCCCGGCGATCTGGGCGTCGTAGAACATCACCCCGACGAGGTCGAAGCCCGCCCGGGCGACGACGTCGCGGGCGACCCGGCCGGCCTGGCGCGCGGAGTGGACGGGGGAGCGGCGCACCCCCAGGTGCAGGGGGCCGAGCCGCAGCGACGCATCGACGTCGAGGCACACGCGGATCGGCGGGTGGCCGCGCCCGATCAGGGCGTCGATCACGTCGAGGTGCTCGACGGAGTCGATCATGACGGTGACGGCGGCGCGACGACGGTCGTCGGCGACGAGCTCGTGGAACCCGGCCGCGCTCGTGCTCGGGTACGCGAGCAGCACGTCGTCGATCCCGTGGTCGACGAGCCAGCACGACTCGAGCAGCGAGTACGACATCACCCCGGCGAAGCCCGGTCGCTGCAGCGTGCGGGTGAGGACGTCGCGCACGCGCACCGACTTGCTCGCGACGCGGACGGGCACGCCGGCGGCGCGGCGGACGAGGTCGTCGGCGTTGGCCCACAGGGCGTCCTCGTCGACGACGCCGAGTGGCGCCTCGAGGTCGCGGGTGGCGGTGAGCAGGTGCGTGAGCGGTGTCACGCGGTCAGGATAGGGCGCTGCGGATCAGCGCCGACCGAGCAGCGCGTCGAGCAGTGCGCCGAGGGGGTTGCCCGCGCTCGGCGTGGGCGTGGGGCTCGGGCGGGCCGGGGTGGGCGTCGGGCTCGGGCGGACCGGCGTGGCGCCGGTCGTCGGGGAGGTGGGCTCCGGGCTGCCGGGACGCTCCTCGACGCGGGCCGTGCCGGTGCGATCGGCCCGCGGCCGCTCGGTCTCGCGCTGCGGTGCGCGGGAGTCGTCGTCCGGCTCGTCCTTCGCGCCGGACCCAGTGGTCGCCGGCGCCGTCGTCGCACGCGGCTCGGCCTTCGTGAGCACGGCCTCCTGGATCCCGGACCGGTCGGGACCGCGGTCGGTCAGCAGCAGCACGACGGTCGACGCGAGCAGCAGCACGGCGACGACGAGGGCGGTCGAGCGCCCCACGAGACGTTGCGTCATCGGTGTGATCCCCCGGATCCAGGTTCCCGGCCGTGCCGGCTGGCGTCGTTCCACCCTAGAGGAGTCGTGCGAGGCCCCGGCGTGACGTCCACGACGTCGACCGCGACTACCATGGCGTCGCACGCCCCTGTAGCTCAGTCGGTAGAGCGCTTCTCTTGTAAAGAAGATGTCGCGGGTTCGAATCCTGTCGGGGGCTCCACGACGTCCGGCCCCGCGGACGGTGCCGGCCGCCTGGCCCGGGAACCCTCACGAACCCCGGCGCGCAACCCGGGCTGCGTACGGAGAACCGGGGTCGGGGCGCTGATTGGCCGACGCCAGCGCTTGCCGTTCATGGTGGCCCAGCCGGCGAGGCTGACGGAGATCCAGGCGATGACCGCCCCCGCGACGTCGTCGACGAGGTAGTGCCAGCCGAAGTAGATCGTGGCCACCACCGTGAGGACGAAGAACACCCAGCCGCTGATCCTGACCAGCTGCGACTGCGCCGTGCGGACGAAGAACAGGGCCGCCGTCAGCGTGACCGACGTGTGCAGCGAGGCGAACCCGGCGATGCCGAACGTGCTGCCCCCGGACGGGTCGTCGTAGAAGCGCGCGGCGGAGCGAAACAGGGCGTTCTGCAGGTCGAAGACGCTGTTGTCGCTCAGCCCGCGGTACATCTCGGGCTGGACGAACGCCGGTCCGAACGTCGGGAGGGCGTAGTAGCTGACGACGCCGAGCACCCAGTTCAGGCTCAGGGCGGTCGCGTACCAGGCACCCCGGCTCAGGTCGCGCGACCACACCAGGAACGCGCCGAGCGTCAACGGGATGAGAGGCAGGTACGCCAGGTAGGCGGCGGCCAGGACATGGGCGCTGACCTCGGTGCCGAGCAGGTCGTGGAGGACCGGACCGGGGTTGTTCCCGAAGAACATCCAGTGGTCCAGGCGCAGCAGCTCGGTGTCGAAGTTCGCGTCGCGCGCCTGCGGCAGGTGACTCTTGAGGTTGCGGTAGCTGACGTAGCAGACGTAGAACGCGACGAGACCCGTCGTGATGAACCCCAGGCGCTTCCAGCTCCACTCGGTG
Organism: Aeromicrobium sp.; assembly: GCA_023257515.1. GTDB lineage: Bacteria > Actinomycetota > Actinomycetes > Propionibacteriales > Nocardioidaceae > Aeromicrobium. The sequence goes on from JALRCA010000236.1 coordinate 20,761, forward strand.
CGGACGATCGTGCGGACCTCGGCCGGCACCTGGCGCAGCCTCGACAGCGGCCACGCGCCGACGCGGTAGATCGCCTGGGGGATCACGCCGGCGGCGAAGAACAGCAGACCGATGAGCGGCAGCCGGATGTACGCCGGCCCGAGGAAGCCCTCCGGGTCGCGCAGGGGCACGCCGTGGTGGTTCGAGGACCACACGGCGGCCACACCCACCACGAGCGAGAGCGCGACGGCGAAGGTGTACGGCCAGCGGCGCAACAGATCGACCCACTTCTGCATGCCCGGACCCTAGGGATCCTGGCTGAGAGTCGTCTCAGGATTGCGCGGGTCTCCCTAGGATCGGGACATGGACCAGGCGCGCCCGCAACCCGTCATCCTCGTGGTCTCCGCCGAGCACTCCGAGCCGTTGCTCGACGAGCTCGGTCGTTATGCACGCGACTACGACCTGCATGCCGCGACCTCGGGTCGCGAGGCGCTCGGCCTGCTCGTGCGGTGGCGCGACGAGCCCCGGCCGGTCGCGCTCGTCGTGATCGACTCCGTGCTGCCGGACATCGACGTCGTCGACGCCGTGACGGCCCTGCGGCACAAGTCCCCGCAGTCGCGACGCCTCGTGGTGTCGCACTGGTCGAGGTTCCGCGCGGAGGCGACCCGGCTCAACCACGTGATGTCGCGGGGCGCGTTCGACGGCTTCCACCTGATGCCACGGGGGCAGCGGGACGAGGAGTTCCACCACGCCGTCACCGACCTGCTGTCGGAGTGGGGCTCGACGTCGGCCGAGCCCGAGGTCGCGAGCATCAGGCTCGTCAGCGACGGTACCGACCGTGCGCTCAACCTGGGCATCAAGGACTTCGCCTCGCGGATGGGGATGCCCCTGCAGTGGCATCGTCCCGACCACCCGGAGGGTCGACGCATCCTGGAGCGCTGGGGCAAGGACCCGGTCTACCCGCTCGTCGAGGCGCTCGATCGCGAACCGTTCCACGTCACCTCGGTCCACGACGTCGCGATCTCGATCTACGGTCGGCCCGACGAGGTCGACGCCGGCGGAGTCGTCGACCTCGTCGTCGTCGGCGCCGGTCCGGCCGGGCTCGCGGCGGCGGTCTACGGCGCGTCCGAAGGACTCTCGACCGTCGTGCTCGAGGCCGAGGCGGTCGGCGGTCAGGCCGGCACGAGCTCGATGATCCGCAACTACCTGGGCTACCCGCGCGGGATCTCCGGCATGCGGCTGGCCCAGCGCTCGCGGGTGCAGGCCGTGCGCTTCGGGGCGCGGTTCTTCACGGGCTGGCCCGTCACGGCGCTCGACCTCGACGACCCGGACGGCTGCTTCGTCCTGCACACGGACGGCGGCGCGGTCCGTGCCCGATCGGTCGTCGTCTCGCCCGGTGTCTCGTACCGGCGGCTCGGCATCGAGTCCGTCGACGGGCTGGTCGGGCGAGGCGTCTACTACGGCGCGGCCATGGCGGCCGCCCGCTCGCTCGAGGGGCGTGACGCCGTCGTGGTCGGCGGGGGCAACTCCGCGGGCCAGGCCGCCGTCCACCTGGCGCGCTTCGCCCGCTCGGTCACGGTCGTCATCCGTCGCGACAGCCTCGACGCCACGATGTCGCGGTACCTGATCGACGACCTCGACTCGCACCCGCGCATCGAGGTGCTGCCGTGCGCCGAGGTCGTCGACGCCGAGGGCGACCCCGACCTCGAGACGATCACGCTGCGCGACACGCGGACCGGCGAGACGATGCACCGTGAGGCGCAAGGCCTGTTCCTGCTGCTCGGTGCCGAGCCGCACTGCGAGTGGCTGCCGCCGGAGGTCGCGCGCGACGAGCGAGGCTTCGTGCTCACGGGACGCGACACGCCCCAGGAGGTGTGGGTGGGCGGTGTGCCGCCGGAGAACCTCGGCACGACCGTGCCCGGTGTGTTCGCGGCGGGCGACGCACGGGCGGGATCGATGAAGCGCGTCGCGTCGGCGAGCGGTGAGGGCGCCTCGGCCGTGGCCTTCGTGCACGCGTGGCTCGCCGGTGAACCCGACCGCGTCGCGGCTCCCGCTTCTCGCTAGCGTGACCGGGTGCCCGACGACCCCACCACCACCGTCGTCGCGTTCCTGACGGTCGCCGCGTTCGTCGCGGGCTGGACCGACGCCGTCGTCGGTGGTGGCGGGCTCGTGCAGCTGCCCAGTCTGCTCATCGCGTTTCCGCACGCCGCCCCGGTGCAGCTGCTCGCGACCAACAAGGTCGCCTCGATCGCCGGCACGACGACGTCGAGCATCACCTACGCCCGACGCGTGCGACTCGATCCGCGCACGGTCGCACCCTTGGCGCTCAGCGCGTTCGCAGGATCGGCGGCCGGCGCGGTGGTGGCGTCGTGGATCCCGCGCTCGGCGTTCGACCCGGTCGTCCTGGTCGTGCTCGTGGGCGTGGGCGCCTACACGGTGCTGCGGCCGGCGATGGGCCAGGAGACCGCGCTGCGCCACGACGGGCGACGCCACTACGGCACGGCCGCGATCATCGGGCTGGCGATCGGGTTCTACGACGGCGCACTGGGTCCGGGAACCGGCTCGTTCCTGGTGTTCGCCCTGGTGGGCCTGCTGGGCTACGGCTTCCTCGAGGCGAGCGCCAAGGCCAAGATCGCGAACTTCGCGACGAACCTCGCGGCACTCGTCGTCTTCGTCCCCCAGGGCGCGGTGCTGTGGGAGGTCGCGATCCCCATGGCCGTCGCGAGCGTCGGTGGCGGCTACGTGGGGGCGCGCACGGCGGTCTCGCGGGGGAGCCGGTTCGTGCGAGCCGTGTTCCTGGTGGTCGTCGTCGCGTTCACGATCAGGATCGGCGTCGACGTCGTCTCACGCTGGTGACCCGAGCCGCCACGTCGAGACGACCTCGCGGTGCAGCGACAACCCGGACCCCACGGACAGGGGGACCGCGTGCTCCGCGTCGACGCGGTCGAGACCGTCGAGCACGAGGCTGAACGCCGCGCGGACCTGGAGCGCCATGCGGCCGAGGGCGGCGAGGTCCTGGTGCCGGTGCCGCCGCTCGCCGAGGTCGACCTGGGCGAGGGCGTCGAGACCGTGACGGGCGTGGACGGTCAGCACGTGTCCGATGTCGACGCCGTAGCCGGACACGAAGTCGACGTCGAGCAGCGCCGAGCGGCGGAACGCGGCCTCGCCGGCGAGCGGCTGCGCCAGGCCGGCGAGCTCGGGCACGCGTTCGCCGATCAGGGGTCGTGCCACGAGCTCGGTGACGCGACCACCTGAGACCTGCTCCCCGGGTCCGTCCCAGGGCCGGTCGTAGAACCCCTTGACGAGCACGAGTGACGGGTCGCTCTGCAGCGGCGTGACGAGGTCGACCGCGACGTCCGGACGAAACCCCACGACGTCGGCGTCGAGGAAGACGCCCAGCTCGCCGGTCATCTCGCGCACGCCGGTGAGCAGGGCGTCGCCCTTGCCCGCCGCGGGCTCGCCGGTGGCCTCGACGACGCGTGCGCCCGCCTCGGCGGCCACCTTGGCGGTCGCGTCCTGGCTGTGGGAGTCGACGACGAGCACCTCGTGCACGTGGCCGGCCGCGACCGGTCCGTCGACGAGCGCCTGCACGATGTCTGCGACGGTGGCCTCCTCGTCACGCGCCGGCAGCACGACGCTGACCACGCCCGGACCAGGAGCGACGGGTCCGCCGGCCGGCGCGGTGCGCCGACTCGTCCAGGCCGCCGCTCGGTCGAGCGGTGCGTCAGGCAAGGCCGCGCACCACCCGGGCGGGAGGACGCTCACCCGAGATGGTGGCGACCATCTCGAGCACGCGACGGGTGGCCACGACGTCGTGGGTCCGGAACATGGCCGATCCGGCCGCGGCGGCGAGCGCCGTGGCGGCGAGGGTGCCCTCGAGGCGGTCCTCCGGCGGCAGGCCGAGGCTCTCTCCCACGAAGTCCTTGCGGGACAGGGCCATGAGCACCGGCCATCCCGTGGCGACGAGCTCGTCGACCCGGCGCAGGAGCTCGAGTCCGTGCCAGGTGTTCTTGCCGAAGTCGTGGGTCGGGTCGATCAGGATGCCCTCACGCGGTACTCCCGCGGCGACGAGCTTCTCGGCAGCCGTGGTCGTGGTGGCGACGACGTCGTCGACCACGTCGTCGAACTCCACGCGGTGGGGACGGGTGCGAGGGACGGCTCCTCCGGTGTGGGAGCAGACGACGCCACAGCCCGTGTCGGCGGCGACGGACGCGAGGTCGGGGTCGGCGCCCGCCCAGGTGTCGTTGATGAGGTCGGCGCCGGCGGCCACCGCACTCGCTGCGACGCTCGCGCGCCACGTGTCGATGCTGAGGACGGCCTCGGGGAACCGCCCGCGCACCACCTCGATGAACGGGACTGTGCGTGCCGTCTCCTCGTCGGCGTCGACCGGGTCGCCCGGCCCGGCCTTGACGCCCCCGACGTCGATCACGTCGGCGCCGTCGTCGATCGCGCGCGCGACCGCGTCGAGCGCATCCTGCGGGTCGAAGGCGGCGCCGCGGTCGTAGAACGAGTCCGGCGTGCGGTTGACGATGGCCATCACGAGCGCGCGGTCACGCCGGACCCGGCGCGAGCCGAAGGTCAGGTCGACGCTCACGCCGAACGTCCGAGGATCTCGGCGACGGTCGTCGGCAGGTCGGTGCACCGGATCGCGCCCGGCACCTCGACGCCGTCCCACCCGGGTCCGCCGACCAGCAGCCGGGACGACAGGGCGAGCGAGCTCAGCACCCGGGCGAGCCGGTCCTGGCCGCTGCGGGCGACCGACGCCCAGATGAAGACGGTCGAGGCGTTGGTGCGCGCCGCGATGTCGGCGAGCGCACCGGACGGCAGGCGCGGCCCGAGGGCGTGCGCAGCGACACCCGCCTCGGCGAGCGAGGCCTGGATCGCGATGATCGGCAGGGCGTGCTGGTCGTCCTCGGCGCTCGCGAGCAGGATCGTGGCATCGGAGGGGTGGACGCCGACCTCGTGCAGCCTGGCTCGCATGACGGTCAGCAGCGTCTCGCTCACCAGGTGCTCGGAGTCGACCCCGAGTCCACCGGAGGCCCACTCGTCGCCCACCCTGCGCAGCGCCGGTGCGAAGTAGTCGGTCCAGGCCGAGATGGTGCCGTGACGCTGGAGCACGGCGTTGAAGGACGAGACGAGGGCCCGGGCGTCGAGGGCGCGGGCCGACTGCACGATCGCGTCGACCCACTGCTCCTCGCCGGCGGTGTCGTGGGAGAGCTTGACGCGGCCCGCGGCCTTGGCGGCCTCGGACACGGCCACGCCCTGGCCCACGAGGTGCTGGACCAGGCGGAGCCGCTCCACGTCGGCCGCGTCGTACCGGCGGTGACCGCCGGAGGTCCGCACGGACGGCTTGAGTCCGTAGCGGCGCTCCCAGGTGCGCAGCGTCGAGGCGGGCAGCCCGAGCGACGACGCGACCTCGCCCACGGACCACACAACGTTGGCGCCGTTGGCGGGGACGGTGGTGCTCACGCGCTCAGTCTAGGGAGGAGCACCACCGACCGCTCATCATGCGATCAGCCCTGGCGAGCCTTGAGCCTCGGGTTCTGCTTGTTGATGACGTAGGTGCGGCCGCGGCGACGCACGACCTGGGATCCCGGCTGGTTCTTGAGCGAGCGCAGGGAGTTGCGGACCTTCATGGGATGACCTCCTCGGTCAGTCGACGGTGACGAGTCCGCGCTGGACGGCGCGGACCAGACGACGGGGGACCGTGACGGTCCGTCCGTCGGGCGTGGTGACGGGCACCAGGGCCGGCGCGGACGCCTTCCACTGGGACCGCCGGTGGCGGGTGTTGCTGCGCGAGAGCTTGCGCTTCGGGACTGCCATGGACTCCTCCTCGGGTGGGTGTGGTCAGGCGGCGTACCGGACGGGTCCGAGCCACGGCTCGAAGCCGTCCTCGCCGACCTCCCAGTAGCGGCCCTGGCGGGCGACCTCGGTCTCGCTCAGCAGGCAGCGCTCGAACGCGGCCCGGACGAGGTGCTTCTCCTCGTCACCCTCCAGCCCGGTGACGACGATGCGCGTCAGGGGCTCGGCGAGTCCCCAGCGCCCGCTCGTGCCGATGCTGAGCTGACCTCCGGCACCGTCCCACACGCACACGTCGCCCGGACGCGTCGGGAGCCAGAAGCAGCCCCGCGAGCGGCGCGGTCCGCCCCCGATCGCCTCGATGCCGGCCAGCAGCCGGTCGGGGTGGAGCGGCAGGTCGGAGCGCAGGTCGAGCGTCCAGACCGGTCCGGCCGGGTCCGGGACCGGACCGCGGCGGACCGGGTCGACCCACGCCTCGGTGCGCGCGTGGTCGTGCAGGTCGCCCGTCACGAGGCGCGCCGACGGCAGGCGGCTCGGCTCGGGCACGCGCAGCGCGTCAGGACGCGAGAGGCTCCCGAGCAGGGCCCGGCCCTCGGCGTCGGTCGGCCCGACGGTCACGACGGCGTCGGCGTACTCGACCATCGAGCACAGCACCTCGGCGACCCCACGACCGTCGTCCTCGCTCGTGTGCAGTCCCCGCTCGTGCAGGAGGGCGTCGCCGACGAGGTCGGCCTCGAGGTCCGGACCCGCCAGCGCGGTGACGACCGAGGTGATGCGGGCGCTGGGTGCGGCCTGGGGGTCCAGCGACGTGACGCGGCAGACCTGCACGGCCTCGGCAGCGGTGGGCAGGTGCACGACGACGGCACCCCACCGGCGCGACGCGGCGAGCCGCTCGATCGTCGGCACGATGTCCTCGCGGAGGGCGCAGCTCACGCACGCGTGGTCGAGGTCGTGGTGGACCCGCTCCACGACGCCGGCCAGGTCGCTGACCACGCGGGTCAGGCGCTGGGCGCCGACGTCGAGGTCATGCCGCAGCACCACGGCGTGCGGCAGGTCGAACTGCATCGCGACGGTCGCCGCAGCCATGGCGTCGGCGTCGACCCCGGTCACGAGGACGACCGGCGTCGTGCGGGTCATGCCTGGCTCCCGTAACGACGGCGGAAGCGCTCGACGCGACCCTCGGTGTCGACGACGCGTCCGCGCCCGGTCCAGAAGGGGTGGCTCGCGCTCGAGATGTCGACGTCCACGACCGGCACGGTGGCGCCGTCGACCTCGACGGTCTCGGCGTCGTCGCCCAGCCGCGCCACGATGGTCGAGCGCGTGACGAGCAGCAGGTCGCCCGACCGGTCGCGGAACGCGACCGGCCCGTAGGCCGGGTGCAGATTCTGCTTCACAGGTCCTCCGGTACACTTATTGAAAATGACTCTCATTACTATACAACGGAGGTCGGCATGACGCGCACCTGCCAGGTGACGGGGGCGGTGCCCGGGTTCGGCAACCAGGTCTCGCACTCGCACCGCCGCACGAAGCGACGCTTCGACGTGAACGTCCAGAGCAAGCGGTACTGGGTGCCGAGCCTGGGACGGAACGTCACGCTCACCGTGAGCGCCCGGGGCATCAAGACGATCGACCGGCGCGGCATCGAGGCCGTCGTCGCGGACATCCAGGCACGAGGAGGAAAGATCTGATGGCATCGAGGAGCAACGCCCTGCGGCCCGTCGTCAAGCTGCGCTCGACGGCCGGCACTGGCTACACGTACGTGACCCGCAAGAACCGCCGCAACGACCCCGACCGCATCGTGCTGCGCAAGTACGACCCGGTCGTGCGCCAGCACGTCGACTTCCGGGAGGAGCGCTGATGGCCAAGCGCAGCAAGATCGTCGCGAACGATCGTCGCCGTGAGGTCGTCGCCCGCTACGCCGATCGTCGTCGCGAGCTCAAGGAGACGATCCGCACGGGGACGCCCGACGAGCGGGAGACGGCGCTCGCGGCCCTGCGCAAGCTGCCGCGGGACGCCTCGCCCGTGCGGGTCCGCAACCGCGACCAGGTCGACGGCCGCCCTCGCGGTCACGTCGGCAAGGTCGGGCTCTCGCGCATCCGCTTCCGGGCGGCTGCGCACGCGGGCGAGCTGCCGGGCATCCGCAAGAGCAGCTGGTGAGCTGACCGTCAGGCCTCGGCTGGCCCCTCCTTGAGGATCTCCGCGGCGTGGGAGTCCTCGGGGGGCGCCTCGTCGGCGACCTCGCGGTCGATCTGCTCGTTGAGGTAGCGCAGCAGCTCGGCCGCCGAGGCCGCCACGGGGACGGCCAGGAAGGCCCCGGTGACGCCGAACAGGGTGCCGCCCGCGGTGACCGAGAGGAGCACGACGGCGGCGTGCAGGTTCATGTTCTTGCCCTGCAGCCACGGGGACAGCACGTTGCCCTCGAGCTGTTGCACCGCGACCACGATGAGGAGGGCGATGAGGGCGTCCTTCGGGTCGTTGGTCACGAGGGTGACGAGGACGGCGAGCGCACCGCTGACGAAGGCGCCGATGATCGGGATGTAGCCACCGAAGAACGTGACGACGGCGAGGGGGATCGCGAGCGGCACGCCGAGGATCGCGAGGCCGACGCCGATGATGACGGCGTCGATCGCCGCGACGAGCGTCTGGGTGCGGATGAACCCGCCGAGCGTGCCCCACACGCGGCCGAGCACCTCGACGACGTGCTCGCCGGCTCGGCGGCCGCCGAGCGTCCTGACCCACGGCACGAACTTGTGGCCGTCCTTGATGAAGAAGAACGTCAGCATCAGCACGATCACGAGGTTGATGACGACGTTGGTGGCGGCGCTGACGGTCGACAGGGCCCCGGAGCTGATCGCCGCCGCGCTGTCCTGCAGCCGGTCCTGGACGGCCTCGATCGCCCGTGTGAGCTGTCCGTCGGTCAGGCCGAGCGGCCCGTCGGTCAGCCAGTCCCGCACCCGGAGCAGACCGCTCGAGGCCTGACTCGCGATCGCGGGAGCCTGGCCGGCGACCTGGGGCGTCAGGACGGCGATCACGATGGTGACGGCCGCGACGAAGGTCAGCATCACGACGGCGGCGGCCAGTCCCGAGGGGAAGCCGCGTCGTCGCAGGAACGAGACCGGCGGCGCGAGCACGGTCGAGACGATGAGCGCCATCGAGACGGGGAACAGCACCATCCAGAGGTGACCGATCGCCCAGCCGATGACGAATGCCGCGGCCGCGATCGAGACGATGCGCAGCGACCACCGCTGCATGGAGCCGAAGGCACCGTCGATGACGACGGCACGGTCGCGGATCTTGTCAGTCACGGGTTCCACCCTAGGCGCTCGGTCTCCAGTCGACGGGACCCGCGCCCGCGGCCTCGAGCGCGGCGTTGGCGCGGCTGAACGGTCGGGACCCGAAGAACCCTCGGGACGCCGAGAGGGGGCTCGGGTGGGGACTCGCGATGACGGGCGTGTCGCCGAGCATCGGGGTGAGCGACTGGGCGTCGCGGCCCCACAGGATGGCCACCAGTGGGGCGTCTCGCTCGACGAGGGCACGGATGGCCTGCTCGGTGACCGCCTCCCAGCCCTTGCCGCGGTGGCTGGCGGGTGCGCCGGCTCGTACGGTGAGGGACCGGTTGAGCAGCAGGACGCCCTGTTCGGCCCAGGCGCTGAGGTCGCCGTGCGGCGCGGGCTCGATGCCGAGGTCGGCGTGCAGCTCGGTGTAGATGTTCTGCAGGCTGCGGGGGATCGGGCGCACGTCCCGGCGGACCGAGAACGAGAGGCCCATGGGATGTCCTGGCGTGGGGTACGGGTCCTGTCCGGCGATCAGGACGCGGACGTCCGCCATCGGCTCGGCGAAGGCTCGGAGCACGTCGTCGCCGGGAGGCAGGTAGCCGCGTCCGGACGCGATCTCCTCGCGCAGGAACTCGCCCATGGCCGCGATCCGGTCGGCCACGGGCTCGAGGGCGCGTGCCCAGTCCGGTGCCATCAGGTCGGCCAGGGGACGGGGGCTCGACATGCCCTCGATCCTAGGGTCGCCGTGAGGGTGGGCTCCGGCCCGGGTTGACGAAGGATTCTGCATCCGGCACGAACGGTCGTGCCGGATGCAGAATCCTTCGTCGCGCCGGCGCCCGGTGCACCCGCCACCCGTGCTGGGCGGCGGCACGACCCGCGAAGGTCAGGAGCGGCATCGTCGCCGGGTAGTTCCGCCCGGGCAGGATCACCGCGAGGCCGATGGGATCCTCCCGCTCGTCCGGCCAGTCGACGTACTCGGTCATGTCGTGCCTCCGTCCGCGCTCTCCCGCGCCAGCCTGGCTGATCGACGGGCTCGGTGCCAAGGCCGGTCCTCGGGTCGAGAGCACCTAGACTGCTCGGGCCGTGTCTGCTCTCTCCGCCTATCGCACCTTGCTGCGGATCGTCGGACCCACGTACGTCGTCGTGGCGTTCCTCGGGCGGGTGCCGCTCGCGATGAGCCAGATGGGCACGCTGCTGCTCGTCAGCGACGCGACCGGGCGCTACGCCCTCGGCGGTGCGGCGGCGGGGTCGCTCGCGGTGGCGAACGCCGTCGGTGCCCCGTTCTTCGGCACGCTGGCGGATCGCGTCGGCCAGCGAGCGGTCGTGCTCGTCCAGTCCGTGCTCGGAGGCGTGGGCCTCGTCGTGCTCGTGCTCGTGACGCACCGCACCGGCAGCGCTCCCGCGATCCTCGCGTCGTCGGCGCTGGCCGGACTCGCGACGCCCCAGATCGGGCCGCTGGCGCGGGTGCGTTGGGCCCCCGTCCTGCGGGGCCGCGAGGACCGTGCGCGCCTGGTGAACACCGCCTTCTCGTACGAGGGCGCGGCCGACGAGATCTCGTTCGTGCTGGGACCCGCCCTCGTGGGCCTGCTCGCCGTCCTGGTCTCGCCGGGCGAGGCGCTGGTCGTCGCAGGCGTCGTGCTGATGGGGTTCGGCTCCTGGTTCGCGCTGCACCCGACGGCACGGCTGACCGAGCCGACGGAACACGAGTCGTCGTCGCCGGTCCCGGTCGTGACCGGCGCGCTCGTCGTCCTGGCGGTCGCCCAGCTGTTCATCGGCATGCTGTTCGGTGCGACGCAGACGGGTTCGACCGTCCTGGCCACCGACGAAGGGCGCGCCGGCGTCGCGGGACTGATCCACGCGACGCTCGGCATCGGCAGCGCGACCGCCGGACTCGCGGTGGCGGCCCTGCCCGCCCGTATCAGCTACGAGCTGCGCATGGTCGTCTCGGCCGTGCTGCTGTTCGCCCTCGCGCTCCCCCTCCTGCTCGTCGACTCGATCGGGTCGCTCGTGGCCGTCATCGCGGTGCTCGGCTTCGCGGTGGCGCCGTACATGATCGGCAACTTCGCGATGGCCGGTCGCGACGTCCACCCCTCGCGGGTCGGCATGGCGATGACGCTGCTCGCCGGGGCGACCGGTACCGGCTACGCGCTCGGTTCCTCGCTGGCCGGACGGCTGGCGGACGCGGGCGGGTACACGCCGGCCTTCGGCGTGACCGTCGCCGCGACGGGTGCGGCCGCCGGCCTCTCGCTCGTGGTCTGGCTGTCGTCGCGCTCGCGCGCCTGACTCAGTCGCGACGCAGGCGGGCGACGAGAGCGTCGCGCGCGGCCGGCCACTCGTCGTCGAGCATCGAGTAGGTGTACGTGTCGCGCCACGACCCGTCGGCCCGCAGCCTGTGCTTGCGCAGCGAGCCCTCGTACGTCGCGCCGAGACGCTGGATGGCCGCCTGCGACCGCTCGTTGCGGCAGTCGGTGTGCCACACGACGCGCACGCACCCGAGCTCGTCGAAGGCGCGGGTGAGCAGGAGCAGCTTCGCCTCGGTGTTGATGCCGGTGCGCCACGCCCGCGAGCCGAGCCAGGTGAACCCGATCGCGACCGTCCGGGACTGCTCGTCGATGTCGTAGTAGCTCGTCATGCCGACCGCCCGACCCGTGCGCTGGTCGACCTGGGCCCACGGGAGCTGCACGGGACGACGCGAGGTCATCTGCTCGACGACGGCGGCCATCTGCTCGTGGTCCCGGGGGCGGCGGAACGACAACCAGCGGAACACCTCGTCGCTGTCGGCGGCCTCGAGCAGCTCGTCGACGTGCTCGTCGCCGAGCGCCGTCAGTCGGACGTGCTCACCCACCAGGTCCGGGATGGTCGACCACTCAGTCACAGGACGACCGTACTGCGGGGGAGGGGACGAGGAGTCAACGGGAGAGGCGATCGAGGAAGGCGACGAGGAGGGCCTCGCGCAGGCGTGGCGGCGCGACGTCGAGCAGGGCGTTGACCGGCGCCATCTGCTCCGGCAGGCCGATGCTCCCGCCCTCGCCGGCGAGCCCGGCCACCTGGAGCAGGCCGTCGAACGCGGCGTCGTCGAGCGTGCTCGGGTCGATCGCCTCGGCAGCCGCCCGCAGGGCCTCGTCCACCTGGACCGGGCCGCGCTCGACGGCCTCGACGACGCTCTCCGCCAGCGCCGCGAGGAAGTCCGGAACCGCCGGGGCGGTGGCTGCCGAGAGGCTGACGTGGACCGTCGCAGGCGAGTCGCCGAAGGCCATCTGGGGCTGCACGAACCACCCCCGCTCGAGCATCAGGTCGCTGATGGTGAACACGTCGCACGTGCCGTCGGTCGCGATGGCGACGAGCGTCGAGTCGGGCTCGGCCAGCACCCGCAGGTGGTCGACGCGCCCCACGCCCTCGACGAGCTCGCGCGTGCCGTCGAGTGCGGACCGCACGAGCCGCGCGTAGCCCGCGTCGCCGAAGTAGCGGACCACCGACCACGCCGCGGCGAGCGGACCGCCCGAGCGCGTGGACTGCACGGTCGCGTTGAGCATCGTGTAGCCCGGCCAGTCGGCGCTGGCGAAGAACTGGTCACGGCGCAGCGACGGGTCCGCGTGCAGCAGCAGCGAGACGCCCTTGGGCGCGTAGGCGTACTTGTGCAGGTCGGCCGACAGGCTCGTGACGCCCTCGACCGCGAAGTCCCACGGCGCGGCGACGTCGGCCCACGGGAGCACCCAGCCGCCGATGCACGCGTCGACGTGCAGGCGGATCCCGCGCGGCCGGGTGATCGCGGCGACCTCGGCGACGGGGTCGACGACGCCGTGCGCGTAGGACGGCGTCGAGACGGCCACGAGCACGACGCGACCGTGGTGCTGGTCGAGCGCGACGGCGATCGCCGACGGATCGGCCCGGAACGTCGAGGGGTCCACCGGGACGCTCACGCGCTCGACGCCGAAGTAGTGACAGGCCTTGTGGAACGCGGCATGGATCGTCGACGGCACCACGATGACAGGGTCGGCGATCTCCGGGTGCGCGTCGCGGGCGGTCTTGACGGCGAGCAGGATCGACTCCGTGCCGCCGGAGGTCACCGACCCCACCATCGCGGGACCGCCGTGGAACATGTCCCGTGCGGTCGCGACCAGGTCGGACTCCATCCGCAGGAGGCTCGGGAACGCGGTGGGGTCGAGCCCGTTGGTCGCGCCGAACATCGCGAGCGCGCGGCGTCCGAGCTCGTCGGCCTCGGCGACGCCGGAGTCGTAGACGTAGGCGAGCGTGCGGCCGCCGTGGGTCGGCAGGTCGTCCTGGCGCAGCTCGTCGAGCTCGCGCAGGACGTCGTCGGCGCTGCGGCCGGGCGTGGGGTCGGTCATGAGCGGATCACCTCGTCGAGTCGGTAGCGGCGCAGCGTGAGCAGGCTCAGGGCGACGAGCACGGCCGGCACGAGCGCGAACCCGATCCGGATCGCGGTGCGGGCCGCGTCGCCCTGGTCGACGTCGGCACCGGCCGTCGACGACTGGTAGCCCCCGAGGGCGATGACCGCGGCGAACACCGCCGGACCGAGGGCGAGGCCCAACGTCTCGCCCGCGGTCCACACCCCGGTGTACAGACCGATGCGGTTCTCGCCCGTCGTGGTGGCGTCGTGGGAGGCCGCGTCCGGGAGCATCGCCATCGGGAACACCTGCGCGCCCGCGTATCCGACGCCGACGAGCGCCGCGCCGACGTAGACGACGGCCGGCTGTGCGGGCAGGGCGACGGCGATGACGACCATGCCGAGGACCATCAGCAGGGTCGCGCGCTGGTAGCCGATGCGTTTTCCGCCGTGACGTCCGGACCGCTCCCACAGCGGCGTGACGAGCAGGGCCGGTCCGACGAACGCGGCGAACAGGATCGTCGCCGCCGCGCCGGAGGAGAGCAGGTCGTCGGCCGCGTAGGCGACGCCCGCGAGCATCGTGCCGATGCCGAGCGCCTGCAGCACGAACGTGGCCAGCAGCGCCCGGAAGTCAGGAGCGGCGGCCACGAGCCGCAGCTGCTCGCGCAGCGACCCGGTCGGCGTGGGCACCCGGTGCTCGGGCGCGCCGCGCGTGCCCCACCACGCACCCAGCACCCCCAGGGCGATCACGACGGCGACGTAACCGCCCATGACCCGGTAGCCGGCGGGGGAGTCGGGGCCGTCCACCAGGTCGACCACGAGCGGAGCCGTCGCGCCCGAGAGCAGGATCGCCAGCGCCAGGACGGCCACGCGCCACGTCATGAGTCGGGTGCGCTCGTCGTAGTCGAGGGTCAGCTCGGCGGGCATCGCGACGTAGGGCACCTGGAAGAACGCGTAGGCGCTGGCGCACGCCAGGAACGTCACGACGACCCACGTCGCCGCGAGTCCCTGCGGCTCGGTCGGACCGGCGAACATCAGGGCGAAGCACGCGGCCAGGGCGAGTCCGCCGCGCAGCAGGAACGGGCGACGTCGCCCGGCGGGGCTGCTGCTGTGGTCGCTGATCCGTCCGGCCACGGGGTTGAGCAGCACGTCCCAGGCCTTGGGCACGAACACGATCGCGCCCGCGACGCCGGCCGCGACGCCCAGCGTGTCGGTCAGGTAGGGCAGCAGGAGCAGGCCGGGGACCGTGCCGAACGTCCCGGTCGCCACGCTGCCCAGTGCGTACCCCCGGCGCACCCGGCCCGGCAGGGCACCCGTCGCTCCATCGGCCATGGCCGACAGGCTAGGGGACGACGGTGCCGTGGGGCCTCAGGTCTCCTGGGGCGGACGGAAGACCTTGTCGTGCGGCTCGCGCGGCGCCGTCAGGTCCTCGAGGAACCGGCCGGCCCAGCGATCGATGTCGTGCTCGACGACGTACTTGCGCATCGCCTTCATGCGGCGACCGTTCTCGCGTCGCGGTGCGTTCATGGCGTCGAGCAGGGCCTGCTTGAGTCCGTTGATGTCGTAGGGGTTGACCCTGTACGACTGCTTGAGCTCCGCGGCGGCGCCCGCGAACTCGCTGAGCACGAGCGCGCCGTCGCCCTCGTAGCGGCAGGCGATGTACTCCTTCGCGACGAGGTTCATGCCGTCGCGCAGCGGCGTGACGACCATGACGTCGGCGGCCCGGTAGAGCGCGGCCATCTCCTCGCGCGGGTACGACGTGTGCAGGTAGGTGATCGGCTGCTGGCCGATGCGACCGACGTCGCCGTTGATGCGACCGACGAGACGGTCGATGTCGTCGCGCAGGATCCGGTACTGGTCGACCCGCTCGCGCGACGGGGTCGCGACCTGGACGAACACGGCGTCGTCGACCGTGACCGACCCCTCGGCCACGAGCTCGCCGAACGCCCGCAGCCGCTGGCGCAGACCCTTGGTGTAGTCGAGGCGGTCGATGCCGAGCAGCACCTTGCGGGGGTTGCCGAGGCTCTCGCGGATCTCGGCTGCGCGGGCGTTGACGGCCTCGGAGCGCGCGAGCTCCTCGAAGCCCGACGCGTCGATCGAGATGGGATAGGCCTTGGCGATCACGGTGCGGCCGTCGGGCAGGTAGACGGCGTCGCGGTGCGTCTTGTGGCCGACGCGCTGGCGCACGAGTCGCACGAAGTTCTGCGCGGCACCCGGCAGCTGGAAGCCCACGAGGTCGGCGCCGAGCAGGCCCTCGAGGATCTCGCGTCGCCACGGCAGCTGCTGGAACAGCTCGGTCGGGGGGAACGGGATGTGCAGGAAGAACCCGATCCGCAGGTCCGGGCGCAGCTTGCGCAGCATCTGGGGCACGAGCTGCAGCTGGTAGTCCTGGACCCACACGACGGCACCCTTGCGGGCGATGCGCGCGGCGCGCTTGGCGAAGCGCTCGTTGACGGCGACGTAGGAGTCGTACCACTCGCGGTGGAACTCCGGGTGCGCCACGACGTCGTGGTAGAGCGGCCAGAGGGTGGCGTTGGAGAAGCCCTCGTAGTACTCCTCGACCTCCTGGCTCGACAGGGGGACCGGCACGAGCTGCAGGCCGTCGTGCGTGAACGGCCGCAGCTTCTCGTCGGCGGCTCCGTGCCAGCCGATCCAGGCGCCGCCCTTGCGGCGCATGACCGGCTCGAGGGCGGTGACGAGTCCGCCGGGCGACGTCCGCCAGGACGTGGTGCCGTCGGGGTCGACCACCCGGTCGACGGGCAGGCGGTTCGCGATGACCACGAACTCCGCGGTTCCGGCTGCCATGCCTCGACCCTAGACGGTCGCCGGTGGGGCGGCGATCTGGCGACGGATCTCGTCCATCTGGCCGAGGATCGCCACGGTCTCGTCGAGCGGCAGGAGGGGAGACTCGGTGAGTCCCTCCTCGAGGCAGCGGCCGACCTCCTCGATCTCGTGCGCGTAGCCGCGGCCGACGACCTCCTCGGTCACCGTGCGCAGGGACTCGCCGTAGGCGTAGGTGAACTCGCGGGGCTCGTGGAAGCGCGAGGGGATCTCGATGCGTCCGCCGTCGCCGGAGACCGCAGCCCGGTTGTCGGACCAGGCGCGCTGCGTCCAGGCGAGGCTCGAGACGGCGCCGCCCGGGTGCACGAGGGTGGCGCCGCCGCCCAGGTCGACGCCGTTCTCGTCGAGCTCGCCGGCAGCAGCGATCCGCTCGGGCGGCCCGAGCACCATGTTCGCGAACGTGAGCGGGTAGATGCCGACGTCGAGCAGCGAGCTGGCTCCCAGCTCGGGGCGCCACAGTCGGGCGACGTCGGCCGGTGCCTGGAACCCGAGCTCTGCGCGCAGCTGCGCCACCTCGCCGAGCTGTCCCTCGCGGACCATCGCGACCAGGGCGCGCATGACGGGGTTGGTGCGCATCCACATCGCCTCGGCGAAGCACAGGCCGCGAGCCCGGGCGTCGTCGACCAGGGCCTGCGACGACGCGGCGTCGAGCGTGAGCGCCTTCTCGCACAGCACGGCCAGACCGGCGTCGAAGCACAGCGTGACGTCCTCGACGTGGCGGCCGTGCGGGGTGGCGACGTAGACGACGTCGACCGCGGGATCGGCCACGAGGTCCTCGTAGGAGCCGTGGGCGGCGGTCTCGGCGTCGCCGTGCTCGGCGACGAACGTCCGGGCGGACTCCACGGAGCGCGAGCCGACGGCGGCGATGCGGTGTCCCGGGACCAGGGCCAGGTCGCGCGCGAAGTGGTGCGCGATCTTGCCGGTGGCCAGGATCCCCCACGACACGGTCATGCCGATGAGCCTAACCGAATGACACCCGTGTCATTCGTGCCGTAGGATCGGCCCATGAGCGCAGTGGAGCAGTCCGGCCACGCCGCGGTGCCGTCGCCGGAGACGCTGAGCGACCGAGACCGCGAGATCCTGGCGCTCGAGCGGCTGTGGTGGCAGTACGCCGGGGCCAAGGAGCAGGCCATCCGCGAGAAGTTCGACATGTCGACCACGCGGTACTACCAGGTCCTCAACGCCCTCATCGACCGCGACGACGCCCTGGCGTTCGACCCGCTGCTGGTCAAGCGGCTGCGGCGGATGCGCGCGCAGCGCCAGCGGAGTCGGTCCGCCAAGCGCTTCGGCATCGACCTCTGACGGATCGGTGGTGACGCACCGCAGGACGCCGAGCCGTCCGACCCTGGTCCTGCCGGGGTGGTTCTTCGTCGTCTCGGGCGTCGTCACGCTCGCCGCCCTGGTGTGGCTCGCCCTGATCGCGGTCGACGACCTGCGCTCCGACGACGACACGTCCGCGACGCCTGCCTCGACCAGCGCGCCCTCGCCGTCACCCAGCGCCACGACCGCGTCCCCGACGCCGACCCGCACCACCGCGAGGCCGACTCCGTCGCGCACGACGCCGTCGCCGACCCCGGACGTCGACCGGTCCTCGATCGCCGTCGACGTCCTCAACGGCACGCGGACACCGGGCCTGGCGCGGCAGAGCTCGGGCTCGGTGCAGCGCACCGGTTGGACCGTGGGGGCGGTCGGGAACTGGCGCGGTGCGGTCGCGGCGACGACGGTCTACTACCCCGCGGGTCGCGAGGCCGAGGCGAAGCAGCTGGCGAAGGACATCGGTGTCCAGACCACCGCGCCCGCGGTCGCCGGCATGCGCACGGACCGGCTGACGGTCGTGCTGCTGTCGGTGCGATGATCGGGCGCATGCCCGCGCCCGACCCGACCCGTCTGGCCGACCCTGCCGGCACGCTGCTCGCCCTCGACTTCGACGGCACGCTGTCGCACGTGGTCGACGACCCGACGCAGGCCTACGCCCACCAGGAGTCGATCGACGCCCTCGCGCGCCTCGCCCCCGTGCTGCGTGGCCTCGCGATCGTGACCGGACGACCGGTCCGCCAGGCGCTCGAGCTCGGCCGGTTCTCCGGCCGCGAGGAGTTCGGGCAGCTGCTCGTCCGCGGTCAGTACGGGGCCGAGCGCTGGGACGCCGCCACGGGCCACCTCGACGAGCCGGGCCGCCCGGAGGGAGTCACGGCGCTGGCCGATCGGCTCCCTGCCTGGCTCGCGGAGCACGACGCGTCGCACGTGCGCCTCGAGGACAAGGGACTCGCGATCGCGCTGCACACGCGGGGCATCGACCCCGACCTCCTCGCTCGGCTCGACGGGCCCCTGCGTGAGCTCGCCCGGCACGTCGGACTGACCGTCGAGCCCGGACGTCAGGTCGTCGAGCTGCGGGCGCCGGGCAGCGACAAGGGGGTCGCGGTCCGTGCCCTCGTGGAGGAGCTCGCCCCGCGCCACGTCGTGTACGCCGGCGACGACCTGGGCGACCTGCCGGCGTTCCAGGCGCTTGCGGAGCTGAGGGACACCGGCCGGATCGGCGCCACCTTGGTCTGCTCGGCCTCGGGGGAGCAGGACGCCCTCGTCGCGATCTCCGACCTCGTGCTCGACGGCCCGGACGCCGTCGCCGCGTGGCTCACGTCGCTGGCCGACGCGACCACCGGCGCCCCGGCCTGACGAGCCCTGAGCCCGAGCCGTGATCCCTGAGCTTGTCGAAGGGTCAGGTGTGCCTTCGACAAGCTCAGGGACCGAGGCGAGGCAGCTCAGGCCTCGAGGGTCTTGACGCGGGCGGGGGCGAACAGGGCGGCGACGACCGCCACCCCCACGACCGCGGCGCCTGCCAGGAGGGCGGGGCCGACGGCACCGTCGTAGCCGGTCGGCGTGATGGCGCCCCCGTTGCCCTGGAACACCGCGACGATGCCGGCGACGCCGAGCGCCACGCCGAACTCCCGGATCGTGGAGTTGGCGGAGCTGGCGGTCGCGAAGTCGTCGTCCGGCAGGCCCTCGAGGACGGCGGTCGACATCGGGGCGAACGTCAGTCCCATGCCGAGTCCGGCGACGAGCAGGGCCGGGACGAACGCGGAGTAGTCACTGCCCGCCTCCGTCACGACGGCGAACCACACGAGCGAGACGGTCTGGAGCACGAGGCCGACCAGCAGCAGCGGCCGGAGCCCGACGCGTGGTGCGATGGCCCCGGCGAGCGGCGCGACGACCATCGGGGCGGCGGTCCACGGCAGCGTGCGCAGGCCCGCCTCCAGCGGCGAGTAGCCCTGGACGACCTGCAGGTACTGCGAGAGCAGGAACACGGCGCCGAACATGCCGATCGTGAAGGTCAGGGCGATCACGTTGGCCACCGCGAAGCTGCGTGACCGGAACAGGCGCAGTGGCAGGATCGCGTCGCGGCGGGTGCGCGCCCAGCCGACGTAGGCCGTGAGCAGGACCGCGCCGAGCACGAGCGTCGTCAGGACGACGGGAGAGGCCCAGCCGTCGTCGTTGCCGTGGACGATGCCCCAGATGCCGGCGAACACCGCGCCGCCGAGGAGGGCGGTGCCCAGGACGTCGAGGCGCCCGGCCGAGGCGCTGCGCGACTCCTGCAGGCCCCGGACCACGAGCGGCAGGGCGAGCAGCGTGATCGGGACGTTGAGCCAGAAGATCGCCTGCCAGCTGATGCCCTCGACGACCGCGCCGCCGACCACGGGCCCGAGCGCGACGCCGAGGCCGGACACCCCGCCCCAGATGCCGATCGCCGCGGCCCGCCGGGCCGGCGGCACCGCCGACGCGAGCAGCGTCAGCGACAGCGGCATGATCGCGGCGGCACCGAGCCCCTGGATCGCGCGCGCCGCGATGAGCGCCTCCGACGAGGTGCTCAGGGCGGCCCCGATCGACCCGAGCATGAAGATCGCGATGCCGCCGAGCATGACGCGCCTGCGACCGATCCGGTCGCCGAGGGTGGCGGCGAGCAGCATGAACGTCGCGAACACGAGGGAGTAGGCGTTCATGAACCACGAGAGCTGGTTGACGCTCGAGTCGAGGTCGGCCTGCACGACCGGCAGGGCGCTGGTCATGACCAGGTTGTCGAGGGTCGTGATGAACATCGGGAGCGACGCGGCCAGCACCGCGACCCACACGGGGACGGGGCGCCGGGCCGGCCCGGTCGCGGTGTCGTGGGGCTGGGGATCGACGAGGACCGACATGGTCCCTCCTGGACTTGTAGGCATCGAATGATTACTAGCGGGTCCGACGTTAAGTAATCGAGTGATAACCTGTCAAGCGTGACGCCCGCCGCATCGACCCGACTCTCCGCCGACGAACGCCGTGGCCGCGTGCTCGAGGCCGCCACCCGCGCCTTCGCCCGTACCGGCTACGCCGCGACCAGCACCGACGCGGTCGCGAAGGAGGCAGGGGTCTCCCAGCCCTACGTCGTGCGGATCTTCGGCACGAAGCTCGAGCTGTTCCTCGAGGTCTTCGACCGGGCCACGCGTCGCGTGCTCGATGCGTTCCGCGCCGTGGTCGAGTCGGGCGAGGTGGACCCGCGCTCCGCCGAGCCGCTCGAGCCCCTCGGCCAGGCCTACTCGGCACTCGTGCGCGAGGACCGCGACATCATGCAGATCATGATCCACGGCTTCGCCGCGGCGGGGGACCCCGAGATCGGTCGGTTCGCGCGACGTCGGATGACCGAGATCTTCGAGGTCGCCCGCAGTGCGGGGGCCGATGACGAGCAGGTCCGTGCGTTCCTGGCACAGGGCATGCTCATCAACGTCATGCTCGCGATGGGTGCCCTCGAGAACATCGACGAGAGCCCGGCGATCCGGGCCCTGGTGGAGTGCATCCTGGGTGACGAGCTGGCGACGTTGCTCGACGCCTCCTGACGGGCAGGACCGACGGTCCGATCCGTGGTCGCATCCGTCTCGGATGACGGACCGATTGGACACATCGTGAGACGGCCTCTTAGGCTGGACCTGCTCATCCAGAGGGGCAGAGGGACACGGCCCGACGAAGCCCCAGCAACCAGCGCACCGCCCGACCGGCGGACCGCCAGGTGCTAAATCCGTCCCGGCCGAGCGGCCGGGAGAGATGACCAGGAGGCTACGTGAGCATCACCGCAGAGACCGGCACCCAGCTGCGCGAGGGCGCGTTCGGGCCGGCCGTCGAGCTCGTCTGTCGCGAGTGCGGCGCCACCCGTGACCTCGGACCGCACTACGCGTGCCACGAGTGCTTCGGCCCCCTCGAGATCGGATACCGCTTCGGCGAGGTCACCCGCGAGCAGATCGAGGCCGGACCGCGCAACATCTGGCGCTACAAGGCGCTGCTGCCCGTCCCCGACGACATCGAGTCCAGCCCCAACACCGAGCCCGGCTTCACCCGGCTCCTCGAGGCCCGCAACCTCGCGGCCGAGCTGGGCCTGAGCCGGCTCTGGGTCAAGGACGACAGCACCAACCCCACCAACTCCTTCAAGGACCGCGTCGTCGCGATCGCCCTCTCGGCGGCCCGCGAGCTCGATGCCAAGGTCTTCGCGTGCCCCTCGACGGGCAACCTCGCCAATGCCGTCGCCGCGGCCGGTGCTCGCGCCGGGATCCGCACGGTCGTGTTCATCCCGAGCAACCTCGAGACGCCCAAGCAGGTCAACTCCGCGATCTTCACCGAGAACCTCGTGGCTGTCGACGGCACCTACGACGACGTCAACAAGCTCGCCTCCGAGATCGCGGGCGAGGAGGACGGCTGGGCGTTCGTCAACGTCAACGTCCGCCCCTACTACGCCGAGGGCTCCAAGACGCTGGGCTACGAGATCGCCGAGCAGCTCGGGTGGCGCCTGCCCGACCAGATCGTCATCCCGGTCGCGTCCGGCTCGCAGCTGACCAAGGTGCACAAGGCGTTCACCGAGCTCGTCAAGCTCGGCCTCGTCGAGGACAAGCCCTACAAGGTGTTCGGCGCGCAGGCCGAGGGCTGCAACCCGGTCGCCACCGCGTTCAAGGACGGTGTCGACGCGATCCGTCCGGTCAAGCCCGACACGATCGCCAAGTCGCTCGCGATCGGCAACCCCGCGGACGGCATCTACGTCCTCGACATCACGCGCGAGACGGGCGGTTCCGTCGAGCAGGTCACCGACGACGAGATCCGCGCCGCGATCGTGCAGCTCGCCCGCACGGAGGGCATCTTCACCGAGACGGCCGGGGGTACCACCGTCGGCGTGCTCAAGAAGCTCGTCGAGACCGGTCAGCTCGACCCCGAGCTCGAGACGGTCGTCATCAACACCGGCCACGGACTCAAGACGCTCGACGCCGTGTCCGGCTCGGTCGGGCCGGTCGCGACCATCGCACCCACGTACGACGCCTTCGACGCCGCCGGCATCGCCTGAGCGCCCCCACCTCACAGATCCAGGAGATCGCCATGTCCGTGTCCGTCCGCATCCCCACGATCCTGCGCGCCTACACGCACGAGGAGTCCCAGGTCAGCGCCGAGGGTGAGACCCTCACCGAGGTCATCGAGTCGCTCGAGGGCCAGTTCCCCGGCATCAAGGCCCGCGTCGTCGACGAGAACGGCAAGCTGCGCCGCTTCGTCAACATCTACGTCGCCGAGGAGGACGTGCGCTTCGCGCAGGGCCTCGACACCAAGACGCCCGACGGCACGCAGATCTCGATCATCCCCGCCGTCGCCGGCGGCTGAGCCCGACCGGCTCCTCGGGTCCGAGGGTCGATGGGTCGGCCGCTCCTGGTCCGTAGGTGGGGCGGTCGATGTCCGCTCGGGTCCGTGGGTGGGGACCGGGCGCAGGGTCCTGTGAGGTGAACGGACGATGGATCTCTGTCGCCCGACAGGTGTCGCCGTATAGGCTCGCAGGCGACGTCCCGATCGGGTGTCACGGCGGCAAGGTGGGAGAGCGGCATGGTGCAGGGAACCGTCAAGTGGTTCAGCGCTGACAAGGGCTACGGCTTCATCGCCGTCGACGGCCAGGACGACGTGTTCGTCCACTGGTCCAAGATCGCGTCCGACGGCTACAAGACGCTCGAGGACGGGCAGTCCGTCGAGTTCGAGGTCGTCGACGGACCCAAGGGCCGCGAGGCCCACGAGGTCGTCACGCACTGACGCGCCCGCGTCACGCCCTGTCGTTCCAGGCGCGTGTCGTACGTATCACTTGCGATGGCACATCGCCGCTGACATACTCCCGGTATGTTCCCCGCAGCCACCTCCGACCCCGCACCCGTGGGCGGCGCGGCCCTCGACCAGGTCCTCGGCCTGTCCGTCGCCGCTGGAGTCGTCACGCTCGGCCTCCTCTGGATCGCCTGGGCCCACCGCACCCATCGCATCCAGTGGTTCCAGACCTTGGGCGAGCGGCTCGGCGCCCGCTGGGGCGAGCCCGGCTGGGTCGTCATTCCCCAGCTGTTCGTCGGCACGTCGCTCATCGTGGCGCTGCTCGGCTTCCTGTGGGACGTCAGCCTGCACGCCGGCCGCGGCCGTGACGAGGGCCCGCTGGCGAACCCCGCGCACTACCTGATCCTCTACGGGCTCTTCGCCCTCTTCATCGCCGGCATGTCGGCGATCGTGTGGCCGCGCGACGGGCAGAAGCCCGGCATCGCCGCCGTCCGCATCACCCGCAAGTGGTACGCCCCCGTCGCCGGCATCTACGTCGCGGCCTGCGGGCTCTACGCCCTGATCGGCTTCCCCCTCGACGACGTCTGGCACCGTCTGTTCGGCCAGGACGTCACGCTGTGGGGACCCACGCACCTCATGCTCATCGGCGGAGCGGGGCTCTCGACGGCGGGCATCATCCTGCTGCACCGCGAGGCCGAGTTCACGGCCGAGTTCGAGGAGTCGCGCAACGTCGCCGCCCAGGCCACGCTGCACAAGCTCACGCTCGCCATGGGCTTCGGCGCCCTGCTGATCGGCCTGTCGGTGTTCCAGGCCGAGTTCGACTTCGGCATCGCGCAGTTCCGCATGGTGTTCGCGCCGCTCATGATCGCGGCCGCCGCCGCCCTGACCCTCGTGGCGGCGCGCCTCTACGGCGGCCCGGGCTGCGCCCTGTTCGCGGCGTTCTTCTTCGTGATCACCCGCGGCATCATCTCGTTCCTCGTCAGCGACGTCTTCGGGCAGGCGCACAACGTGTTCCCGCTCTACCTCGGCAGCGCGGTGCTGATCGAGCTGCTGGCGCTGTCGAAGCTGCGGCACAAGCCGCTCGCGTTCGGCGCCGTGGGCGGCTTCGGTATCGCCACGATCGGCTTCGTCGTCGAGAAGGCCTGGAACGACCTCGTCTTCCAGTTCCCGTGGCCACGCGACGTGTGGGTCGAGTCGCTCGCCATGAGCGTGCCGGTCGCGATCGGCGCGGGCCTGTGCAGCGCCCTGTTCGCGATGGGTCTGCAGGGTCGCCTGCCCAGGAACCGCGCGATCGGTCGCGTCATCGTGACCGCCTCGATCCTGGTCACCGCCGTGGCCGTCGGCAACGGTCTGCACGCGACCGTGCCCGACGACGCCCGCGCGAAGATCACGACGCAGCAGGTCGGCACCGACGAGGCGCCCGAGATCGTGGCGGACGTGACCCTGCCCGAGGGCCTGGTCGACGACCACCCCGCCTGGGTCCAGATCACGGCCTGGCAGGGCGGCGGCGAGGGCGTCGTGACGGACCGCCTGCGCCGCACCGGCGACACGACGTGGGAGTCCACCAAGCCCGTGCCGGTCGGCGGCAACTGGAAGACGCTCGTCCGCGTCCAGGACGGTCGCATGCTGACCGCCGTGCCGATCTTCATGCCCGCCGACGAGGCCCTCGGCGCCAAGGAGGTGCCGGCCTCGCCGACGATCGACCGAAAGCTCGTGCCCGAGATCGAGATCCTGCAGCGCGAGCGCAACTTCGACGGTCCGGGCTGGCTCTGGGGCGCGGCCAACGCCGTCGTCCTGCTCTGCAGCCTCGCGATGCTCGCGGGCATCGCGGTCGCCACCTCGCGGGTCGGCCGGGCGATCGAGGCCGAGGCGGAGCGTCGCCGGGCCGAGCAGAAGGCCACGTCATCGACGTGACGCCCGTGGGCGAGCAGCTGCTCGCCCACCACGCCGCCCTCCTGGCGATCCCGGCCTTCGTGCCGGCGGTCGTCGTGGTGGGTGTCGTGCTCTACATCGCCCGCAAGGACCGTGTCGACGAGCGCAAGGAGCGCGAGATCATCGAGCGCGCCTTCGACGAGGAGGACACCCAGTGAGGACGACCAGCCCAGTGACGACCAGCCCAATGAGGACCAGCCCAGTGAAGACGATCGCCACGACCGCCCTGGCCGCCGTGCTCGCCGTCGGGCTGACCGCCTGCGGGGGCGGCGACGACACCGACGCCCGCGCGAGCGAGTCCGCGGGCCCGTCGGCCAGTGCGAGCGAGAGCTCCGAGGCGCCGGCCGAGGACGGCGTGACGGTCGACATCACGATCGGCGCCGACGGCAAGGTCACGCCGCAGGGCGACCGGGTCGAGGTGAAGGTCGGGCAGGAGGTGACCCTGCGGATCTCGGCGAGGGCCGACGAGGAGATCCATGTCCACTCCGACCCCGAGCACACCTACGAGGTCGAGGCCGGCGACACGGTCAGCAAGTCGTTCACGCTCGACACGCCGGGCCAGGTCGCGGTCGAGGCGCACCACGCCGACGCGACGATCGCCCAGCTCGTCGTGCGCCCCTGAGTCGTGTCCCTGCTGCTCCCTCAGCACGGGCTCGGTGGGTCGACCGATCTGCCGATCCCGTTCATGTACGCGCTCGTGGGCGCCTCGTGGGCGCTCACGATCTCGTTCGCGGTCCTGGCGTTCGCGTGGCGTGAGCCGCGGCTGGACGGCGAGGTCGCGGTGTCCGCGCCGCGCCGCCGACCGTGGCTCGCGGTGGTGGGCGCGGTCGTGGCGCTGTGGTGGATCGGCACGCTCTTCCTGGGTCCTGACGACGCCGGGAACGGCGGTGTCGGCGCGCTCTACGTCTACGTGTGGGTCGGCCTGGTGCCGCTCGCGCTCGTCGCCGGCCACGTGTGGCGCGACCTGTCGCCGTGGCGCAGCATCCAGGCGCTGGTGGGTCGTCTGACCGGACGACCGGACGGGTTCGTGCGCTACCCCGAGGCGCTCGGCTACTGGCCGGCCGTCGTCGGCCTCCTCGCGTTCGTCTGGCTCGAGCTCGCCTCGCCCGACGCGGGCAGCGTCACCGCGGTGCGCACGTGGGTGGCGACCTACGTCGTCGTCACCGTCGTGGCCGGCGTCGTGCTGGGCCCGCGCTGGTTCGACCGAGGCGACCCGTTCGACGTCTACTCGGCGATCGTCGCGCGACTCTCGCCCTTCGTGCGCGACACCGAGGACCCCGGGACCGGCCAGGTGCGTCGCCGCTGGGGCTGGCACAACTCCCTGCGGACCCTGCCGACGCTCCCGGTCGCTCCCGGACTCGTCGCGCTGCTCGGCGTGCTGCTCGGCTCGACGGCCTACGACAGCTTCTCCGCGTCGGCGTTCTGGCAGTCCAGGTCGTTGTCCGGCATGGACCGCACGGCCACCCTCGTGGGCTTCTGCGTCCTGGTCGCGCTGCTCTTCCAGCTCGCCGCACGCGCCACCGGGGGCATCTCCGCGGAGCGCCGCGGCGAGCTGCCCGGTCTGCTGGCCCACTCGCTCGTGCCGATCGTGGTCGGCTACGTCTTCGCCCACTACCTGACCTACCTGGTCGAGAAGGGGCAGACCGTCGCGTTCGCGCTGCTCGACCCCCTCGGTCGCGGCTGGCTCGGTGACCCGTCGGTGTCGTACGTCCTGTCGACCCACACCTCGACGCTGGCGATGATCAAGGTGCTGTGCGTCGTCGTGGGCCACGTGCTCGCCGTCGTCGCGGCCCACGACAAGGCGCTCGTCCTGCTGCCGCGCTCGCACCGGCTGACGGGTCAGCTCGCGATGCTCGTGCTGATGGTCGGCTACACGTTCACGGGGCTGTACCTGCTGCTCAGCGTCTGATCGGACGCCGGCCGATCTGGCACTCGCGGGACCCGATTGCCAACGGTTGATTGGCACTCATATAGTGAGAGTGCTAACTGGATCGGTCCGGTGAGGTCAGCGGCTCGACGAGCAGGGTTCGTCGCCGTCGCGTGGCCGTCCGTCGCGGGCACCCCCGATCCACCCACGATCCACGCACACGCGGAGAGTCAGCACTTATGGCCAAGTCCATTGCATTCAACGAGGAAGCCCGGCGCGGTCTCGAGCGCGGTATGAACCAGCTCGCCGACGCCGTCAAGGTCACGCTCGGCCCCAAGGGCCGCAACGTCGTCCTGGAGAAGAAGTGGGGCGCCCCCACGATCACCAACGACGGTGTCTCCATCGCCAAGGAGATCGAGCTCGA